>NZ_JBVKCZ010000035.1:0-105600 GCF_055634335.1 Streptomyces sp. NPDC111802 | reverse complement strand
GGCACACTGTATGCCGCAGGTGAGCACGTCCCGTGGCAGAAGTACGACATCGATCCGGACCGAGCCGTCGACACGGTATGCGCACGCGCCGGAGCTCCGCTGTCCCCAGCCGCTTGGAACAGGTTCCTCCCCGAAGTCCCCTACCGGCACCTGTGCCGGCCCTGAGCATACGCAGTCCCCCGAGCGCGCTACCACGTCCACAAGGCGCCCGACCCGAACCTGATCTCCACCGATGCGGACCTCGCCCGGGCTGCGCCGCCAGCACGTGTGGGCCAGCTACCCCACCGCCGGGAGATGAAATCAAAGACGTCCGTTTCCCCGGCACGAGGCAACCGTGAGAACTGCGTGCGCTCGCTCGTCGGGATGATTACCCGCTCATGTCCGTAACGCGCCTGCGCTGGGACGAGTTTGTGCGGACTGTGCGAAGCAAGATGATGATCGTGGCTGCCAGGCTCATGCGTTCACAACCAGCCCGGCAGTACACACGCTCCACGGGACTGCTGGCTGCAAAACCAAGACCCCGACCTGTTCCCGATCCAATGCCAGCGCGCATGGCCCTGCAGCGCGCTCTGGCCCTACTCGAAACACCCGACGACCCAGCGGCCCTCGCGGCTGCACGGCAGGCTGCATGGCGTGCCTTCGGCTTAATCCCCTACCCCTGGCAGGCACCCGGCTGCGAGAGCACCCGACGGGGATGGCGAACGCACACCTGCCTCGACCAAGGCTGCACACGGTGCGCCGCATACGAAGCCGGCGAACCGATGCCCGAAGACGAGCGGTAACAACCTTGCCAATCTCGTCCGCCGTCGGGCAGCCGCGTGCGGCGGGTCCGCCCTGGTGAAAGGGAAGATCGACCGCGCCTACGGCGAGACGTCTTCCGCCGCGAGCTGTCCGACGCCCTGCCATCCGTGAAGGCCCTCGAACGCGGCCGCGGCGATGACAGTACAAAGACGCCTTCCAGCCCCCGGATGCCGTCGGTGAAACTGGCTTGGCAGGGCCCGGACAGCCCAGCGAACGGCAACCCGCACCACCTCATGGTGAACAGGCGACGCCCACCCTGCCAGGACGTTGGTGAGGCTCTCTCTTGAGGGGGCCGAAGGCCGAGTCCGGCCGCTGCCCGAGGTACACGCCGCAGGGGTCATCGGTGCTTCCTGGAAACTCGGCCGCGGCCCTGGGTGCGAGTGGAGGGCTGGTTCCGCACACCCGCAAGCGCGGGCGCGGCGCCATCTGTCCGGCGGCCTGGGCGGGATCGCGTCTGCCCGAGGTTCGCCTTTGTGGCCGCCTGAGCACGCTTGGCCAGGACCCGCCTCTTGAGTGCCTGCATCGCCGGCTCACGCTCCTTCAGGTCGGCGACGATCGGCGTGGCGATGAAGATCGAGGAGTAAGCACCGGCCGCGAGGCCGACGAACAGGGACAATGAGATGTCCTTCAGTGTGCCCGTGCCAAGGAATCCGCCACCGATGAACAGAAGGCCGGCCACCGGCAGCAGGGCGACCACGGTGGTGTTGATGGAGCGGACCAGCGTGCTGTTGATCGACTGGTTGGCGATCTCGCTATAGGTGAACCGGCTCCGCCCGGTGATGTCCTTGGCCTGCTCCTTGAGGCTGTCGAAGACGACGACCGTGTCGTAGAGCGAGTATCCGAGAATCGTCAGCAGACCGATCACCGTGCCGGGCGTCACCTCAAATCCGACAAGGGCGTAGATGCCGATCGTGATGGTGATGTCGTGAATGAGAGCGACGAGAGCTGCTACTGCCATGCGCCACTCGAACGTGATCGCCAGATAGATCACCACGAGGACCATGAAGATGCCAAGGCCCTGCCAGGCTTTGTTGGCGATCTCTTCGCCCCAGCTCGGACCGACCAGGTCTGCGGCCAGCCGCTCCGGGTCAAGGTTGAGGTCCTTGGCCAGTTCCTGCTTGATCTGGTCCGACGCGTCGGTGTCGATGCCGGCGATTTGGATGCGCAGGCTGCCGTTGCCGAGCTTTTGCACGATCGCCTCATGGCCGGAGGCGTCGTGCGCGTATTCCTCCGCCTTCGCGACGGACATACTCATCTTGGCCGGCGTCGTGAAGACCGCTCCGCCCTGGAACTCGATGCCCATGTTCAGGCCGCGCACTGCCAAGCCGACGATGGCCGTGAGGGTAATCAGTACGGAGAGCCCGTACCAGATCTTTCGGTTGCCGACGAAGTCGTAGCTGATCTCTCCGCGATGCAGCCGAGCGCCGAGGCCGCCCGGTCTCGACCTCCGCTGATCTCTCCTTCGTCCGCCACGACGCCCGGAGCGGCGCAGCAGCGGTTTGGCGCCCAGGCTCTTTGGGTCAAGACCGGACCACTTGTGGCCATTCGCGAAGAACGGGCGGCGGGCGAGACGTGTCATCAACGGCTTGGTGAAGCAGAAGACGACGATCACGTCGAGCAAGGTAGTCAGGCCGAGCGTGAAGGCGAAGCCCTTCACCTTGCCGACGGTCACGGTGAACAGCACGGCGGCGGCGAGGAACGACACGAAGTCGGAGACCAGGATGGTGCGCCGAGCGCGAGGCCAGGCCCGCTCGATCGCGGGGTACAGCGAACGGCCCTCTCGGATCTCGTCCCGGATGCGCTCGAAGTACACAATGAATGAGTCCGCGGTGATACCGATGGCGACAATGGCACCGCAGACGGCCGGCAGGTTCAACGCGAATCCGATGGCCGGACCGAGCAACGACATAATCGCGTAGGTGAGGATGGCGGAGACCGCCAGGGAGGCCAGGGCCACAACCGACAGGCCTCGGTAGTAGACCACCAGGTAGATCACGACCAGGGCGAACCCGATGGCGCCGGCGAGCAGTCCGGCGTGCAGCTGCTCACCGCCGAGCGCGGCGGTCACCGTGGTGACGGTCTCTTCTTTGAACGACAGCGGCAGGGCGCCGTACGACAGCATGTTGGCGAGGTGCAGTGCCTCCTGCTGTGTGAAGCTGCCCGAGATTTCTGCCTGGCCGCCCGTGATGGCGGCCTGCACGTACGGGCTGGAGACGACCTGGCCGTCGAGGACGATGCCGAACTGATTCTGCGGTTGCTGCTTTGTGGCTAGTTCGCCGGTGATGTCGGCGAACTTCTGCGATCCGCTGGAAGTGAAGTCCATCTGGACCTGCCAGCCGGCGGCGCCTTGGGAGTCGAAGACCGCTTGGGCCTTCTTCACCTCGGTGCCATCAATAGCAGCTGGGCCGAGCAAGTACTTGTACCAAACCTTGTTGATCTCACCGCAGGCCAGGACGGGCTCACCGGGCTTGGCGTTCTTGCCGGCCTTGGCGCGCTCGGCGGATTGGGAGCAGTCCAGGGCCGCATACCGAGTCTGCATTTCAGATGCTGTGATCGAGCCGCCCGCGGAGGCGGTGGCCGATGGCTTGGAGCTGTTCCGGTCCGATGCGCCCGGCCCGCGCCCCCTGGCGGTGACGGAAGCAGCAGGAGACGAGGACACCTTTTGTCTGGGCGAGGCGCCAACCGAGGGGCCTCTGCCCCCCTTGGGGGAGGCGCCGCCACGGTGAGACGCGCTCGGCGACGGCCGCTTTGGGGTGCTGCTGGGCTCGCTGGTCAGGACCGGGCGGAAGTACAGCTTGGCGGTGGTGCCGACCTGCTGCCTGGCCTCCTTGGAGTTCGTGCCCTTGGGGATGTTCACGATGATGTGGTCGGTCCCCTGGGTCTGTACCTCCGCCTCAGAGACGCCTAAGCCATTGACGCGGCGGTTCATGATGTCGACCGCGGTGTCCATGTTGGTCTTGTTGATCACTGAGCCCTGGTCGGCTCTCGCCTTGAGCGTGATGCTCGTACCACCGACGAGGTCGATTCCGAGACGCGGAGTGGTGTTGTCGGAGACGAGCATTCCCCCGGTCATCGCCACGAGGGCGACCAGAATCAGGGCCAGCGCGTGCCCTGGCCTGTTCTGTGCGTCCGCTCTCCGGCCCTTGTTAGGTACAGCCACCGTTCGTACTCCCTCTCGGGGCCGCCCCGCGCTTGACGGGCGCGGCGGCCATAACCTGGTGCCGGGCTCCCCCGACGGAACAACTCATCCCCGCGCTGTGCTAGGCCCCGTTGCCCCGTTCTCGGCGGTATTGTGCTTAACCGGCACCCGCACCGAGCTCCCATATCACCGAGCCCAGCATGAGCGAATCGAGCTATTCAAACGGTGTGCCGAGCCGGACGTAGCGTGTCGCTGCGGCCTTGGTCGCGGGCTCGTCGCCAGACGTGCTTCTGGCCGAGCAGAGCGTGGTGCTCCCGTCACCGGGCCGACTACGAGAAGACGTCCACCATCATCTCGATGATGGTGTTTGGCAAAGGCGAGGCTTCACTCCCGCTGAATCGGACCGTCTCGCATGACCGAGTCCAAGCTTCTCTCAAGTGCCCCACCGACGTCTTCGTGACCTGGCACAACCAGGGCATACGAGCGTCGCAGGAAGTCCGCGAGGACCGTCGTTTGGAACTGGACAGGAAGTATTTCTCCGGCGGAGTGGAGCTCCAGAACCGTGCCCGAAGGACAGCACGACCATATGCGGACGCTCCCGCTGCCAGCGTCGTTGTTCAAGCCCTCCGACAGCAGATCCCTGGCGAAGATCCACGTCTCCGGCCAGTCTCCCCGTGTCGCCTGAACAGGGAGGGTGAGGTGGATCGCCAGCGGGTCCGTCGACGAGTAGCGGAGGGTGGCCAGGAACGGAACCGGTTTGTCCTGTAAGGCAATGATCCGGGCTTCAGCTACCTGCGTGAAGGTGACGTCCATGACAAGCCTCTGCGTTTTGTTTCGGGTTGAGCCGGTACTCCTATTCCCCTACGACCCGGCACAGCACTGATTCGCTACGCGAGATCCAAGCACCTCTGTTATGAGATGCATCACAGGTCTGCGAACCGGCATCTCTAATGATTAGTTGAACAGCATCCCGGCCGACTGCCCTTACCAACTGTCCGGCAGGCGCGATCACCTGTCACCTCCCCTACTCACGTCGACTCAAACTGCCACAATGGGGCCAGACTTGCACTCGATTCGGCGAAATCGAGGTTGGAATTCGAGTCTCAGCCTTCCATGTGTCCTGCCGGGAGCGGCACCTTCTCGCAGCTAAGGGGCGACGACCACCTCAACCGCAGGCCATGCTCAACACCCAGATACCCGCCCCGATCGATTCCGCGCCGCGCAACGCGCTTTCTGAGACCGGCACGCTCGGCACCTACCGGATACTGAACAAGCATGCGAAATGCTTGACGATTAGGACCCCTTGAGCGAAATGGAAAGACAGCGGTCCCATCGATCCGCCCGTTGAGGTGGATAAGGGTGCCCACCACCAGCCAAGCCTGCTCTATTGTTCGGACCCGCCAAACCAAAGCAGGAAATGCCGCCATTTCATCCATAAACGGACATAGTTGACAAAGCGCCTTCTGTGGGGCCAGACAGTATGGCTTCACTTGCGGGACGGAGAGACGATGCCAAGGAACATGCCCATTCCACCGCAGCAGCGCTCTGGTTCCAACCTGCGCTGGCCCGCGCTCGCCGATTCGCACTCGCCAACTGGTATCGCGCCACGTTGCCGAGGCCGGCAATGAGCCCTAACCGTTGATGGCGTATCGTCCAGGCCGTATGTGATCTGGCGGGGCCCCCGGGCAGACGCGCACGCCGATTTCCGTGCGGACTACGAGGCCGAGACCGCCGGGGGCATCGATCGGCTCTCCGAGCGCGGCCGGAGTTCGCGGCCATGACGCGATTCCTCCGACCTGAGGCTGCGAGTGCGCGGAGTCGCCTCGCCCCTCTTCACGAGCTCCGTCATCGTCACACTCCGCTCATGGGCCATAGCGCCGGTGGAACCGAGTGAAAGGCGGCAGGCGCCGACAGCTTGCCTCGGCCGCGGGAAGGGTCGCCGCGTTCTGCCCGACCACAAGGGGTCTACGCCGGGCAGAACGCGTGAGCGACCCCAGCTCATTATCACCCAAATGACCCCAAATTGATAGCTTTGTCGTAAATCGCAGCAAACGGCTGGACAAGAGTGCCGTTTCACAGCGTCATGGGGAGTGAGCCAATTGCGTGACACGACGTCATATCCCCAGCCGACGCAGACTCCGATATGTGGGACTGGGTCCGACTACGCCCTCTCCTCCGCAGGGTCCCCGTGTCCTCCTACTCCAGCGATACGGGGACCTGGCGGTAGTCATCGCTGGGGTGAGGCACCACCCTCCCAGGGCCTTACCTGCTGGTGGAGTGCCGGGCAGCGGGGAGTTACGAACCACCGTTGAAGCACCTCAGACGGCCCTACTGTGCATTCGCGCATGTCACTGATTACGCCACCGCGCCACCAAGCGACGTCCTGACCTGCCTGCTCCGCAGCGTAGTTGTTCTCGACCGCGGACAAGGCGGTGCCCCGGGTCGCTCGGGAGGCCCGGGGCGCCGCTTCATCTGCCGGTCCGCGACTGGGGGGAAGCGCGACCGGCCAGTCCAGTATCAAGGCCCTACCTCGGCGGCGCATTTCAGGTCGGCAGCAATGTCCTTCTCGCAAGTTGTGGCACCCGCCGCCGTAGGGCGAAGGGTTCGCCCAATACCGCCCTCAGAACCACAAGCGCGCCCCGTACACAAATCTGCGGAACAGCAACACGGGATTCAACGCTCTCACGTCCCCGGCAGCGCAACCGTCTTCCCCCGCAGACCACATAGCCGATCTACTGGGTAAAGCCGGGACACCCGGACTCCGCTGTCCCGGGGGTCCCCCGCTCGGGACTGCCGGTGCGCCGCCATGTACGTCCCACTCCCCCCTGCGGGACGAAACCCTCAAGCATGGCGACGCACCGGCCTGCACACAGGCCACAGCCCCCAGGGCAACCCCGGCTTTCCGGTTGCTGGCGGCCCGTCATTCAAGCCACGCCCACTGTTAGGGCACCGCCATGTACACGGGTAGCCGTTCAACGTCACCGCCGGACCCGTTTGTCGGTGGGCTCAGCGCCGCCCCGACTCCTTCCGGCGCCGCCGCCGCAAGCTGGCCGGGGCGCGGGCCGGCCGTGGAGGCTGTCGTACCGTGCCGTCATGGCCCAGTGCACGGCGGGTCGGTCGGCGAAGAGCGCTGCCGTCCATCCCCTCGTCGTGGATGAGCGCGAAGACGGGGAGCTCCGTACGCTCCCCTCCCCCGCCGGTGGTCGCCCTCGAGGCTGCGCCTACTCCAACGCAAGATCACCAGGCGACCGAGGCCGGGGGACGGTGCTCCACTAAGGGCAAGAGCAGGCAGGATGCCCGTCATTTACCTTTCGTTCTCAATGGTTGCAACAATGGTGATGCACCGCACAGGAGTGAAGGTGCTTTCTTCGTATCAAATGCCCGTCTCGCCGTGTCGTAACGCTGCAGGGACCACACTGGTCAAGGCTGAGATAGGAACTGCATTCTCCATGGACCTCCTCAAGCAACCGGCCGACGCACCATTAATCCGCGTGCGGGCATGCCGATGATGCGTGCGCAGCAGACCGTGCAGACGGACACGACTGAGGTTGACCAGGTCCTGACGTGTGCGTTCCCGGGGTGCAAGCGGCCGCGGATGACCAAGCGCCCAGGCACTCCGGGCCGAGCCCCCAAGTACTGCAGGGATCCGCACCACAATGCCATGACCGCGTACCAGGCCAGGAAGAGCACCGCCGAGGGCGCAGCAGACAAGGCGATCAGGGAACTGGAAGAGGGCAGGGCCCGGTTCGAGACCGAGACCAAGCGGATCGCGCGGGACGCACAGGCCGCCGTCGACCGCGCACAGGCCGAGGCCCAGCGCCATGTCGCGGAGATACAGCAGCTCTTGCAGGCGGAGAAGGAAAGAGTCCTTGAGGCCAAGGCGGAGGCCATGCGGAACGGCGAGCGGGCCCGTATCGCCGAGGACCGCGCCCGGGATGCCGAGGTAGCCGCCCGCCGTGCCGCCGACCACGCCGATGCCCAGCTCCAGGCCGCCAAGACCATCCGCCAGGAATTCCATAATGAGCTGCAGCGCGCACGCGAAGATGCCGAAAGCTATCGCAACCGCGTCCACGGCTTGGAAACCAAGGTCGATGACCTGCGCGAACAGCTCGACTGCGCCCGCGACAAGGCACGGTCCGCCGAAGATCGGGCCCGGGCTGCCGAGTTCCAGCTCCGGGGCCAATCAAGGAAGGCATGGCCGGAGCCACCCACGGTTTCCCTCTCGAAGCGGTGTTTTCCTCGCTAGGAGCCAGTCCCGCCAGTCCCTGGTGTGCGGTTCCGCGCAAGCCGCTACGGCTCAGATCGCCAGCAGAGGCGTTTCTCTCAACACGTGTCCGTCGCCATGCGGGCGGCCGTAGCGGAGCGGGTGCAGGAGGACGGTGCATGTTCCGCATCCTCGCGCAGGTCGAAACCCGGGATGAGAACGGCGGCGCTGCTGACATACGCACTCGTACCGGAGGCGCATTTCCACATGCGGCCATTTCGCGACATCTCCTGGCCATCGGCAATGCCACAGAGGTGAGTGCGTGGTGGTAGCCATGGGGCTGGTTGAGCTGCCAGGCCGACGGGTTGTCATTACGCTGCTTCAAGAACTGGGCGTGTGGAAGCGGGGAGGTTGGCGGTGCCGGAATGCGCACGGCGAGTGTCAACTGGCCGACTGCGATTATCCCGGGCGCCGGTGAGTGCTGCGGCGGTTCTGCTCCTGGCGCTGACCAGTGCCTGCGACACCGACGAACGCGGGGCTAGCAGCCATGCGGACGGCATTGCTGAGCTGGCTGCACAGAAGCCTCACTGGGCGCGCTGTCCCGCCCCGGCCGCGGAATCAACCCGGTCTGCCAACGACCCCAGGTGGGAGTGCGCTGCGGTAAAAGTGCCGGTGGATTGGTCCGACCCCGGCGGGGAGCGCATGGAACTGGCCATCATCCGAGCCCGGGCCACCAGGCCCGGAGACAGGATCGGCTCGCTTGTCTTCAACTTCGGCGGCCCGGGAGACTCTGGTGTGGCCATGCTGCCGGCGGCCGTGCAGACCTATAAGGGTTTCGAGGAACTCCGCACCCGCTACGACCTGGTCAGCTTCGACCCGCGAGGTACCGGCGGCAGCCGCCCGGTCCACTGCCTGGACGACTCCGCCCGGGACGAGGCTTCCGCCGCCGACAGCACACCCGACACCCCGGCCGAGCAAGCCGCACTCCTGCGACTGGCCCGTACGACCACCCGAGCCTGCGCCAAGCACTCGGGCCCCATGCTGGCGCACATCGGCACCCGCAGCACCGCTCGTGACCTGGACCTGCTGCGCCAGATCCTCGGCGACGACAGGCTGTCCTACGTCGGCTTCTCGTACGGCACAGAACTTGGCGCCCTGTACGCCCACCTGTTCCCCGCTCGCGTCGGCCGGACGGTCCTCGACGCCGTCACCAACCCGGCCCAGACCCCCGAACAGAGCGCACTCGGGCAGGCGAAAGGCTTCCAGCTGGCCCTGGAGGAGTTCCTCGCCGACTGCACCAGCACACAGCCCGCCTGCCCACTGGGAGGCGAACCTGAGCAAGCTGAACGCAAGATCGCGGCCCTGCTTGACAGACTGGAGCACAAGCCCCTGCCCACAAAGGATGGCCGCCCACTCACCCAGACCCGCGCGCTCAACGGCGTCATCCAGGCCCTCTACGCGGAAAGCTACTGGCCTCACCTCACTGGAGGCCTCAAGGAAGCCCTTCGGCAGGGCAGTGGGAACATCCTCCTCGCCCTCTCGGACGCGCTGACGGGACGCGACCCGCAAGGCCATTACAGCACCACTCAGCCTGCCGCCATCGCCACTCTGTGCGCCGACACCCCCCACCGCTACACACTCCAGCACATCAAAGACAGCCTGCCGGCCTTCGGTGAAGCCTCACCTGTCTTCGGCCACCACTACGCCTGGACCCAACTACTGCAATGCACCGAGTGGCCCACTCGCGGCACACCCAACGTCCCCGTCACCGCAAGGGGTTCCGCACCCATCCTCCTCATCTCCACCACCGGCGACCCCGCCACCCCTCACACCAACCTCGCCCCCATGGCTGACCAACTCGGTGCGAACGTGGCCATCCAGATCACCCATCGTGGCAACGGCCACACCGCCTACGGCACCAGCCCCTGCATCACCGACATCGTCAACAGGTACCTACTGGACGGCACCTCCCCGAAGGCTGGCACCACCTGCAACGACTGAACGCCCCACCCAGGTGCAGCAATCACTGTCTCCTTCGACGTGGTGGACACCGCGGGGCCTCGAAGTGATCAGCCCGTGTAGCGGAGCTCTCCGGTCGGACCAGGATCGCCGCGAACTGCCCGTCGGATCGGGGCCGGCAGGCGCAGACTCAGCAGGTCGGCCGCGACCGGCAAAGGTCCCTCCAGCGGAGGTGCGTCCGTAGGCTGGGGCTGTAGAGCCGTCATGATGGGAGGCAAGCTCCCTCTAAATGGGTGGGTCGAGGCCCGGGGACGGCGGATTCTTGGCGGTAGGTCGCCGTTCCCGGGACGACCTGTTCGTGACCGCTGGTTGTGTTGATGCTTACCGCATCCGTGCGGCCTCGTTCTCGCTTTCGCCTCTGCCCTCAATCCGTAGGCGTCCGGCAGCGGTCATCCAACTGACTCGCACACGCGGTCGGAGGGGCAGCGAGCAGAAGGTGCTCGAACGGCGCGAAAGCGCCAGACAGCCGTGACCAGATGGTGGCGCATCTCGTTGAAAGCGCTAGCGCGTACATGCACATCCGAATCCTCCCTCGGATACGCGTTTCGGGCCCGTACCGCTGCAGCGGTGCGGGCCCTTGCATGAGGTCGCCCATGGTGTAGTCGCCCCCTCGAGGCCTGCGTCGGGATACCACCGACCCCCTGTGTGATCCGGCAGCACCGGGGCCAGAATCCGGCCGTCTTCATGCTTGCACTTCGTCATATCTCGCTTCGCCAGAGCTCTATAAGTCCACTGACGAGAAATCAGTTATTGGAGCTGAGGTGGTATGGGACCCAGCAAGTGCGGCACACGCGCGATGGCCGTGACCGTAGTCTGTACGGTCACCATGCTTGTGACACCTGGGGTGACCTTCGCGAACCCCACTCCGGCGCCGACGCCGTCTCTATCCCCCATTGCCGATCCACCCCTCCCACAAACGAAGGATCTCAGGGCAGTCCGCAAGAAACTGGACCAGCTTTACCATGATGCGGCCGTCGCAACCGATGCCTACAACGCGGCAGAGGAGGCGTCCAAGGATCAGTCGGGGCGAATCATTGAGCTGGCTAAGCGAAAGGTCAAGTTACAGCAGAGGGTTGCTTACTTGAAGGATCGGGCCGGTGCCGCGGTCCGCACCCAATATCGTACCGGCGGCGTGTTGCCCGAGGCGCGGCTGATACTGAGCGACGACCCGGAAGAGCTCCTCGATAATGCCGCCGTCCTACTGCAGGGCGAGCGCGCCGCCCATGGTCTGATCAAGGAAATACTCCGCGCCCAGAAAGACTTGGAGCGATACGCAAAGGCCGCCTCGGCGCATTGGCAGAAGCTGGAGGCCCAGCGCGAGGCGAAGGCAGCGGCCGAGAAGGAGGTTGCGCAACAGATCGCGGCGGCCGAGAGACTCGAGTCCAGGCTGGAGAAGAAAGAGAAGGAGCGGCTCGCCCAGTTGGAGCGGCAGGCCGAGCTCAGAGCGCAGACCGCCTGGCTGAACACGGGCATTCTGAAGAGCGTCAAGAGCCAGGTGACCGAGGCGGGCATGCGGGCTGTTCAGTTCGCTATGGATCAGCTCGGCAAACCGTACGTATGGGGCGCCGAAGGCCCGGATTCATACGACTGCTCAGGGCTGACGTCGCAAGCCTGGGCCGCGGCCGGCCGCCCCATTGTGCGCACGTCGCAGGAGCAGTGGGCGCGACTCAAGCGCGTCGACATCAAGGAAATGCGCCCAGGCGACCTCATCATCTACTTCGAGGATGCCAGCCATGTCGCAATGTACATCGGCGACGGCGCGATGGTTCATGCCCCGCGCCCGGGACGGACCGTGACGGTCGCTGGAGCCGGCTCAATACCAATTCTGGGAGTCGTACGGCCGGACGCGTAGGTCAATCCAATCGGAGGCCTTAAACCGGTTGAAGCAGCGCGCTCAAGGACATGGCGTCGGCGGTAGCTCTGCCGGTCGGACCCAGGCGGCGCCCGCCGCGGTGACCGCGATAGTGCCTGTGTCGTCGCTGGTCCGTCTTCTCTGGGGTGCTATCTGCGATGCCGCGTTTGCGCAGGTAGCGCGGAAGCCGCGGGGACTTGTACGGCGAGAGGGCGGCCTTGGCGGCCGCAGCTGACTTCCGTCATTTACATCATCCGCGTCCCGGGCATCGCCTGCAGCCGAGCCGGCCCCCCGCGTCGTTCCGGCGAGTCGTCAGGTCCCCGGCGCTGCCGGAGTCAGCATGGGTCTCGGGTTCGTATGTCATGCTTCGCCGCTCCTACTTATTGGCCCTCGACGGGAGTGGGTTCCATGCGCAGGCTCTCCTACCCGTCGAGGGCGCTGGAAGAGTCTTAACCAAGACCGCCTGCCACTGTCGAGCGCCGACTGACGTGGTCGGAAGCCCTGCCGGCGGTCATCTGAAGAAGAGCCGCTTACACATCCGTTAGCTCGCCGGGGTGGATCCGCCCTAAGCGGGCCCACTGGTCATCGTTGCGCGGCCAGCGACTTCCCGCGGCCCGGCGAACAGTTCGACGTCTACGCCTCCACAATGTGTGGCTGGTTGCCGAAAAATCGAGCAGCTCTCAGCGTGTGCAGTACTCGCACCCGTTCCCTCAAGAAGATCCCCCGGAAGAGTGGCCCCCGACCACAAACGCACCGGGGAACGCCGGTGAGGATCTGATGCGCCGACGGCATCGTGGGCGCCAGGAGCATTGCGGTAGACAGCGGTGATCAGCGCCAGGATCAGGGTTGGCTTTCAACCCAACCCGAGCCCTCTACGCCAACCAGAACGCAACCGTGATTCATGTCATGCCACCAGACGGCGAGGAGGGCTGGTGAGTATCGGAGGTAGTTGTCGGCCTCATGTGCGGCAGCGGGTTATCACTTCTCTGCGCAACAAGTGTCCACACGCCATTCAGCTTGTGCATGCGCTGACATCTCTCAAGCCCCAAGTCGCGTGCCGGACGGCCGAGGGGTGCACAAGGTGGGGGGTGACATCGTCGGAATGGTGTGTTCTTCTGAGATCAGGCCCTTAGTTACGGTGGGTATACCAGGCCGAGTGGCTGTCTCAGCCGGCGAAGTCCGGCGGGCACAGCAGGTGCGGGAGAGGACAAGTCCACACGGCGTAACTCCAAGGCGCAGGCCGGGAGTCAGATTTCGTACCGAATAGTGAGATGTGAGGGAACAGGGAAAATGGGCGTACCGTCACTCCGACGCGTGAATGGCTGTCACCGTAAGCCGGGCACGAAGACGGCGCGGAAGATCCGAATAGCAACTCTTGCTGGCGCAGCGGGACTGAGTTCCCTGGCAATACTCTCATCGAACCCTGCCCAGGCATCTACGTCCCCGGTAGCATCGCACGAGGATTCAACATACGCGCAGGCCTCAGCGACCCAGTCTTCCAGCGGGGGTACGAGCGATAGCTCGGCACAGTCTGTAGGCAGCAGCGAAGAATGGGCTCAACAGGCTGTCGCCCTGTGGGAAAAGACATGGGACCAGTTATCGGAAGCCGAGAAGACTGAGGAGAATGCGTCAGCCATCACTCAGGGCGTCTACAAGAAGCTCCAGGAGTACGCACAGAAGCTGCACGATGAGGCGCAGAAAACCCAGGGGGACACGACCAGCCTGGACCAAGCCCTGGAAGAGAACCTCACAGCAGTCGAAGAAGCTCTCAAAGAGACACAGGCTGCTTACGCTGCAGATGAAAGCACTCAGTCCGGAGCAGGCAGCGCGAAAGCAGGCGCTACCGGATGCGCAGGCTCCAGCGCAGCGCCCAAGGCCAAGTAGACCGGCACGGGGAATCCTGGGTGAGCTCGCGAGGGCCGAGATGCAGGGTAGTCGCCTGAAGGTTTCCAGCGTGCCTTTGAGGGCTGGCGACGCCGACGAAGTCGCCGTCGCGGCCCTCTCCCATCGTGCAGCTGATCAGGGCCATGAGAGGTCAGATCGATCGCCGTCGGCTGGGTGGCTGCCCTGACGCCTGACCGCTCGCTGAACAGGCTGCCACCACGTTCCGCGGGAGGCGGACGGAGCGCTCAGTGGGTATTTCGATTATGGAGAGTAGGGGCATGGCCGCTGCTGCGGGGATGGGGCCGGGAGTCGGGGCGGGCTTGGTGTCCCGCCTGTTTCTGCCGACGGCCATGCCGAGTCCCGATGCCAGTGCGCACAGGGGCGGACGCCACCGAGCTCATGCAGTCAGCCACTCACACCGAGCTGTGCGCGACTGGGTCGCCGACGTCGGAAGTTTCGGCTTCGCCCTGCTTCTTTGCCTATTCCATCTGTGGGGGATGGCGAACGATCCCTTCGTCCCGAGGTCTCAGCTGACGGCTGAGGCCCTCGTGAGCGCGGCTGCCTGCGCTTCGGTGTGGCTGCGCAGGCGCTGGCCGGTTGGGCTGGCAGTGATGCTGTCCGTCGCTTGCACCTTCTACGTCAGTCCCACCGGTCCAGGGCTCGTGGCTCTGTACACCCTCGCCGCGCAACGGCCATTCCGCGTAGTCGCGGCCGTTGGCATACCAGCGCTGCTCAGCTCGCCTGTCGCCCTCCTCCTGCACTCTGCGCCCTTGCAGCAGGTCATGTCGTGGACCTTGACTGGGATGGGGTTGATCTGCGCGGCCCTTGGATGGGGCATGTTCGTGCGATCACGGCACCAGCTTGTGTTGTCGCTGAGCGAACGTGCTCAGCGCGCCGAGGTCGAGGCTGGACTGCGCGCGGAGCAGGCACGTCGGCGGACGCGTGAGGAGGTGGCCCGGGAAATGCACGATGTACTGGCACACCGGCTGTCATTGCTGAGTGTGCACGCAGGCGCCCTGGAGTTCCGGTCGGACGCCTCGCAGGACGAGATCGGACAGGCTGCCAAGGTGATCCAGGAGAGCGCCCACCAGGCCCTCGAGGACCTGCGTGAAGTAATCG
Organism: Streptomyces sp. NPDC111802; assembly: GCF_055634335.1. Lineage (NCBI taxonomy): Bacteria > Bacillati > Actinomycetota > Actinomycetes > Kitasatosporales > Streptomycetaceae > Streptomyces > Streptomyces sp. NPDC111802. The sequence continues at coordinate 90,582 of NZ_JBVKCZ010000035.1, read as the reverse complement.
GCGTCCTGCGCACCCCGGAGGGCGATGGGTCCGCGGAGGGCCGCCTGCAGTCGAACCTCACTGACCTGAGCCGGCTGCTGGAAGAGTCACGGACGTCGGAGGCCGACGTAACACTGGTGGACAAGGTGGGGGTCATGAACGCCCCGGTCCCCGAGCGGGTGGGACGCACCGCCTACCGGATCGCCCAGGAGGGCCTTACCAATGCCCGCAAGCACGCCCCTGGTGCGGACGCGGTGGTAACCGTGACCGGTCAGCCAGGGGAAGGTCTGGCCATCGAGGTACGCAACCCACTGCCCGCCAGGGACCGAACCACTGGCCGACGGCGGTCGGCCATCCCGGGCTCAGGGCAAGGCCTCATTGGTCTGTCCGAACGCGCCGCCCTGGTTGGCGGCCGTCTCGAACACGGCTCTACGGCCTCCGCAGACTTCCGCCTCTACGCCTGGCTGCCCTGGCCCACCGCCGACGCCGCGTAGTGCCCCACCGCACCGCACAGGAACTCCCGAGCGCGAGGGGACGTGGGCGTCGGATCGCGACCTGTCCGGCAGCCTCATACCCTGGCCGTATGTGTGAGCCCCGTGACCGGCCGTTAGAGGGCCGTGTGCGTGTCCTGCTCGTGGACGATGACCCGCTCGTGCGGGCGGGGCTGCGGCTGATGTTCGGCGGTACGTCGGACATCGAAGTCGTCGGGGAAGGCTCGGATGGGGCCGAAGTGGGCAAGCTGGTCGATCAGTACGCGCCGGACGTCGTGCTGATCGACATCCGAATGCCCGTTGTGGACGGTCTCGCCGCAACCGAGGAGTTACGGCGGCGAAGACACGCCCCCGAAGTGATCATTCTGACGACATTCCACGCAGACGATCACGTGCTGCGTGCTTTGCGAGCCGGCGCTGCTGGGTTCGTACTCAAGGACACCCCGCCGCCACAGCTCGTGTCGACCGTTCGAAAGGTGGCGGCAGGAGAACCGGTGCTGTCACCGACCGTCACCCAGCAACTTATCGCACACGTGGCCGAGTCGGGGCACGGAGCACGGCGCAATAGGGCGTGTGATCTGCTCGGCCGACTCAATGAACGGGAACGTGAAGTCGCCCTTGCCGTGGGAGAAGGCAAGACAAACGCCGAGATTGCGGCTGGACTCTACCTGAGTGTTCCGACAGTCAAGACGCACATCTCGCGCATCCTGACAAAGCTCGATCTCAACAACCGCGTTCAGATCGCACTCCTCGTACACGACGCCGAAATGCTGGACGAGCCTCGCTGAAGTGCCTCCAGCTTGAATCACGCGTCTGTACGGTGAGCGCTCGAGCCGGATGCTATGGACGATCAGCTGATCGAGACAGCGAGGCCGGGATTCCTCACGCGGCGCTGCCCCTGGGCAGCCGGTACCGGCATACGGGGTCATGGTCGCGGCCAAGGCTCGTCCACCAGCGCTCGCAGCAGGCGGCGTCGAGCTCACCCTGGACAATCCACTCGACAACTGCGCTACCGCGGTCTTTCCGCCGGGCCTCGTCCGCCAGACGACGCCGTTGTTCACCGATCACGCTCTCTCGCACGACAGCGATGAGAGGGACGACACTGGCGACGACGAACAGACACTCAACCCACACCGGACCATGTCCGAATGCGATGCCCGCAGTGCAGGCCAGTCCAACGCTGGTGGTGACATAGAGAACGCACAGGAGGCGGCTGAAACAGTTCATCGTCCTTCACCATCCATCGAGAGGCCCCCTCGTCCAACTGCGCACAGCGTTCTTGGATTCGGGTGATTTTGCGGTGGCGTTGCGTAACCGGCCGGGTGCCCGGGAGAGGCTCAGCCCAGGGGCGGCGAGGATGAGCGCGACCCGACCCTTGGACTTCGCCGCCGGTGGGCGTGCCATCGGGCCGCGGCCTTGGCCCCTATATGTCATCGCCGAGGTTCACTCACGTGCCGCTCACGGTGCGGGCTGAGGATGCCGATGGCCGTACCAAAACAGGTCGTGGACCAGTTAGCGGATACGGAGCGATGATGGCGGCAGGGATGATCGTCGGCGCCTTGGCGGCGGCAGTGCTGGCGACGGGTTCGGACCCGGGGGCCGCGCGGGATTGCTTATGGCTCAGAGCCGCAGGAACCTTCGCGCCCCCGACGTCCCTCATTCCGTCAGCCGCCAAGACGTACAACCTTGACCTCGTCCCAGCCAGTTCACGCATCGTGGTGGAACAGCACAGCGACCAGGGTTCGACCGAGGTCCGGCTGCGCGTGTGGGGTATGGAGCCGGGCCATGCCTACGGCGTACACGTCCACCAAAGGCCGTGCGGCCCGTATCCGCTGGACTCGGGGGGTCACTATCAGCACCGGCCGTCCACCGACCCGGCGCACGCCGACCCCGGAAACGAGGTCTGGCTCAATTTCAAGGCGGCTTCGGACGGCACGGGTTACGCCCGTACGCGCGGCAGTTGGTCCTTCCGTGCCGGCGAGGCAGGCTCCGTAGTACTGCACAGGGACCAGAGCGGGGCTGGTGAACGGCTGGCCTGCTTCACCGTGCCATTCGTCCCCCTGGGCTGAACCGAATGCACGTGCAGCTGAGCATGGTCGACTGGAGGGCTACCTTCTGGCCGCAAGACGCGATCAACGTCCGAAAAATATCCGTTTATTTCTCAAAAAGTACGTAACGCCCAACGTCACAGATGTGTCCTATATGTGACAGTTCAGCGCACCGAGAAGTGATCAAATCATGACTGACACCGACCTGGCCAACTGGCTCAAGAACGCTCGTACCATGTCGCAGGCAGAGGTGGATCAACGGGCCGCTCAGCGTGACCGCAACGACGCCACGGCCGAAGAACGATTCGAAGCCGTCGCGATGAGTGGGTTAGGTCGCTGAGAGGCAGCGGCACGGGACGGACAGTGCTCGCGGACACGGAACGTGCCGGGCACCTGCGTCCACATGGACTCGTTACCCCCTATATGAGCTCTGAACGCTTACGGCAGTGGCGCCGTCCAGCTCCTGGCCTCGAAGTGCCCCTGCAAAGACCGTTCCGCCTGGATGACCTGCGACATGTACGGCTGGCCGCGCGCCGGGCGGGCAACCCGTTCTTCACCCATGCCCGGATCGACCCGGGCTACGCCAGGGTCGTCTTCTGCGGCCGAGGCCTGCTGTTCGCCGCGCATCACGCGGAGCCCCGCCCCAGCTGGCGTGCCTACCTCGCCTTTTTCGCACCGATGAACGGCGGCGCCTGGTTCTCCCTCCTGCCCCACGCCAACCAACACGCCGATGCGGCGGCGGCGCGCTTGCAGGCGGAGGATCTAGCTGCGCGGATGCACACCCGAACCTGGCAGCAGGCGCTTGGACTGTTCGTAGCCCGAACCCGGGCGGCCTGACTTCTGAACTCCCCGTGGAGAATGCAGCGGGAGGGGCGCCACCAGTAACGGCCGATTCTGCAGAACCGTTTCGAAACAGCCTCGTTGTACGACATACGCTGGTTCCCTCCCGGCCCGTCAGGTCCGCACAGCCGTCACACTCGTGCGGACCTGATGCCGTGAACAGCCCGCCACCCCATATGGCGCTGCACCCTCCTTCCCGCGCTCCGCCACATGCCCAGCACTGAGGGAGAGTCACGCAGGTGGGGATCGACAGCGGCTGCCTCAAAAATCCCGTTTACTTACCACACGTGCCGCCGACGGATACGTCGGCCCCTTGTGCGGGCCCCCATGACACGTCAGGTCATCGGCCAGATTGACCTCGGCCGATCAGTACGACGAGCAGGAGCTTCGTATGCCAGTTCCCCCCTTGACTCCGCAGCAGCGCCGGGCTGCCTCCGACAAGTCCGCTGCGGTGCGGCGAGAGCGTGCTGAGGTCAAGAACGCGCTCAAACACGGCAGGGTCTCGCTCGCCGAGGTGCTCGACAGTAAGTCCGAGGTAATCCGCAGAATGCCGGTCCGTACTCTTCTGGCCGCGCTCCCCGGCATCGGAAAGATCCGTGCCCAGAAGCTCCTCACTGAGCTGGAGATCTCCGCCTTCCGCCGTGTCCAGGGCCTCGGCCCCCGGCAGCGGGAACGTCTGCTCGCGCGCTGCGTGACCACGCGTGGCCCGGAGCCTGGAGCCGTTACGCACCGCCGTTTGTATGGGGACGAGCAGTAACTGCCGCAGCCATGTGGTGTCCGAGGCTCTCGTGACCGTCCGGCCGGTACGGTGAAAATGGATCATCCGTGGTGCAGCCGGTGCCGGCCGGGGAAGGGGAGCGCGGTGACCTTCGCCGAGCCGACTCACTTAGACGACCTGTTCACCCGTCGCGTAGATGAACATGCCGTGCAGTTCGTCCGCCCCGCCGGCACCAATCGGACCATCTGGGCCGTGTACGCCAACCGTCAGTATCAGGGCACAGTGAGCGCCGAATACCACGACGGCCGGGCACCGTTATGGCGCGTACTGGCCACCCAAGAGGAGTACGCGAGTCTCGACGACGCCGTTCGTGCGCTTCGGCGTCCGGCATCCTGGGCGCGCGAGCGCGAGCAGGTTGCCCGCTGGGCCCGTGGCCTGCTGGCCAACGACTCGCTCCTGGTGGTCGATGTGCAGACCGCCCGTCCGGATAACGCCTGCGCGGTGCAGATCACCGCCGTCGACCGCGGCGGCGCTCTGGTCTTCGACGAGTACGTGCGGCCGGACGCCGTCGTCGACCCGATCGCACTGGCCGTGCACGACATCGCCCCGGAACACATCGCCCAGGCTCCGTCCTTCGGCGAGCTGCTGCCCGCCCTTTCCGATGTGCTCTTGAACCGCACCCTGGTTTCGTACGACGCCGGTTTCCACCGCGCTGTCTTCGAGCGCGAACTAATCGGCCACCATGGCCATGCCGCAGTCGCCCAGGAGTGGCTGGGCCGACTCCGCTGGGAGGACGCGATGCTCCGGTGTGCGGTGTGGCGAGGGCTGTGGTCTGCCAGGGACGCCGCCTACTGTCGTGAGCCGCTGGGCGGCCTCCACAGCGGGGCCGGCAACTGCCGACTCTTGCTCGCGAAGCTCAAAGAGATGGGCGCCGTCGCACCCGCCTCCTGGTGACCTGAGGCAAGCCGTCCGCATGGCAGGGCCGAGCCCTCTCCCTGGGGCGCAGGTCATTCAGAGGAGGAGAGGGCCCGGGGACGCTGGGCGCCGCTGCCCACCCTCACGGACAAGGGCACACGGCGCGCGAGCCGAGGCTCTTGCTTACTCAGGGAGCAAGCAACGGCGTCGCTCATTCCAACGACCTGGTCGCCGAGACGTTACGCCGAGTGGGCTACCGCTGCGAGGCCGAACTCATCGGAGGCAGTCGCGTCGGATTCTCCTGGCGGGTGAATCCCTCAATGCTGCCCGATATGAAAGCAATCCCCACGTGTGAAGCGGGGGTGGCGTTTGCCTGGCGTTTGAGGGGAAATGTGGCCTTGAGGCCTCCATCTGCCCCACCGTAGCAGCCGGAACAGACGGCTCCGGGGAGGGTGCGTATGCGTCAAGAGTGGAAGCCTGACCACCTGATAGCGGACGGTTCGAGGGCAGCCGGAGTGCGGGTCCGCCTATCCGAAACCGTGCCGGGCCAACCGAAGACTCCGCTGCGCATGGCCCCGCAGGCGGCCGTGCCCGGCGAGCGGCGGAAGGTACGGCGCGAGGCGGGCTCGACGGTCAAGAGGCCGACATGGGACCGGATTGTTGTGGAGCACGTGCTCCTGATCCTCGTCGTCTGTTCACTCGTCCTGAGCCTGCTGCTGGCAGCGACAAACGGGTAGGGGCAGCCGGAATTCAAGCCCAGCCGCCGAGGGAAATAACCATTCGGGCCTGTATGACAGGGGGCGTCATCGCCCCTCCGGGCCAGGTTGCCAGCAAGGACGAAGCGACCCAAGCGACCGAGGGCCAGAGCCCGCGACTCGATCCCGGTGAGCCGGCGGTGAGTGTCCACCGGGCAGTTCGTTGCAGACCGCTTGTGAATTGACACCTGAAAGCCGCTCAACAGTCCTAGAGTTCCCGCCTGACCCCGTCCCCGTCACCCGATCCGTGGCCAGACCACCTCGTTGCTGCCAGTCCCTCGGATCGTGCCGCTCTTACTGAAACTGCAACACGAACCCCTCCTCGTCCGCACCTTGGCGGCAAGTCGCGATCCGCAGCTTTAGCCAGCCTCGCCAACGGGTTGCCCCACCCCAGTTTGCCTGTTACGGAGGTTCGATTTGCAGAATGATCACCTACGGTCTCAACAGGCGTACCATTGCTGTGATTTGAGTCATAAAGCTGGCAGCGGCATTGAATAGACACAGTGACCCAAGAACGCGCATTGAAGGTGTGCGTGGGACCAATTTGTCATGCAAGGTACAACCCGCGCATTAATTGCCTCGCGGTATGTCTACTTCGTGACACGTACAGCATCACGCCCTGTTGGTATTCGGGCCAGTTGGTACAGCCAGGCGGCGGCGAGACCGTCGAACTGGCGTGTTCTCATAGCGGTGTCAGCCATCGCCCGGGGTATCTCTCCCTGGACGAGTCGTTGTTGCGCCCCCGGCGTATGCGTGCCAGGTGGATCACCGCCCGCATCGCAGTACTGAAAGAGGAACGAAGAGTTGATGGCCCTCCCTCCAGGAAAGCCCTGCCGCAGGCGATCACCAGCGGCGGACAATCCGGTGAAGTGGAAGCCCATCGCCTGGACTTCAGACTGCACCGGAGTCCCTCGGAGCCTGGACCGGAATGGCCGGGGACACCTGGCGAAGTCCTAAAGGACCACGTCACACAGCAAGGCTGGCGCAGCAGTAGAGGCCCACGGGGTGACGATCAAGATCCCGTGTGCCCATCGATCGGCAGACAGCCGATCTCGTACCCCCTTCGCTGAGCGATGGGCCTGAACGGCGACACAAGGAACAGGAACGTGGCAGGACGTCATAAGAAGGCGCGTAGAGAGCTCTCCTCGGCGCAGACGCGAGTGCTGCGCGGCAGCGTGGTTGCAGCACCCATATGCGCAGGCTTGTTAGCCGGAGCGACAAACGCGTCTGCACAGGTCAACACCTTGCCCTCAGGCTCGGGCACGCACGCCCCCGCCTTGAAGGGAACAGGCTCGGGCACTGGACAACCGCCAGTGATCACCTGGGACTACATGAATGGTGTCGATCCGGCTTCGCAGCACATCATTCTCCAGGGGGTTCAAAACTGGGACCAGGCGCTGCGTAAGCAGACAGGCACCACCGCGCCGTGGTTCACGAAAGGATCGCAGGGCGGTACCCCTGCGTTGCTTTTCAACGTAGCCAGGCTCAACCGCGGGCTGGCCGGGCTGGCGGGCGACAACTGCACCTTCACGCGTGTCCAGTGTGGTCACGGTCAACGGGTCACCCTCAACTCCGACTGGTGGCATGGCCGGGCCAACGATGAGCAGAAGCTGGGTGTTGTTGCCCATGAGATAGGGCACGCCCTGGGGCTTGGCCATGCGACAGGGGGCAGAGATTCCGTTCCTGGGAACTCTGATGAAGTCATGAGACCGACGATTGCGTACCGTGGGGCTCCTGGAACACCGTCTGCCAATGAGACGGCGGCAGTAGCAAAGATTTACGGCCAGTCGTCAAAGGGGCCGACCGCCCCCCTCACCCCGCCCACACAGCAGCCCGGCCCCAAGCAGAATGAGCCTGTCGTCAAGCAGCCTCAGCCTCGAACTCCGCAGGACGGCTGGCAAGGTGAGTGGCGGCGCAACAGCCAGGGGCAGTGGCAAGGCAGCTGGCAGCGAGACGGCTGGCAGGGTGACTGGAAGCTGGTCGACGGCAAGTGGCAGGGCCAGTGGACGCCGGTGGAGAAGGAGCGGCCGGCGCAAGGGCAGCAGCAGACTGAGCAGGAGGGGCAGGCCCGTGTGCAGCAGGCTGCTCTAACAGAAGAATCGAATCTGCCGCAGTCGCCCACTGGCACGCAGAGCCAGAACCCGTATCAGCACGCCGGTTCGACTGCCCAGGCTCCGGCTGCGGATAGCGCTCGCGGTGCGACGGACGGCTCGGCTGCGGGCGGTTGGAACACCCTGGGCGGTACTCATACCTCGGGTGGTGCGGATAATTCTGCTGCAGGGAGTGCACCGCACACGGCTGGCACCGATGCATGGCGTCAGCAGGGGGCGGATGCGTTGGGTTCGCAGCAAGCCGGCGCCGGGAACACCTGGCAGCAAGCAGCCCAGTTTGCGGTCACCGGGACGGCTCAGCAGGCTGAGCAGGACCAGAGCAGGTGGCAAGCCGCACCTGGCGGTGGTTACTCGGGTGGCGGCTACTACGGGTAAGCCCGCTTCCTAGCGACGGTTTCCTGCCGCGCCCCTGCCCCGTGACGACCTCGGGGCGGGGGCGCGAGCTGATTCGAGTTCGTGGAGCCCTCAGCTTGCGCTCGAGCGCACCCAACTCCTCGCCGGTGGCCGGGCCCAGGCGGACAGGCCCAGGGCTGGGCAGCGCGACGTGAATCGCGTTGTCGCCGAGGACCTGGATCGAGTGCACCACCCGGGGCGGCGCCTGCGAGCTTGACGGTGATGCCGGTGACGGTTTCTTGCAGACGGCATCCACGGTGACTCTGGTGACGGTCGCGGGCATATCCGGATTGGCGCGCACTGGCGATGGGCATAACGGGGCGGCGTCTCTGGCAGGCGGGATCGGGGGCCACGGATGTGTGAGTCCCGGCCTGCGCCGGTGCAGCGGACATGGCTGGCGTGCGTGATGCAGTCAGGGCGGCCGCCGCGGCGCGGGTTGATCGATGCGTTCAGTCGAATGCTCAACAAGTTCAAGGGGAAGAGCACGAAGGGCGATGTCCAAGCTGGCTCTCGCGTCGGTCCCCGACCGGGAGTTCTAGGCGGCGCTGCTCCTCGTCTTCTGGCAGCCCGTGTCATGATTGCGGCCAAGGCTCGTCCACCAGCGCTCGCAGCACGCGGCCTCCAGTGCCGCCTGGAGGATCGACTCGACGGCTTCACTACCGTGCCTGGCCCGCTTGGACGTCACCTCCCTCATATGCCGTCGCTCGTCGCAGATCATGGTCTCGCGTACAACTGCGATAACCGGGACGAGAGCGGCGGCAGCGAAGACACATGCCGTCCACAACGGGCCGTACCGAAGTTCGAGACCTGCGATGCCGGCAAGAAGGGCACTGGTAGCGACGTAGAGGACGCACAAGAGGCGGCTACAGCAGTTCATGGGCATACACCGTCCTTGAAGGAGGAAATCCTCCTGTCCAACTACGCATGGTCGCTAGGGATGCGGGCGCTTTCTGACTGTGGACGGCTTTCACCACCGGATCGGATCTGAAGCGGTGAAAGGGTTACCGCGGCTGCGGGTTCGGAATGGCTCCGCAGAACATTTGGCCACTCGAATGACGCCGCACGACGGAAAGAAACAGAGCTCACCGACCGTCTGCTGCCCCGGTTCGTAGCTCAGGGGGCTCTCCTGGCCGTCACATGGCCCTGGCAGAGGCGGGGTTCTTACGGCGAAGGCCGAGCCGAGCAGGGGCGAACCGCCCGAGCAGGCCAAGGGGGACTACCTGCCGGGCGGAACGCGCCAGGAGACCTCGTCGGGCGGCAGGACCTGGCGTTGACACCCCTCACTAGAGTAGGTCAAAACAGGAGAATTCACAGTCGCTGTCTCGTTATGTCACTGCTGATGAACATCGTCGTGTTCTTTGAGCGCGCTGGACGGCAACAGCGTCATAAAGCCGCCTGAGACGCCTCTTATGTATGTCTGAGTTGGGCCCTCCCCCTCCGGGTTTCCTTGGCCCTCCGCTCCCGGAGGGGGACGGGGACTCATCCAGCCCCTTTCTTCGTTGATCAAGATCGATGGCCTTCGACGTCATGGAGCCTCACGCACGGTCGGCACGCATGGCCAGCCGGACTCGGCAGGAACGGCCACTGGACCGCGGATCTCAGTCACTTGAGTCGCTTCGGTCCATCCGAGGCCTGAACGGTGCGGCCCTGCTCATTCATGTGCGTTGCGGGCAAGTTCGAGGGCGTACGACGGCCACCACTCCCCCGCGACCGGTCCCCCGCCGCAGGTCCCGTCGGACTCGCCGGGACGCTTGATCCACAAGTAGGCGTCCAGGAGAGCGTGACCGGTGCGGTCCGTGGGCGGAACACCCAAGGCCCGTCCGGGCGGATTGCACCACCCTTCCGAATCCGAGCCTGGGTACGGTCCTTTGCCGTTGCGGCTGGTGTCCACCACGTAGTGTTTGCCGCCCAGATGACTCGACAGGAGGTCGCCGTAGTGCCGACTCACCTCGTTTGTCTGGAAGTTGGAGACATTCAAGGAAAAACCGTCGGCCTGAGCGACCCCCGAGGCCCTAAGCGGGCCGACCAGTCGGCCGGCCTGCGGGATCCAGCCGGCATTGCCCGCGTCCAGATAGACGCGTGTGTTGGGCTGCCGCTTCAACCGGTCGACCGCGTACGCCAGTAGCCCATAGCGCTCGGCCGCCGCTACCGCCGGACAGCCTGCCACGACCTGTGCCACCGCGTCCGGCTCGACGATCACGTATGCGGTCCGGTCACCGAGCCCGGCCGCGAACTGCTCGATCCAGGCGCGATAGCCCGCAGCGTCCTGGGCACCGCCGACCGAGTACTGCCCGCAGTCACGGTTCGGGATGTGATACGCCACCAGCACCGCGGTTCGCCCGGCGCGCGCAGCGGCCTTTGTACGGGCTTCCACCACGGACTGCGGATTCAGCCCGGTGATCCACTCCGCCTGGGGACGGGTGGCGATGCGGTCCATGAGCGCGGCATCCGCCGTGCGGCCGACACCGCGCCATTCAGCTGCTTGCCGGGCAGCGGAAGAGTCGGGGTTGATCCAGAACGGCTCTGTATCGGTAGTGGCACCAGCTCTGACACAGCAGAGACCGACAAGCAGTCCGGCGAGCAATGTTCTTGGCAGCCAACTGTTCATGAGCATGCCCAGTCCCGCTGGTCCGGGGTCGAGCAGTGCGGGTGGGCCTTAACCGAATACACGCCCATTCTCAATCCACCACCACTGACTTCACCGCCGTCGTGGGTGTGTAGACCGGCTCCGTCAGTACGGCCGTCACCTCGCCGCGTCGGATAGGGCCACGCCTCGCCGTTGACACGCAGATGAGCTCGGACTTGCGGATGATCAACGGGGTACCCAGGTACGGGGAGGAGGCGCTCCGGGCTCGACGCGATCCGGCCGGGACCACCGGCGATGACAATCCGCATGTTTCCGACGGTACGCCCGTACAGCCATACTCGCCGCATGAGCGCCCATCGCTGATCGCGGGCGTGTGGCGCTCGTTGAACTCGCGCTCTGGCCAGCACGAAGGAGCAGGCCGAGACCGCCTCCACGCAGTCGGTGTTCTCTTCCGGCGCTCTCTGCCGGTCTCCGAGTGAGTCAACTCCAGAAGTGGGGCGGGCGCTGCTGCGGTACCTTCCCTATCCGTCCTTGCTCCAGAGTGAACGGGGCGAATGCGCGAGGTTCGCAGAGGGCGCCGTCCCCAGGGCTGGTTTTCAGGGCTCGGTCGACGGACTCCCGGGCGGCGTTGATTGTCGCGCCGCCGTAGGAAGCGATCACCATGGCCAGCTGTTGTGCCTCCGCGAGGGCCTGGCCGTTGGCAACAACGCGAGAGACCAGGCCGCAACGCTCTGCCTCCGGTGCGCTCATGGCGCGACCGGTGAGGATCAAGTCCATCGCCTTGGACCTGCCGACGAGACGGGTCAAGCGCTGGGTAACGCCGACGCCCGGGAGAGCACCCAATTTGATCTCCGGCTGGCCGAAGACGGCTGACTCGCCCGCGATGATGACATCGCACATCGTGGCCAGTTCGCAGCCACTGCCCAGGGCGCAGCCGTCAACGGCCGCGACCTTCGGTGTACGCAGTCGTGCGAACTCTTCCCAGATGGCAGAGCAGTCGTCCACAGCCATCTCAGCGGCTGACTCTCCGGCCACGCTCATCACATCGTGGTCCGCCTCGAAAAGCCTCTGCCGGCCGGCGACTACGAAGCAGCCCACGTCGGGATCCGAGTCCAACGGCCGGAGAATGTCGAGGACTTCGGCCAGCAGTTCATGGTTCAGCACATTGAGAATGTGCAGGTCAAGCCTTACAGTCACCACACGGTCGTGTCGTTCGATCTTGAGGTCGCTCATCGGTATCTCTTCCACGGGGCCTCCTTCCGCGCCTGCCTCATGGAGCTTTATCTGTTTCGGGGTTTATTGGCCCGCCAGGGCAGTGCTGTGTCTTCCACGCGTCGCGGGTGAAGAGGGTGTGGTCGTCCACGATCCACCCCTGCGCCCAGTGCCTGTACGCTTCGCGCACCGTGCCGCACACTGGGCAGTAATACCTCTTGTGTTTCTGGGTGAAGCTCATGGTCGTCACCAGCCCGCGCTCAAGCCGTCGTGCTCGCCGCCCTGCCAGTCGTGGTCAGCCAACTCGTGCGGCGGCGCTTGGAGCTCGTCGACCGTCTCGATGTGGTTGAAGTGCGTGCACGGGCAGAGCTTGTCGTGTAATAAATCAACGGAGCACTTCAGCAGCCGAGCCAGCAGGTCTGGGATGGCAACCACAGGACACCTTCTTTCAAGAGCCGCACACGCAGCGTGCCGATCCCATGGCCATGACCACGCCAGAGGCGAACCCAGCCCCTCAGGGCGCGAGCACCTCGGTCATACGGCCACCAGCGACCGGGGCCTTGGTCGCCCTCGGCGCCCCGGATCGATGGCTATGCGCGCTGTCACTCCATCTGACACCGCCACGGAGCATTCGTTACGCAATGCCCAGATTTCCCTGACTGCGGCGGGCTAACGTACAGCAACAGCCCTTCAACTGTGCCGACTGCTCAAAACGCAGTGGCTCCCCGGCCGGCAAGAAGGGCCCAGGGTGGCTGGCGAAACGGTGACCGCGCGGGCGGCGCGATCACCGTCCCAACGCTCTGCTCGTAAACGCTCACAAAGAGTAGCTGGTACAAGCGTAGGAATGGACCGCGCTTCCGCGGAAGTGAGTGCAACACCCCGTCACTTGGGCCTTTGGTGCGAGATGAGATGGCCGTAGACGATGAAACGGCCGGTGCTTCCGTAGCGCGGCGTACAGGTGATGAGGGTGATCAGGCGCTTTTTGGGGTCGGCGCCGCGGCCTTGGTCAGGGCGGAGGACCCGTACGGCGTCGGGCGTGACGTGTTGGGTCTTGGTGACGGTATAGGTGTAGCGGCCGGTGGGGGCAGTCACGATGATGCGGGATCCTCGTTTGATGCGGTCCGGAAGTTCGGCGAACGGTGCGAATCCGGAGTTGGACGAGCGGTGTCCGGCGACAGCGTAGTTGCCGACCTGACCGGGGCCGGCTGTGCTGCGGTAGTGCCCCAATCCCTTGTTCAGCTGTTTGGCGGCCGTGCCGTTGTACACGGGATAGGCCCAACGGCCTCCGAGGGCGGGGATGCGCATCACCGCGGGGGCATCTGGGCCGGCATTCGGCGATGGCGTACTGCGCGTCAGATCCTTCTCGACCTGAACAGTGCGCGCCTGCTGGGCCCGGCTGGGCTGGGAACTGGTACCCCAGACCAGCCATGCTGTGTAGCCGCCCAGAGCCAGCCCGACGGTCACGGCCACCCCCGCTATAGCGGCGAGTAGGAGCCTGACCGCACGCACCAACCGGGACGAGCGACTCACTGACCGGCCTCCGCTTGCTGGTGGCCGCGCATGTGCATACGGGCCAGATAGAGAGCGGCTGTTGTCGGTACGGTGATGAGCAAAACCGGCAGGACACTGTGGGTGAACCACAAGCATGTCGCGGTGAGTGCCGCAGCAAACAGCAGGTCGGGCCAGTTGAAGCGCACGGCCTGACGCCAGGTGACGCGCGTCCCCTGCTTCGGGGTAACAAGGAAGACCGATGACCCGAACAGCGACTTGAAGGAAGCGCGAAGGCTGATGAAGAACATCGAGCCGAACAGCAGCACCGTGTGAAGCAAATACGAGGCAAGCGCGCCGGCGCGCATGGTCTTGCGCAGGCTGAGGATGTCGTTGAGCATCGGGGCGACAATGAACAACACCGTCGGGACTAGCATCCACAGTGGCCAGTGCACGGAGTAGCTGAGCGCCGGCAAGACGATGACGTTGATGACCACGTACAGACTGAACAGGCTGGTCAGCGGCAGGCTGTAGCTGAACATGACGATGTCCATCTTTTCAAACCAGCGCATAGGGCTGGAGATGATCCGCCATGTGTACTTCTTGATGAACTCCATGTTGCCCTGAGTCCATTTGTTGTGGCGTCGCTTGAAGGCCATGTAGGAGACCGGGAACTCCTCCTCGCACAGAATGTCCGGCGCGAACACAGTCAGGTAGCCGGCCGCGCGGGCTTCGATACTGAAGCACAGGTCTTCTGCGACCAGGTGCGGGAAGCCGCCAGCCGCACGGTAGCAGGAAGCACTGACCATGGCGCCGTGCCCCAGGAGGGACAGAAATCCGAACCGGTTTTTGACGCATTGGTAGGCGAGCCAGTGCGAAGCGACCCCGGGATGAAAGCGGCGCATGAAGGTGTTCCGATTGCGGGTAGCCTCGTGATTGGCCTGCACGATCCCCGCGTTCGGGTAATGCTCGAAGTAGTCCAGACAACGGGTCACGAAGTTGGGCGGGATGATCTCGTCGCTGTCCAGAATGACAAAGTAGTCGAAGTCAGCCTGCCGCAGGAAGTTGTTGAGGTTCCCCGCCTTGAACCCGACGCGGTCGGTGCGCCGGATCACCTCCACGCCGTGCTCGGCGGCGAACTCATCCACCTGACGGCGGAACTCATCGGTTTTTGAATCGTCCAGGATCACCGTGCTCACCTGTGGAGCGTCCTGCCGCATCGAAGCCTCAAGCGACTCCGCGCAGAAGTCATCGCAGGTGCAGTAAACCAGGATGGTCCTCGGCCAGTTGCCGTCGGCTCGCGGTTGCGCGGGGACCTTGGGCTGCAGCTGGTCGCGATAGCGATGGAAAGTGAGGGTGTAGACGAGGTCCTTGATACCATTGAGCCAGAAGTAGCCGATGAAGAGGCCACTGGAGACGACCGTCACTCCGATCGCGGTGGACCGCGCGAAGGCCCGATGCGCCTCCGGCTCAAACTGCCAGATGAGCAATGCCAGAAGACATAGCCATAAGCCGAGAATCGTCGAATATAAACCTGGATGACGCGTCATCTCTGCCTCAGATCCTTCGCGCTCCAGCAGTATTCGGGGGCGCCGCCGAGACGAGGTGCGCGGATGCCGCGGTGGCGGCACATGACCTCAGGCCGCGGCCGGACTGATCCGGCCGCGGCCTGAGGTGTGAGCTGAGGGGCGAGGCCAGCAACGCCAATGGGTAAGCCGCACCAGCCGCGGGCTGCGACTTCCTGCTCGGTTGGCCGCCGCGGGCGGTCACACGAGCGCATAAGTCCGCACTGCCTGGCCGGTACCCACTGCCACGACCCTCGGCATGAATCTGCACGTCGGCCTGAGTGTCTCAGCCTCATGACCCCGCCCCCTTCTCAGCTCTGCCCGTTGCGGCAGGTGAGCGCGGTCAGGCCCACTAAGCCGCCCACAACCAGAACCGCGGCGAGAAGTGTGAACCAGCCCAGACCGAGCGTCATGCCCAGAACAGACACGCCAGCCCCGGTGGCCGCAAGCTGCGAACCGTTGTCGTACAACACAACCTCCTCATTTAGGGGAACTTATGACTAGCTCCTTTAAAGGGACATATTATGCATCCCGGTCACTCCTGCCCTGTAAGGCCACCCATCCGGGAGCCCGCCTCCTCCGTTCAGCCCTGAACTGGTTCCGTCAGGAGGGCTCTTCCGCCCTCACGCCAGAGGACTCTGCGACGCTCGGGCGGGCAGTGCGGCACGCAGCCGGCCGGTGTGGTGACAAGCCGGGCAGCCAACGGCTTTCTCGTTCACCAGCACGGCACTGCGACGCGCCACTCTGGCGGGGTTTTGCGGAGCCAGGCGCTGCGAGCCTTTGCCTGCCTTCCCTGCCGCAGCTCCAGAGGCCCAACCCGCATTTCACGAGGTGAATTTCCCCATGCCTGAATTGAACCGGCGCCGCTTCCTCCAGCCTGCTGGCGGCACTGCTGCGTTCGCGACGCTCTCCGAAAGCCTCAGCCGAGCCGCAACCTTGCCCGCATATCACTCTTCCGGTTCGGAACAATCAGGGGCGTTCGGGGCTTCGGTGACCCTCCCCCGGACTCACTGCCCAGCGGCACATCCGGTCGGCGCCAGTAGGGCCCGAATATGGAGGTGCTGCCCTTCCATCCGTAGGCCGATGACCTCGGCATGCAGTTTATTTCGGGGTACAACCAAACGTGGGCCGGAGTTCACGCCGCGTTCAACAACGGCAAGTACGACCGGTGGTTAGGTGTCCAGCCCGAGAGCGCGATGGCGTAACGACGCCAAGGGCGGCGGCCCGGTCCTGGACAACGCGGAGCTTGGATACGGCTTGACTACGTACGCCGACCGACCGGAGGGGGCCGGGATCTCCTGGATGGTCTACCAAGACATCGGCGACGGCCTGGATGCGGCAGGCAACTGGGGCTGGATGAACGAGAACTTCATCGGCAACTCGCTGCTCTTTTTCAACAAGTTCCGCAATGCCAGGACGGGCCACCCGCTCTACGAGAAGGCGCGTCGGGGTACCAACGCCAAGTGAGGTCAAGGATACTTCGTCGTACTCGGAGCCGATGTCTCGACCGACAGACTGCCGCAGATCTCCTGGATTGCCGTCCCCGGAGCCTTCACCGAACACCCCAGCTGGCCGGCGAACTACGGCGCCTGGTACCTCGCTAACGCTCTCGACGCGCTCACCTCGAACCCGCAGAGTGTGGGCCAAGACCGCCCTGTTCGTCACCTATGACGAGCACGAAGGCTACTTCGACCATGTGGTGCCGCCATACGCCCCCGTGTCAGCCGCACCGGGCAAGTCCACTGTCTCCGCGGCCAACGAATACTTCCCGGGCAACCCCAGGTTCTCCGCCGGACACTACGGCATGAGCCACCGAGTCCCCATGGTCGTCGCATCGCCCCGGAGCACCGGCGGATACGTGTGCTGCGAAGTGTTCGACCACACCTCAATCATCCGGTTCATGGACCAGCGGTTCGGTGTCCACGAGCCCAACATCTCCCCCTGGCGGCGCACCGTGGCAGGCGACCTCACCTCCGCCTCCGACTTCAGCGGCAAGAACACCGACCGGCCTGCCCTCCCCGGCGCCGCCGCCTACGAGCCGCCGAACCAAGAGTCAGGGCCCCGGTACGTTCCGCTCGCGCCCGCCACCCTGCCCTGCCCAAACAGGAACCCTGCTGCCGGCCCACGCGCCCGCTGCCGTACACCCCTTATGTGGACAGTTCCCTCGGCGCAGCCGCCGAAAGGCTCCGCCTCACCTTCAGCGGCGGCCCCAAAGCCGCCGCACGCTTCCACGTCCGCCCCGGCAACCGCCCGAATTCGTACGGCCCCTGGACGTATACAACCGAGGCTGGCAAGACGATCTCCGCTGGCAGCTAGGACCTTTCGGTGTTCGGCCCCAACGGTTTCCTGGGCGACTCACTCTCGCGAACACAGGTGCGACCGACGTCGATCTCACTATGCGCAACGCCTATGGGGGAGCTGAAAGGACCCTGTGCGTGATGGCATTCGGCATCATCGATCACACTGTCGACCTGCGCGCCAGCAACCGCTGGTACGACATCACCGTTGTCTCCGGTGCCCGGACAGGGGTGAGCGGCCCGGCGATCAGCACCGGATGACCGCGTCCCTTTGCTGGCCGTTGGTGCGTGCCAGAGTCGGCAGGGGGCCTGATGACCGTCAGTCAGTCGGTGAGCAAGCCACCGTGCCAACGGTTGCCTCGCCGGTGATCCGGCTTTCCGGAAGGAACTTGATGTGCAGCGCGTTGAGGTCGATGCTGCCGTCATCGGCCGTCGGCAGCGTCGTCTCGTTGAAGACGGCATGCGCGAGGAGCTTGCCGTCCGATTTCCTCCGGATGGGATGCACGTAGTTGGCCGGGATGTAATCAGGCAAGCCCGAGATTCCCGACAGCCCGCTGATGGTCCAGTCGGCCAAGGTGCCGTGGGATGTGGCGATACAGGTCACTCTGAAGTCTCCGATCCTGATCGCGGGTCCACCCACCGAGCGCAGGCCGCTGAGCTCGAAGTTCTTGCCCACGGCTTCCGACTTCGTCGTCGTCTCGCCCGACGTCGGATCAACCGATGTGGTGCATTTGCTTTTCCCACCGCCGAACCTGATACCCGGCCCGGACATGGCTCCGACCACAGATGAGCGCGTCCTCGGGCCGTTGACATCGCAGCGAGCCAGCGAGGGGATGAACACGGAAGCTCGATCGCCGTTGACAATGTCGACCGATCCGAGCGACGCGGTCCCGGCGGGGTTCGCGGCGGAAGCGGGCGACACACTCAGTAATAGACAGGCGGCGGTCAGCAGTGCCGTGGGGCCCAGAGAGCGGGTGTGTGTGCCAGTACTTGTCATAAGGCGTCCTTGATCAGGGGCCGTCCCGCCCGGGACAGCGTTCGCGTGATCAACGACGTCCGCCTCTCGTGGTAACACCCTGTCTTGGTGGCCAGGCTGGAAAGACGGCATAAACCGGGCCCCGCGCGGGGAACGTCGCGGGGCCCGGCCGATCAATGGACAGACGTAAGGAGAGCGCAGTCAGCGAGACCAGATTTTGTCGGCCGTGGAAGCAACCGCTCGTGAGAATGCCTCGGGGGATGAGCGGGGAACGGCGATGGAGAGGGCTGATGGATCCGTCGCGGCACGTCGAATGGCGGCGGAAACCAAGACCAGGTTGTTCTGCACGGTGATCAGCCGTGCGCAGGCCTCTGGCTCAGTGGGGCGGTCCATGGGGGCTCCGTTTCTACCTCGGACGGAGAACTTCCGGGGATACCCTTAGGACCCGCGAACAGCCGAGTCCGCACGCACAAATGCGAAATTCTTCATGTGACACGGGTCACTCCCGTATCGCTTCGAACGATGCTTAAGCCGTCGACCGCTCATCCCAGTCACGGGCATAAATCGGTCGCAGCATCCTTCGAAGAGCCAGCGGACGACGTATCAAGCCGACACGTTTTGTTGAATGCGCCAATAACGCTCTGCGACGGCATTTTTCCGCCGTCCCGGACAAGACGTGAGAGATGACCAGTTTGAGGTCTGGGTCGGACCGAATCTCTCGTGCTGTGATGTGCCGCGCACGAGTCGAATACCTGTCCAACTGTCAAACAACGGAGGTCAGTTCATGCGACGCAGATCCACTGTCGTAGCGACAGTCGCGGCCGCGCTCATGGCAACAGGTATGGCGTCGGGAACCGCAATGGCGGATCAGAACAGCACGCCGGGTACCTGGTGCGGTTCAGGGTGGGCGTTCTCCATGCAATGGGGAGCCTCAGCCGGCCAGCCCTGCTGGACCCCCTCTCACGTCAAGGGTTGGGTTGAGGACCGTTGGAAGGATCACCATTGCGTGGTCATGCGCTTCGACTGGTACCGCAACGGATACTACGTCGACTCCAAGCTCACACCCCCCGTCTGTGACGGCGACTCCCGCAAGCAGTTCAACCTCAAATCGGCCGACCCGTACGCCAACTGGGTGAACTGGCAAATTCAGTACGTCTGATCACGGCCGGGATCTAGGGGCGAGGTCGTGAGTGAGTGGGTGACTGCGTGGACGCCACTCGCTCACGACCCTGACCCCTTGCAGCAGCCCGTTCAGCCCATTCAGCAGCTGAAAAGCAGCGCCGACACGAAACGTTTCGCGTCTCCCCTGGTCAGGCCACCGCTCTGAACGTCGGAATGTCGAGAATCAGCGCGAGTTCACGCACCACTTCGCGTCGAATGTCCATATGTTCAGCTGTGAGAGATAGCTCTCAGAGGCCTTGATCGTTTTTGGAATTCCCCGGATCACATGTCTACGGTCAGGACCGCTCGCCACCGCGGGCCCCGCCTGCCGCAACGCCGAATCCTGTCGGCGGTGGTGCGGGAACAGTCGACGCGTCAAGCGCCGTAGGCAGGAGCGGGGGACCCAAGGTAAGTGCCGCACCGGGCAGTTGACCGACGCGGCTTGGGGTGAATCCGTGCCTCGCTCGAAGCGAGTCATGGCAGGGCACTCAACCGGTCCGAACCCGACAGCTCACCTCGTAGGCGTCGGTGAGGAATTCATCCATGCAGTTATCTGGTACGCGCAAGCGCATTCGTCCATCCATGACCGCTCGCATCGTCGCCGTCGTCGGCGTCACCGGTGCCGCCGCCGTCGCCGCCCCGCTGATGGCGGCCGGCAGCGCCTCGGCCGCCACCGCCTCCGAGTGGGACACCGTGGCCCAGTGCGAGTCCGGCGGCAACTGGTCGATCAACACCGGCAACGGCTACTACGGCGGTCTGCAGTTCTCCGCCTCCACCTGGGCCGCGTACGGCGGCACGGCGTACGCCTCCACCGCCGACCAGGCCAGCAAGGCCCAGCAGATCGAGACAGCCGAGAAGGTCCTCGCAAGCCAGGGAAAGGGCGCCTGGCCGAACTGCGGCAAGGGCCTGTCGAAGGCCGCATACAGCGGCTCCTCGGACAGCGCTTCCCCTCAGCGCGATCAGAGCGCCACTACTCGCTCCACCGAGCAGCAGCACACGTCCCGCTCCGCCGAGCGCCAGGCCATCGACAAGAACAAGAGCGTCGCCGCCCCGACGGGTAAGGTCAACAAGGGTGACGGCGAGTACAAGGTCGTCAAGGGCGACACCCTCAGCAAGATCGCGGGGAAGCACGAGGTCAACGGTGGCTGGCAGAAGCTGTTCCAGCTGAACGGGGACATCGTCGAGGACGCCGACTTCATCTATCCGGGCCAGCAACTGCGCCTGAAATGACCGCAGGACCGAGCGGGACGTCCGAGCAGCGAGTCGTGCGCCGCTGAACTCAGCGACTCCCGCTACGAGCCCGAGTGCTGCACGGGCGCTATTGGATCACGATCAATAGACCAGGGCGAGAGCAGGGCCGTCCATACCGAGTGGGCGCTGCAAGGTCGTGTGCCGTTGAGGGCACCTCGCGTTGAGTGGAGGCAGCGGCCCGCTGCGTGGGGCGAGCGCTGCTGTGGGCGCGACCCACAGCACGCGTGGAACTCGGCCGCCGTTGCCAGCTGTTGCACAGTCAAGCGGACCGGGCGCCTGGTCGGCACGGCCCAGGCGGATGGCATCGCGGTCGCGTCGCCATCACCACCTGCGAGCCGCCATTCACGGTGGAGACGACCCACAGGGATGCTGTGCGAGAAGGTCGCGTCCCGAAGACCGAGAGCTGGAACTGGAGGTTTCCGCTCGGGTTGAACCGCCGTGGAGTGCCCAGGTGCAGACGACCGAGGCATTGCCCGTGGTGGATGCAGTGGCAGTGGCATCACCGCGCAGGTAGGGGAGAAGTCGGCCATGACTCCCCCCATGCCGTACAGCCCCACGGAGGCTTCGGCGCCAAACCGCCCCCGCCATCAGCTCTCACCGCATCACACACCAACCCACCAGATCGCGGCACCGACGGCCCTGAGACGCCTCGGGATGCGAAGGGATTCGCGATCCGCGCCTTTCAACGTACTTGTAAGCGCCGCAGTGCCTGCAAGTCTGAGAGGTCCACGAGACCGCTACCCCGTTCAATTCGCCGCAGCCGCTGCCGGGTGCCGACCAACGTTGATCGGCGCCAGAACTGCCCGCATTGCGACCCGGCCGCCCGTCGCAGCTACTGGTGTCATGCCTGCAGGGCGACAGTTGTGCCTTCGGGCTGGTTGTAGCGGGCCCAGATCTGGTTGAGCTCGTGTTGGTAGTAGAGCGCATGCAGGCCGGCGACGAAAAACAGGATGACTCCGACCCAGGGGTTGCAAGAGCCGGGCATACCTGCGGCGCGCTGCATCTGGGCGATTCGCTTGCCGCAGCGGTAGACGGAGATGAACGGCGGCACGATCAGGATCCAGCCGAGAAGCTGGGACAGCATGGCCCAGGCTGGACTTACCTCGATGCGTTCGTCGAAGTCGCGCGCCTCACGATTGATCTTATAATACCAGACGAAGTAATAGATGGTCAGGGTGAGCAGTGGCCAGATGAGCCACACGAGGAAGATGTTCCTGGGCTTTCCGGTACGACCATGCATCGGGCCTCCTGAGGCCAAGGCGATGAATGAGCAGCACGTGGCTGCCCCGGGCCCGAGTTGCTGCGCAGGGCCAGGCGTTCGGTGATGCCGGGGCCTTTGGCCGTATGTGGTCTGCGCCCACCAACCCGGCGATTTCTTTGAATCGCGTCAGGCAGATGGTCGGCCGGTCTCTGTGCAGCTCACGTACCCCGATTTTGGGCCCTCGGGTGATGGTCTGCACTTCGGAGACCCAGGCGCTGCGCCTTGTGCAGCCCCAACATGCGGGGCTGCCTTCGCGTGAGGCTGAATGGCAAATCGATCTTCGGGAGGGCAGGCGGCAGCGTCCGGGTCCTCACGGAACGGATACCGGAGGTTGGTCCGTCAGGCGCCACGGGTCGAGGGCGACGTGGTGGCGAGGGACGGGAGCGGGTCGAGGTTGCGGTCTCAAGGGCGGTGTTGAGATGACGCTGGTGCCAGCAGGGCCTCAACCAGGACGCGTTCACCGCGATCACGTGTGCGGACACCTCCAAGCGGTACACATCCCAGGAGGTGGAAACAATGCTCCCCGAGTTCCGCAAAATATCGCCGGTCTTCGGCGAGTCACAGGCCCAGATGCTGCTGGCCTGTACGGACTGGCCGGTCAAGGGTGACAAGGGCGGCCTGGACGTCTCTGCCAGGACCGCTCCCCCGATGCTCCTCGTCGGTACCACCGGCGACCCCGCGACTCCCTACGAGTGGACCGGCGCCATGGCCAAGGCGCTCGGTGACGGGGTCGGCATCCAGCTCACCAATCAGGGTGAGGGCCATGGCGCTTTCGGACACGGCGCCTGCGTGAACGCCACGGTCAACGCCTACCTCCTCGACGGCAAGACGCCCGCAGACGGCACCACCTGCCCGCCCGAAGGTGACACCAACGCGAACACCAATCCCACCGCGACATCAGCCCCGAAGATCTCGACTCCGGCGAATCCAGGGAGTAGTGCCCTGGGATCATCGCAGACCAGATGTAGTGATCCGCCGGGTTGTTCACGCGGGTGACCGGTGGCTGGCCGCCGGGTGCGGTGTGGCAGCGGTGGTGGTTGTAGGTGGGAGGAAGTCTGCCGGAGCGGTGGCGCGTTCGGTGTTGGTGGTGCAGGGCCGCCGGTAGGCCCATTCCTCGAGCAGGGTGGGGCTGAAGCGTTCGGTCGGCGATATCCCAGCCGGACTGTGTGGCGGGCCGCGCGGCACCCGCGACTGCGGCGGAACCGGGCCGTGATGTGACGGATTGTGCGGCGGGCGCGGCGTTCCTGTGGGGCCGCTGTACGAGGCGGTGCTCGTGCTGTGGCTTTGATCTGCTACGTGGGGGTTCAGTCGACAAGGCCGAGACGGCACCGCATGGCGTCATGCCCCGGCTCGCCCGCACCGTGCCACCCGAACCGGCCGGGCGTTCGTCAAGGGCACCCGCACGCCGGGCATGCTGCAAGGCCGAGCACTCGCCCACAGGGGCTTGTCCCCGCACAACAGAGCGCAGGGGCTTCCGGGCCCCCTGGGCCGGTAGTGGGCGCGACCAGTAGCGCGGATCAACGGCCGCCGAGATGCGCTCCTGCCCCCGAAGGCCGAGTCATGTGGTGGTTTCCGGCATTCCTGCGCCCGCACCTCGACGCGCGCAACGCCACCTCCACCAACGGCCTGCCGTATCGCACCGAACGGGCCCTGCACTTCTCCAACGGCGATGGGCTCTACGAGGGCAGCGATACGCGAACCGGCGCGAAGGTTCTTTTGAAGGAGGCCGACCGTAGGCGGGACTCGCCGGGGACGGGGCGGATGCCCGTGACCCCCTTGGAACGGGCACCATTCAGAGCCGCTCGATGTGTGCGGCCTCGGGCATGACACCCAGCACATCAAGCACGTAGCGAGCCTCTTCGGCAATCCTCGTGAGATCGAACTCCTTGTGGGGGGTGAGCAGTACGACGGCGTCGTAGGCCCGATACGGCAATCGGCCCCGACGGCCATGAACCGGGCCGGCTACATGGGGAAGCGTGGTGTGGACAAGAGCGCCTCTGCGTTCCAACTCGGCGACGACCCCGACGGCCGGGCACTGGTGCGAATCGTCGGCGCCCGGTTTCCGGTCCAGGCCGAGCACCAAAACCCGGGCGTCCTTGAGGGCCTTGCGGTGCCGGGTGTTGAGAGTGTCCTGCAGGCGGCTGACGACGTAGGCCGGCTGCTCCTCGTTGATCTGCTGAGCAAGCTCGACCAGCCGGAATGGTTCGCCGCCCCCCGCCTTGACGTGGTGACTCAAATACACCGGGTCGACGGGGGGACAGGGGCCGGACACCCCGGATCCGGGTGTGAACTTCGTGAACCCGAACGGCTTGGAACCGGCCAGGTCGAGCGTGTGCCAGACGTCCACGCCCAGCATGTGCGCCACCCGGGACAGCTCGTTCACCAGGGCGACATTGACATGGCGAAACGCGTCCTCGAACACCTTTGCCAGTTCGGCCTCTTCGAGGCTGTCCGCCAGGACCACCTTCTGCGTGATGCCGGCGTAGAACTCCGCGACACGAGCGCGGCATTCCTCCGTGAGCCCGGAAACGACCTTCGGCGTGGTCGCCAATGTCCACCGTTCATTGCCCGGGTCGACGCGCTCCGGGCTGTACCCGAGGTGAAAGCCTGTCCCTGCCCGCAGCCGTGAGAGGGCCTCCAGGATCGGCAGCACGACCTTCCGTGTGGTCCCGGGATGCGTGGTCGATTCCAGGATGACCGTCGTGCCCTTGCGCACATGCCGCGCCAGCGTCTCCGCCGACTGCCGCACGCCGTTGAGGTCCAGCAGCCGGTCCTTGAGCGGCGTCGGCACGGCGATGACCGCGATGTCGAAATCGGCGAGACGGGCCTCCTCGCGTGTCGGCCAGTACCGGCCGGACTTCAGCACGGCGCCGAGTCTTTTGCGGTGGATGTCCTCGATGTAGGAGACGCCGACGCGCAGTTGCTCGAAGCGCTGGGGGTCCGGCTCGAACGCGATCACGTCGTGGCCCGCCTCAGCAGCGGCCACTGCGAGTGGCAAGCCGACAGACCCCTGTCCCATAACGGCTACCTTCACCGGGTCCCCCTACTGCGAGCTTGGGCACAGGGTTGGTTCCGGCAAGGGGTGGACCGTTGACAGCACATAGGCCGTACGGCGTGCATCGCTTACTCCTTGTTCTGACGAAGGTGCAGGTGCCCGGAGCAGCAGCCTGCACCTGAGCAGGACGGTTTGGCCCTTACAGAGGAAGAGGAAGTGACGCGCAAGAAGTGATGATGTCCACACGATTGGCGTACATGACCCGAGCTAGGAGTGCCTGGCTCCCGACGGAAGTTGGGGAGTGAACTCGTCCGGTCCGGCCCCGGAGCGCCCCGCTCAGTGACGCCGCCATGACGCTGCTCGCCCAAGACTGCGGCATCCGGCCGCTGCCGATCGCATCGCGCGTCTTGTCAACTACCCCTCAATTCACCACCATTGACGGCAAGAAGAATGGTGCCCCTATGTTGCATCCTGACAAGTTTGGAAGCATAGGTGGCGCCTGTTACGTTTTGGCAATGCGCGATGTTCGTATGACCGGCCTTTTCCGCTCCGGGTTCTCGTTCCCGGACCGTAGTGTTGCTGCTGAGCAGCCTCGTCGCGCACAGAGATGAGGAGCGCCCCTTCCACGTTGCGGCCGATGCGTAGTACAAGCCGCAGAATCCGCAGAGGATCTGGGAGGGTCATCGACCCGTCCTCTCGACGGATGTAAGGGTGCCCACGTAGCACGACGTGGAGGACGCCCGAAACTCTGAACAGCAGGCCATGAACCAGGGGTTCCGTGTGCCTGTCTCTCGATCCAAGTCTGCGCGGAGCAAGGATGACGACTGGGACCGACTGGGATTCCGGCAGTGCATCCATGCGGACTTTGGAGATTGTCCAATTCAGTGTGTTGGAGGAATAAGTGACGGCACGTCATAAGAAGCCGAAAGAGCTGACGCCGCTGCAGAAGCGCGTGCTGAGGGCCGGTGCACTGGTCCCGGTTTCCGCGGGCTTCGTGTTAGCTGCTGCGACTGCTGCCAGCGCTTCCTGTTGCCCCGGCTCGCAGCAGTCGCAGTCGGCCGCCCCGCAGGGCCAGCAAGGCACTCAGTACGGCTCGGGCACCGCCGATGCGTCAGGCCAGCAGGAATGGCACGGTCAGCAGGGAGGCTGGCAGGGCAACTTCCGGCAGGACGACAGGGGGTGGCAGGGACAGTGGACGCCCACGCAGGGCGAGCAGACCCCGGTCTCAGTCGTCACCGACTCTTCGAGTCAGCGTGAATGGCATGGACGGCAGGGCAACTGGCAGGGCGACTGGCGGCTGGATGAGAATGGCCAGTGGCAAGGCCAGTGGACGCCGATACAGCAGAACCAGCCCCACCAGAACGACCAGGGCAAGCAAACCCAGCAGGACCGGAACCAAACAGCGCAGGACCGGAACCAAACAGCGCAGGACCGGAATCAGACAGCGCAGGACCGGAATCAGACTCAGCGGGCCGAGAACAAGCAGGGCGCAACGCCCACCAACGCGACCGTGGGGCGGATCCTGCAGCTCGTCAACCAGGAGCGCGCGAAGGCGGGTCTGCGGCCCCTGTCCCTCAACGCAAAGCTGAACAGCGCCGCACAGGGTTACGCGAACCAGATGGCCCGCACCAGTGTCTATGCCCACACTGGTGCCGACGGGTCGTCGCCCGGCGAGCGGATCAGGCGGGCCGGCTACGACTGGTCCAGGTATGCCGAGAACATTCACCACCGGAAGGGCAGCCCTGAGGTCATCATGGCCGACTGGATGAAGAGTCCAGGCCATCGGGCGAACATCCTCGACCCCAGGCTCAAGGAGATAGGCATCGGCGTGGACGCCACTGGTTCCTATTGGACGCAGAACTTCGGCGTCGGAAGCTGACGTTCCTCGAGCCCATGAAGTCCGCCGCGGTGCTGCCCAGCAGGCCGCCAGCGGGCAGCGCTGGGCAGCAGAGAGGGGCGATGGCCCCGCCCTCATATACATGAGGGCGGGGCCGCTCACTCCACCTGCACGTCGATCTGCTCCCTGTGGAACAGGGCTAGCGGTCCGTGCAATCCGCTGTGCCCGTCTGGAAGCCGACTGCAGGAGATCATGGCGAGGCCGAAAGGCGGGGAGATTGTTACTCGCTGCGTCGTGCTGCCGCCCGTAGTGCGATCGGTACTGCCGGCTCCATCCACGGAGCTCTCTGGTCCCATCAGCGGCCAAAGGCCCAATGGGCATTACGCCGTAATGCGGGAGCACGCGCCTCCCAGCTCACCCGTGACTCCTGCAGACAGCCGGTGCTCACGACAGAGGATTCACGGGCCGAGTCACGCCGACACGAGGACCTCTTGACCACGCGGCGTTGACCCATCAAACTTCCTCTTCACGGGAGGGGCGGCCCCTGCATCGGCTCACCGAGTCCGACCTCAACCGTCGTACAGACGGCATTGGCGGCGCCCCTCCCGGCCAGACCGAACCGTGCGGAGGAAGATCATGTGGCCGATCCGTGGTCCGGCGAAGGCCTGCCCGGAGAGAGCCGCTTACGGACGGCACATCACCCTCCCGCCGAGCTGCCCTGCCCGACAGGGTGGCGCCCGTACGCGATCAAGGGCGCTTACACGGCCTGGACCAGAAGGTCCAAAGCCAAAAGCGACAGCGTAGCCGTTCAGGTCGAACGCGGCCGTCATGAACGGCCGCGTTCGACCCACTGACTGCCTTGGGCGTGGGAGAGGACAGGCAGCCAGTGGCCTTGACCCACTGGTCCCTCAATGTCACCTGCAGGCGTGCACACGTGTTGGCAACGAGGAGGACATTTTATACGCAGCGTGGTGGTTTCTTGCGTATCACCGCACTATTGGCCCTAGTTGCTGATTGCACTGCGGCCGCCCCGGCGCTGCATGCTCGCTGGGTTCATTCGACCACATGGCCACCTGTTGCGGAACCAGTGCAGCGGCGCCCCATGCATGAACGCGTTGAACGCAGTGACTGCCGCAGCTGTTGCTGTAACTGGAACTCGCGCCGGTAAGCACGGCCTGAGACGAATGGGCTAAACCGTTCAGACTCTTCGGGTGAAGAGTTCAATTTCCCTCGGGCATTGCGCACACACGCCCACGTGGATCTCGTATGAACGAGGAATGGATGATCCCTTTGCGTTAGGTGTTCTGGGTCCAGCTCGATTGAGTGGGGCCGGTCCGCACCCCAACCGACCAGAGAAAACCCGCGGCGGCGACAGCGATCGTGAGGTGCGCCCGGAGGAAAATGTCACCGTCAATTCCGGCACAGGTCCCCCGGCGCATACGAATCAATAGCGTTTGGGGAGCTCATCGGCCAACGAGCGGGCGCGCTCCCATACCGCCAGGGCCTGTCGCTGCCGTAGGTACGGCTTCAACAACCCCTGAAGCTTGCCAACAGCGTGGTCGATTTGAGCAGACCGTAGCCGGGGCCACTGGTCGAGAAAGCGATTCAAGTGGGCGCAAGCCTCCTCCAAGTGCCCCATGGTCAAGAGAACTTCAGCCATGCGAAACTCCGTGAGAGCCAAGGTTCTGCGGCTCTCAGGGGCACGAAGGCGGGCCGAGTCGCGAAGGGCAGCCAAGGCGTCGGCACGAAGCCCCAAGGCCAGGAGTGTCTGCGCACGTTGGTATTCGAGCCCAGCCCGCGGATAGGAAGTGAAGGGGCCTGGTGTGCTTGATGCCCGCTCCAGGTGCGCTTCAGCGGCGGAGAGACTGGTGATCGCAGATCTTCGTTGCCCATCGTGCGCAATAGAGACAGCCTGCTGGCTGAGAAGGAAAGCCATAGCGGCCCCGCTGGCTCGCGGTCCAGCCGTCTCGAGTGCCGCGTCAGCCAAGGCGAGGGCGTTTCGATGGTGGCCCAGCTGCATTGCCTGTGCGCTTATCGCTCGCAATGCGACTGCATACACAGCTCGGTCACCGGCAACTAGTGCCAATTCGAGGGCAGTCTCGTAATAGAGCTGCGCCAGCCCCTGGTGACCGGCATCGCTCGTCATCCGGGCGAGTAGATGGGTCAGCTGCGAGGTCGCGGTGACCAGTTCTCGATGCAGCAGAGGCGGAGCGGCAGCGGTAAGTATGCGACTTACATCGTTGGCCAAGTACGCAGCCAGCGTCGCACGAGCGTGACCACCCCCATGGCATTCCAACTGGTCAGCGAACACTTTGGCCATGACGTTCAGCATCTGCGCGTCCTCCGCGGTGGCCCGTCGTCTCTCGTCGAAGGACGTCGGCTGTAAGGAGCGGACTTGCTCCCAGTCCTGCGTCGGCACACGGGCCAAACGGTAAGCGGACTGCACCAGAGGGGCTCGCTCCATTGGATCTGCATCCGCGCGCGCGAGGACCCCCAGACGCTGCAGCAGCGGAACTTCCCTGATGCTGTCCACAAAGCGAACACCGGCCGCCGGTACTTCAGGGGCCAGTCCGGTTTCTTCCACAGTGACCAGTCGGCCGATTCGTCGGCTGAACGCCGCGGCAACCAGCTCAGCGACCGCGGGGCGGGGCCTGGATCCGGAAAGCCAGTGAGCCACGGATGTGCGGTCGTAGCGAAGCGTCATCGATTGAGCTGTGCCAAGGCCGTTGACAGCTCGCGCCAACTCGCCAGCGCTCCACTCAGCTTCCGCCAGTAACGTCCTGAGCCGATCATTGGGAGTATGGCTCGTCATCTGCGATCCCCCTTCATCCCCGTCTGGCGAACTTCCCGCGATCGACGTGGTGCCAGGCAGATGTCCTGAAATGGCCGGTGCCGCCAGAGCGAGGCTTCCCCTGTTCAAATCGCCGCATACCTGCGATGTGGGACAAGAACGCAACCGCTCGATCTGTGAACGGCCGATCGACACCCGCGCAGAGGGCGCCCGGTTCGCGGCGCCCGGCCGATAGCCTCGCGGCCAACGCACGTCCTGCACATGGACAATTGGGCGCTCGTGGTGCGAGCCCGCACGGTGACGTCTCTGGCGGTGCCGACACGTCCCAGCGCGGTCGGGGCTGCTCCCGTTCTGCTCGGCACGCCACCTGGAACCGGCGGCAGTCTGCCCTCCCCTGCGTTCCCGGTCGTGCGAGCAGTTACCCTGCCGCCCACCGCGAGCCTTGACGCCCTGATCCCGCAGCCCGCCCGGCACGGCGGCGCGGTGGCAGCGGAAGCATCGCCTATTCGGGCAGCCAGAGTTCTAGATCGCGGCGCGGTTCGACGCCCGAGCGCCCCACATCGGCCAGCAGGTCAGCGACCACCCCGCGTCCCGGTACCTCGGCCTGCGGGTCCACGTCGTGCCACGGCACCATCACGAAGGCCCGCTCGTGCACCCTGGGGTGAGGCAGGGTGAGCCCCGGGGCGTCGCAGACCACGCCTTGGTACGTCACGATGTCGACATCCAGAGTCCTTGGGCCCCCACGCCCCTCCCGTACACGTTCGAAGGCCTCCTCGATCGAGAGACCCCGCTCCAGCAGCGAGGAGGGCGGCAGTGTCGTCCTGACGAGTACTACGGCGTTGAAGTACTGCGGCTGGGAGCCTGACGCGACGCCCCACGGCTCTGTCTCGTACACCGGCGACACAGCCTTGACGCGTACGCCCGGAGTGTCCTCCAGGGCATCGACCGCGCCCTGCAGACTTTCCAGCCGGTTGCCCAGATTACTGCCCAACGCGATCACGGCGCGTTTTGGATTGCTCAGGGTGACATCCGCCGCGTCTACCTGCTCAACCACCGAGGCGGGCACGGGCTGCACGGTTGGGTCGCTGATGCTCATACTCGGCTCCGGTCATGGGGGGTCATGTCATCGAATGGCAGGTGCGGTCACTTTTGAGTGTTGGGTTCGCAGGATGGGGCCTGCCTCCTCGCCGGCCTGCCCCCAGCTGACTGATGCGCTGTTGCGCGGTCCTCGCAACCAGGCAAGCCACGATGGCGAATGCCCCGGAACAACAAAGTCACTGGTTATGCGTGCGGGCGCGCAGACGACCCGGGGCAGTGATCGTTGCTGCCGGCTGGACGCTGTTGTGGTACTGGTTGCGCCGGATGCATCTGCGCGGCTTGCGGAGATGGGAGCGCGTTCCCGCCGCCCGCAGCCGGCACGGCCGTCGGCCTGGCCACGCCTTGCGACGGTCCTCCGCCGGGGCAGGTGCCACGATACTCACCGATCTTGTTCGACGGCTGTGGTGGCGGGCAGAGGAACTGCTCGTAGCGGGTGTCGTCGTCCACAAACCGCTTCAGCCAGGCAACCATGTACTTCGGCGTCGTGGCATTGGGTTGTCCGGGCGCCTCGTGATCAGCACCTCGCATGAGCAAGTACGCCTTCTCGGGGGCGGCGGTCATGCCCTGGTAGAGCGGATCGGCGTGCGCTGCTACCGGTGCGACGCCGTCGCCGTCAGCCCCAATGATCATGGTGGGGACTCTGTTCGTGGCTATGGGGTTGCCGATGTCCCAGGGTGCCAGCGGGATGGCGGCTTTCAGCTGCGGGCGTTTCTCAGCAGCACGCAATGCGCCCCCGCCACCCATCGAATGCCCCATGACCGCCAGTCGCTGCGGATCGACCCGGTCGCGGACCGGACTCTTGGACGTCAGATAGTCGAGCGCGGCAAGTAATTGATCGCCTCGGCCTTCGGGGAAGTCGCCTGTTGTGTTGGTGTCGATCGTGATGACGACGAAGCCGTGTGAGGCAAGAAGGGGTCCGAGCCAGGCAACTCTCTGCTCGGGCCGAGTGAACCCCGGGCTGATTGCAACCGCACCGAAGGTCCCTTGGGTGTTGTCGGTCGGGTAGGTAATCGTCCCGCGATTGAATCCGGCACCGCTGCCGGGTGGCACGGCCTGCTGTGCGGTGGCGAACGGCCCCCGCTCGGCCGTGATGCTCTGCTCGGTCGGCGCGGGGCCTCGCTGGTATGTATTGGCAGACTGGACGGCTGCCGCGGGAGCAGTTTCCGCCTGCGCCTGTTGGGGAAGCGCGACCACGGTGCCGACAAGGGCCGTGGCCGCCAATCGGGGCAGGGCGCCGAGTCGGTTGTGCTTTCGAGCATGGGTGCGGTTGCGTTTCATGCAGGTCAGGATTATGCGACGCGTACTTTATTTGCTACTGACGAGCATGCTAAGAACACGGAAACGTGCCGCCCGTTGCTGCACAGGACTGCTGGGAATGTCCAGGATCGCGATGCCTACGCCTCGCCCAGAGCGTGCGAAGGTGCTCAGCCCGTTCCAGCGACGGGCCCGGTGACCGCGTCCATGGGCGTCATCGCCGCTGGTGCGCCGCAGCGTAGGTTTGCTCAGCCCGGAAATCCTGTTGCCAACTCGAGGTGATGCCCAGAGCGGTCGGAGCGTCAGCGATCCCTGCCCCCACACGAGGATCAGCGCCCAGTAGCGGGCGGCATGCCGTGCGCAGCAGGGTGTAGAGGCTGTCGGCGCGGGCGGTGGTCCGGGGGATGGCCTCTGCGCGCAGGTGGTCGTGGTGGGCCAGAAGCAGCGCGGACAGCCCGGTGACGTGGGACGCGGCGATGGCCGTCCCATCCGCCGGCGTATAGCCGTCGCCAAAGGAAGTGGTGATCACAGCTGCCCCCGGTGCAACCAGATCCACTCCCGGGCCGGTCGGGGTGAACGGGGCTGGATACGGGCCGGGCCAGGGCGGCTGGACGGCGGAGAGAGGGCTGCTGGTGGGGTAGGACCCTGTGTGAGCGATGGCCCCGACCGCCAAGACCTCGGGCAGCATGGCCAGGTGAGTTACCGGCCCGGCGGTGTCGCCGGCCGGGGCGACGAGCGTGATCCCGGCGGCCCGCGCGTCCGCCGCTTTCCAGGCGATGAGCTGGGACGGCGCGGTGTAGGCAAGGCTGACCTGGGCGATGTCGATGTCGTGGGTGATGCAGTAGTCGAGGGCCTCGATGAGGTCGCTCAGGTGCCCTCCGGGGAACAGCCTCAGCGCATGCAGCTCAGCCTCCGCCGCGATGCCTGTGATCCCAGTACGGTTGTCCGCCGCGGCGATGATCCCGGCGCACCTCGTGCCGTGCCCGGTCAAGTCCACGCCCCAGGTGCCTTTCCCGGCACCGGTGAAGTCGTGCCCGTGCCGGACCGTGTCATTGAGGTCGGGGTGGACTGTGTTCACTCCTGAGTCGAGCAGCGCGATCCTGATGCCGTGACCACGGTAGGTGGGCGGGAGCTGGTGCAGCCGCATCGACTGGGTGCCCCAGCCGGTGAATGCCTTGGTGGGGAATTCGTCAAATGTGTCCGACAGCGCCTGCACCTCCACCACGACCTCATCCGGGCCTGTGGGGAAGGGGCGGCCAGTACGCGTTGGCCAGTATCCGGCCACCGGGCGGATATAGAGGGCCTGGAGTGTTTCGGGCGTATCCGTGACCAGGGTCAGAGTTGTTTTGCCGTCCAGTCCTGTGACCCCGTGTACCGGGCCTCCGGCACCAATCGCCCATACGTGCGCACCAGGCACTAATTCCCCGTTGCGACCCGTTACCTTCAAGGTCAGTTGTTCGGGTTCCTCCAGGGTGACGGCAAGCAGCGGGTCGATCACCGGCGTAGGCCCCAGGCCGACCGCCGGGGTCGGAGTGTAGGAGAGAGGCTGGTCGACCTCCAAGACCACTTGCGGATTCGCAGCCAGTGAGCGGGCCCGCTCCTCGGGCATCATCACCACCGCGACCGCGGGGCAAGCCGGGTGGGGTCCGGCGATGGCTTGCAGCCCCCGCGAACGCGAGGGCCGTACCTGCGCCACTGGTTGTACGTCGGGGTCCTCTTCCAACAGCGCGAAGAGCACTGAGGCTTCGATCGGCGGCACGCCGCCGGGAAGCAGTCTCACGGGCCGGGGCGCCACCAGGTAGCGGCCCCAGCCTGCTCGCGCTCCGCCCCAGCGCTCCGACCTGGCATGCTCTGCGCGCTTCTTGCCCATCCAGCCCAGCTCGTGCGCCGTGGGATGCTGCTTACTCGTCCCACTCACAGCGCCGCCCTGGTCTTTCGCGCCCTGGCCCGGCTTGCTCGGGCCCACGCCATTGCCGCCTTGCTCGCTCATTTACCGACCGCCATCTCGCCCAGAGTGCCGTCGCACGCCCTGACACACCGCGGGTCGCCGATCCGGGAGCGGGCGTGCGTCTCGCTCCGGTGGCGGAAGCTGTCCCGCCCTATGGCACAGCGCCACCGGCCGGGCGGGTCCCCACCCGCTGAGAGCGAGCGCAGACCGCCCGGCCGCGGGTCTTTCAGATGCTGACGGAGGGCATTTGCCCGTACTGCGACTGCTGCCCGAAGCCGCCCTGGCCCTGGAACGGGCCGAAGAACTGGCCGGACTGGCCGAACTGACCGTATGGCTGCTGGCCGGACTGGCCGTATGGCTGCTGGCCGGACTGGCCGAACTGACCGTATGGCTGCTGGCCCGGGAAGTGACCGGAGTGATGGCTGTACTGACTCGGGCCGGCTATCTGGATCAGCGCATTGTGCACGACAGGTGCGATCCGGCGGGCGCACTCGGTCAGCACCTGACTCAGAGCGTGTGGCGGGAACTGACTTTGCGCCTGAATCCCCATGAAAGTCAGCGGCTCCATCCTCAGCTGCTCCACAACCGCGGATACGGCTGTCGCCGCGCAGCGCAGCGACACCTCCGTCACTAACAGCGACAGCTGCTGCTGACCGAGGCCTTGTTGCCCGACCGGTTGTTGCTGGCCGAACTGTTGCTGAGGATAAGGCTGTTGAGCCTGAGGCTGGCTTACCTGCTGGGGCGTGTACACGGACATACAAGCTCCTCCTCGAGCTTCCGGAAAACGCGGACGGACGGCAAACCGACAGCCTGGCCGCCGCCATCAAGCAGCAAACCACCAACCAGCCATGAACACATTTCGGGGCATAACGACAGCTACGTCCCTGCGGGCGCACAGGACGACAGCACCAGTGGAAGGCGGGAGGATGCCGAAGCACGCCGCCGGGCGCAACCTGGAACCATGAGCGTGCACTTATCCCCCGACACCCGTAGCGAGCTACCGCACCTGTCTCCGATGCTGGCAGTGATCGGCCCGCCGCCGGGGCCGGAAGCAGAGGCCGAGTATGCGTTTGAAACACTCTGGAACGGTGCTCGGGTCATCGTCCATCTGCCCGGCAGCGGAAGCATGCGGCTGCTCTCACAGACCGGTATCGACATCACCGCCCAGTACCCCGAGTTCCAGGAACTGGCAGGACTGCTGCCCGCGCCAGAAGCCGTGCTCGACGGCGAGATCGTGGCACTGGACGATGAGGGGCATCCCTCGGTGGAACGGCTGCAGCAGCGTATGAGTTTGCGTCACCCGGATGCGGTCGCCCGGGCCCACGCGGACCTGCCCGTTCAGTTGATGCTCTTCGACATCCTGTATCTCGGGGAACCGACGGTGCAGCTGCCGTATACGGCTCGCCGTGATCTCCTTGACGACCTCGCACTCGCCTGTCCGGGCATCGCTGTCCCCGCGGCCTGGCCCTCAGTCGTCGAACAGGCCATGGCACAGAGTCTCAGCGAGGGCTTCGAGGGCGTTGTCGCCAAACGCCTCTCGAGCCCGTATCTGCCCGGACGCCGCACCCGAGACTGGATCAAGATCAAACATCTGGATGCGAAGAAATGAGCGGTCCGAGTGACGAATGCCCTGCTCAGGGCAGGTTCAGTCGGTACTGCGCCGGGTGGGGCACACACGCTTTCAGGTGCTCTGACAAGCTCTCCTCATTGACACACCGTCTTATGAGGAGAGCAGCAGGCATGGCAGGTGGAGGCTTCACCAAACTCCCGAACGGCAACGTAGTGGTCGCGCTGTGGCTGCCCCGTCCGCGATTGACCCCGGGCGATCAAGCTCAAGAGCCATTACGGGTCCGCGTTGTCGTGCATGCCGCGAACCGGGCGCGGGCGCTGACCAGGCTGCGCAACCTGGGACTGCGGGCGGTCTACCTCCGCGGGAACTCCCAACCACCCACGCTCGATGAGATAACGGCCGTACTGCACCACCCCGACGGCCTCATATGGCGAGCCGATCTCGATGACGACACGGAGCTCTGGCACCCCATCCGCGCCCTGCTGCACCCAGTGCAGCCTTCACCCACGCGCCGCCCAGGCACTGTCACCGCGCACCTTTCGCACGGGTCCGACGGGTGCGCCTGGGAACGCGTCGTCGCGCAATGGAGCGCGGCGCTTCAGCCGCCGCGTGAAGGAGTAACGGAGCGCTCCTGTCAGGATGCTCCTCCGTCTGGCTCAGGATGATATGGTGCACATCATGGCGTAGGATCACTTAATCGACATTCCGGGATTGTCTCGTCTTCCAGAACCCACGCCAAGGGATGGGTCAATCAACGGCTGCGGACACTGTCTCCTCAGCCGAATCATGGACCGACTCCGGCCGGGAAGCCATGTAGAAGACGGATGAACCCTGCTTGCTGCGATGTACACGGCCCTTGGCGACGAGTCCTTCGACCGTGGTGCGCACAACTTTGGGCTTGATGTCACGCTCAGGGTGCGCCTGAGTCAGTGCGGTGGTGATCTCCGCGGCCGACCGGGGCTCATCCTGTTCAACCAGATGACTGCGGATGAGTTCGACCAACGTGGGCGACTTCGCTGCAGTGCTGTTCTTCCTCGCACCCGCGTCGACCGTCGACTCCTTCCTCCTGGTCGGCGCGGACCCGGCCGAGGCCTGCCGCGGCACCGAAGGAGCAGCATCGTCGCTCTGCGCACCTGGACCGATTGCCGCGTCGTTCTTGCTGCCCAGCGTCTGCTGCAGGTTCACCAACAGCGCGTGGTCATGCCGCAATGCCTCCAGCCTTTCCTGAAGGGCCGTCAGTTCGCCAGCCACACGCTCCTGTTCCCTGGCATTCTGCTCCAGGTCTGCGGCAACCTGAGCTCCGTAGTGCGCTTTGAGTTCCGTGGTCGCCGGCTTGGCGTCGGACATGGTCAGTCACCCTTCTCACGCATCCTGCGTCGTGTGGTGCTCCAGCGGATGGTACCCGCGTTGCCCAGACATGATCCGCGGTTCGTACGGACCGTACCACCGGTCATGCGCACCGAGTTACGACGCTGACACATGCTTGGGTACTCACGATCGACGCGCCGCAGGCGGGGAGAACCAGCGGTTGACGGCGATCCCTTCGCGGCCCACGGACTGGCTTGACGGAAGTCACGGCTCCTTGGGCGGGGAGGAAGGGTGTGGCTCCAGTTTCACTCTTACAAAGCGCGGCCGGTAGAGAGCCACGTTACGGTTCACGTTCGCCTCTGCCGTTGAGGGCTCCGCGCTGAGCCAGTTCACGTCGTAGCTCAGCAGTAACCCGTCGTCCTGTGTCCCCTCTGTGAACTCCGGGTGCGCTTGCGGGTTGTAGGCAGCCACCGCCCCATGCGGGGCGGAGTCGGGCGGGAGGGGCGCGTCGAAGCCACGGTGCGGACCCTGCCATGGCCCTTGCGGTGAACATGCCCAGTACGTGGTGATGGTGGAGAGCCCGGAACCATGCGCGCTGCCCGCATCCATGGTGAACAGCACCCAGGTGTCGCCCAGACGGACGACCGTGAAGGCGCTGCCGACACCGCGATGTCCGCCGTTACCGAGCACGTGCGCGTCCGGATCCTGGCCGACCGGTGGTTCGCGCTGCCACTCCTTCCCGTTCCAGTAGCGCCAGGCGGACGCATCGCCCAGCCGCCCCACCGGCACACGTGCGACGTAGGCACGCGAGGAGGGGCGGACAGGGGTACCGGTGCGCCCGTCGTCGCCGCCAAAGACGTAGGTCCAGCCGTCGTCACGGACGGCAGTCGTGCCGTAGAGGATGCGGCGTGACGGATCGTCGACTCCCCCCTGGTCGGCGATCCGGTCGATGCGCTCCACCCTCAGCTCCGGCAGCGAGAGGGTGGCAACCTCAGTCCCGGTCGGCACCCCGTAGATGAAGGGTGCCGGGCCCTCCATCCGAGTCCACAGCAGAACGCGTACGACCTCCTCCGACGCGGAAGGCTTACGCGGTTCGACGACCGCCGCGACCGGCCACCGCCAGTGCTTCGGCTGGTGGGACAAATCCGGGAACAGCGGCGCGGGCGCGCCGGTCGCGCCACCGGTCAGAGTCCGTTCGAGCCGGCCGGAAGCGGACATGACCACGGCCGCGTTGCGTACCCACGCCGCGCCACCTGGCACCGACGTGTCACGCCAGGAGTGGGGCTGCCCGGCCGCATTGGGCGGACCGTGGACCCATCCCAGGAACGGGTCGGAGAACAGCCACAGCGTCCGGCCGTCGGGGAGCCGCACGGAGTGGGTGCCGTCGCCTCCCGTCCAGTCGTCCAGGCGGCCGCCGTCGTCGCCGTATCGGGCAAACGCGGTGGTGACGCTGTCGTCAGCCGCCCAGGATTCGATCGACAACGCCCCGCAGTCCGAACGAGGCCCTGGCCGCACCAGCAGCAGGGTCACGGCGCTGATCACAACCAGCGTGAAGGCCAAGGCGAGGAGGTAGAACACTCGTCGGCGGGGCGCGACGACCGCTCGCATCCCAAAACGGTCCACCGTCCATACCTATCAGGGCTTCACCCACATCACCGGCCTGAAACCGACCAGGCTCGTGACCCGGTGCGCGCCGTCACCGGTATGTGACACCGGCGTAGACGTCCAGCAATCTCTCTACTACGGCGTCGATGGAGAACTTCTCGTGGATGAGCCGGACTGCCGCTTCCGACGCTGCCGCATTGGTGGCCGGGTCCAGCAGCTCCAGGACGGCCTTGCCCACCAGTTCGCCATTGTCGGCGTCGGGGCGGCTGTCCGTCAGGCGACCGGCTCCGGCCTCCTCGACATCCGGTGACAACCCGCCGGTCCGTGTCACGACGACGGGCAGTCCGACGGACATCGCCTCCAGGATCGACACCGCGAACGGCTCCACGACAGACGGAAGGACGTACACGTCCGACTTGCGCAGCTGCTCCAGCACCTCGGAGTGCCCCAGCGCGCCCACATACTCCAGGGCGTCCGCGACGCCCAGCTCGCGGGCGAGGTCGAGCATCGGCCTTGCGAGCGCGCCTGTGTCGGGGCCGGCCAGCACGAAGCGGGCCTGCGGGAGTTCCTTGAGCACGGTCGGCATGGCCCTGACGAAGTCGGCGGGGCGCTTGCGCTCCTGCACCCGGGCCAGATAGAGCACCGTGGGCGGGCGCTCGCCGCGCGCTGACCGCCGCTCGCGCAACTCTACGCCGTTGACGAGCCGGTGCGCGTTCCTCAAGGGTGTGTCAGGGATGACGGCCTGCACCAACTCGCGTTCCATCTCGGTCAGGTACAGCAGACCATCGGCCTTTCGCAGCACGCGCCGGAGCCCCAGCAGGTCGACCAGGCGTGCGACGGGGTTGTCGGTCGGGTCGATCATGCCGTGTGTCTGAAGCACGACCGGTCGGCCGCAGCGCAGCGCGATGAGCGCGAAGGGCAGGGTGATCAGGTCGCGCATTAGGTGGACATGGACGACATCTGCGCCCTCCACCAGGCGCCGGGCGCGAGCGAGCAGCGCAAGCGAAGTGATTCCGCTCACCTCGAACCGCGGCAGCACATGCCGGGCCTGGAACATGAAGGCGGGCACACCCTCGATGGTCGACGGCATCGGACCGTCGAATCCGTCGCCCAGGGTGGCGATCCGTGCGTTCACGCCACGGGCCCTGAGGCCCTTGGAGAGATTGATGGCCACACGCGTGGGCCCACCGAAGTCGTTGGTCGGTGTGTGCAGCGTCACAACATGGAGGACTCTCATCGGCAGTTCCTCCCCTTGGCTGCTCTCCGGCACCATGGACACTCCTCAGCACCGTTCAGCCCAGCCTCACTGGTCAATACACTCCCAAAGGTAGGGCAATTCAGAGGGGGAACATGGCAGTCGACTTATCGAACAAATCTTCACCAGTGGTCGGTGTCATAAAGCCGATCACCGCACCGGCCCAGGTCATGCCAGTGTCACCGCGTGCCGTGCTCTCCCGGGCACTGACTGTCCCCCTGGTCCTGGGGCTGGTGTTCTTCCTGCCGACGTTGGTGGCCGTACAGGCCGGCCCCGGCATGCGGGACGGAGTGTTCTGGCTGCAGCTGGCGCTCACGTCCTACGCGGGGGCGCGGCTGGCCGCGGTGACACTGACGGCCCGCCGCCGCCTCATCCAGGGCTCCTTCTGGCTTTTCACCTACGTGGCGATGGGCGTGGCCCCGCTGGCCCAAGCAGTGCTGGGCCAGACGCCCACCCCGGTGGTCGGGCAGCACTCCGACCTGGTGCTCGCGGTATCGCTGGCCCTGTGCGGCTGTGTGGCCTTCGACGTGGGTGTACTACTGGCCCGGCACCGGCCGCCGATGCCCCGCAGCGTCCGCAAGCCACGCCGTACGGCGTCGGTGAACCGTCGCAGGTTGTACCTGCTGGTGGCGTTCGCGTACGCCACCAGCGCGCTGTTCGTCGTGAAGTTGGGCGGTCCTGCGGTCTTCTTCGGCAGCCGCCAGGAAATCAGCGAGGGAATCCAGGCGAGCACGGGGGCCGGTGACCAGTCGCAGGTCGCCTCCGCGTTCCTGCGTGGGTTCGGAACCGTACCGGCATTACTGGCGTTCCTTTTCCTGACTCGCTGGCTGGTCACCTCGCGCTACGCGCGGCGCCGCCTTTCGGTGATCGTGCTGTGGGCCGGCCTGCTCGGGGCGAACGTGGTGGTCAACAATCCGATCAGCAACCCGCGGTACTGGTTCCTGACAGTGATGTTCTCCATCCTCTTCACCGCTTTCCCGAGGAGTCCGGTCATGTACCGGGCG
Organism: Streptomyces sp. NPDC111802; assembly: GCF_055634335.1. Taxonomy (NCBI): domain Bacteria; kingdom Bacillati; phylum Actinomycetota; class Actinomycetes; order Kitasatosporales; family Streptomycetaceae; genus Streptomyces; species Streptomyces sp. NPDC111802. Next base: position 49,869 of record NZ_JBVKCZ010000035.1, on the reverse strand, counting down.
GCGCTGGCAACTGGTGTGGTCGCCGCCCTCCTGCTGTTCCCGTTCATGGACCGATACCGCTACGACGAAGGCGGTCAGCAACCGATGGAGTCGACGTCCGTCGTGGCCCCCTTGGTGCGCAAGGACTACGACCAGATCGGCATGCTCGCCAACACCATCACGTTCGCCGAGTCGGGTGAGGGCCACACCTACGGCAAACAGCTCGCGGCGTCGGTGTTCTTCTTCGTTCCGCGCTCGGTGTGGCACGACAAGCCGCTCGACTCAGGTGTGCAAGTGGGCGAGTGGATGGGCATGACCAACACCAATCTGTCATCCCCGCTGTGGGCCGAGCTCTGGCTGGACTTCGGCCCAGTAGGCATGACCGGCGGGTTCATTGCCCTGGGCTATGCCTGCGCCCGCGCCGACCGCCGCTACGCCCAGCGCACCATCGACCACCCACACCCGGGCCACATCGCGGCCATCGTCACACCACTGATCGCCGGCTACGCCTTCATCCTCCTGCGGGGTCCCCTGCTGCAAGCCTCCGGCCGCGTGGGCATCGCGCTGCTGTGCCTTGCCCTGGTCACCACCTTCCGCCCGGACCGAAGCAAGCTGCTGCGGTGACTCGTGGCGGAGCGCATTCATTGGGGAGGCCGCGGCCGCGTGTCACGCCGTACAAAGGTGATGCGGGTCCAGCCCGCGCAGGCCTTGAGAACGGAGCCGAGGCACAGTCCCCAGGCGGCGCCGAGAACACCGCCCAGCGCATAGCCGATGAGCAGGAAGGACACCGACAGCAGGGAGAACACCACTTGAATGGGCAGGGTGGCGCGGGGGCGCAGAACGCGGAGCGTGAGCAGGGCACAGGTGCCCGCGGCCATGGCAGCGTACTGACTGCCGGTGGCCGGGAGGAGCGCCGCGGAGGAGGACCAGGTCTCCCCGAGGAGCTCGCGACCGAGCCGCTCGGGCAGCGCGATGAGCAGCACGGCCCAGGCGGCCGCCGCACCAGCGAGGACAGCCGTGAGGATGACCGTGGTGCGGACCTGGCGGGAGGCCGACGCAGCGCGGCGCAGGATCGGCGGGCCGAAGGCGGTGGCGGCGTTGAACAGGACGTTCATCGGACCGAAGAGTGTGGTCGCGCCGCGCAGCGCGCCCACCGTCAGCTGACTGGCGATCAGCCCTAGTCCGACGATTGCGAGCTGACTCGAAGCGTTACCAACGGCGAACTCGACTGCGAACCGGCGCCCCAGGTAGTCGCGGCGAAGCAGGTCCCGAGGCTTGGCGGGCAGGCCACGTAATCGGGGAGCGAGCAGTACGGCTCCGGCAAGCAGGGCGGGCAAGGCGGAAAGCCCCCACACGGCCACCAGCCGCACTGGACCGGCGCCGTACGGCTGGGTGGCGAGGGCTGGGAGGGCAGCAGCGAAGCGTACGACGTCGACGGCCAGGGCATGGTGGGGCAGGCGCAGGGTGGCGAAGCAGTACCGCATGCCGTCCTGGGTGAGCACTATGGGCAGCACGAGCCCAAGTACGGCGAGCCCGTGGGCTGTGCTGCCAGTTACGGCAGCCAGCCCGACGGTCATCGCCGCCCCGACGGCCGCGGATACGGCGGCCGTGAACACAAGAGCGCTCCGGCACGCGGCCCGCACCTCGGCGGCCGCACCGCGCTCCAGCACGAGCGCCTGCCCGATGTAGGACACCGAAAGCCCGAGCAGCACGGTGAACACGGTGTAGACAACGGAGAAGGCGGCAAAGTTCTCGGCGGTGGACAGCCTTGCGGCCACAACCAGCACGACAATGTTGGTCAGCGCCGCCATGCCCTGATCGGCCGCGGAGCACACCACGGCGGCCCGCACACCGAGCCCTTCCTTGCCGTCCACGGCCTGCGCGCTCTCGACGCTCCCGGCCCGGTCGGCCCGCTTCGTCACGAACGGTCTGGCCGGGGCGGCAGGTTGGCGCGGTCCAGTCGGCGGAGCGCCAAGGTGGCGGTCGGGTTGTCGTCCTCGGCAGGGGCGCTGTATTCGTCCTCAGCTCTGGCGCCGTCCCGCGCACGTCTGCGTCCCCTGGGAGCCGACTCACCGCGGCCGGGCTGGCCCGGGTCACTTCCTCCTCTGGGGCCTGGCGCAGGAGGCGCTTCCGGCATGTCCTCCTCCCCGGCTCTCCGCGCACCTCTACGCCCCCGCGGAACCGGCCCGCCCTGACCGGGCTGACCCGGGGCCCATCCCTCAGCCCCCGGGAAAGGACGCGCTTCCGGCATGTCCTCCTCCCCGGCTCTCCGCGCACCCCTATGCCCCCGCGGAACCGGCCCGCCCTGACCGGGCTGACCCGGGGCCCATCCCTCAGCCCCCGGGAAAGGACGCGCTTCCGGCACCTTGGCCCCCACAGCTCTCCGCGCGCCCCTGTGCCCTCGGGGGACCGGCTCGCCCTGACCGGGCTGACCCGGGACCCCACCGGCCCCCTGGGCAGGACGGGCTTCCCGCATCTCCCCCGCCACAGCGCCCCGCGCACCCCTACGCCCCCTGGGAACCGGCTGGCCCTGGCCCGACTGACCGGGCTCCCTATCTCTGGTGCCCTGGGAGGGGCCGGTATCCGGGGTGTCCTCGCCGTGGAGGAGGGCCCCCAGTACGGTGCCGCCCGCCCCCGTGACGAGTTCGTGGATGCGAGCCAGGTCGTCGCGGTGAACCTTTTGGGGGTTGCACACAACAAGGACGCCGTCCACACGGTCGGCCAGAGCGATCGCGTCCGCGTACGACAGGGCGGCCGGGGCGAGCACTACTACGACCGAGTCCCGCGAATCCGCAGTGGCGATCAGCTGGGTGACAGGCGCAGAGGTCAACGCACGAGCCGCGTTGCGCACCCGGGTCCCAGGGATGAATCCGAAGGCCCCGGACTCCCCCGCCTCTACCACGAGCCGCTCGCCCGTCGGCCAGGCGCCCTCGCCCCGCTGAGGGATCCGCGTGGCCCACACCATCCGCGCGCCGTCGGCGTCGCGCAGCCGGGCCGCGAGTCCCGGGGTACGTAGGTCGGCTTCCACGAGTAGTGCTTCGCGACCCATCTCGCCGAAGGCCGCCGCGAGGTTCACGGACACTGCGGCCGCTGTATCGATGCCGCCGCGGGGGGCGACGACCAGCAGTCTGCGGCGGTCGGCGAACCGCTGGTCGTAGGCGAGCCGGAAAGCCACCGAGCGGTATTCCTCGGCCACCCGCCCCTTGACGAGCAGAGTGTCCGTACCCGACTGACGGCGCCGGGAGCGCGGCAAAGTGCCGAGCACCGGGGCGCGCAGGGAGCGTACGAGGTCGCTCTCGGAGCGCACGGTGGGATCAAAGATCAGCCGCACCCAAGCCGCAAGCAGTCCGATGGCGATGCCGACGGAGGCACCGAGCCCCAGCAGAAGAGGCATTGGGGGACCGGACGGGGAAGTCGGCGGCGTGGCGGTGCGAACCACGAAGCCAGGTGTGATGTCGAGCGCCTTGAGCTTGGCGATGCTGCTGTTGAGCTCGGTGATCCTGCCCGCGAGCGAGGACTGGCTGGACTGCGCCTTGTGTTGCTTCACCAGGGGCTTCAACTGCTTCTGGTAGCCCTTGATCATGTTGTCGATCAAGGTCTGCGTCTGCTCCCGCCTGTTGTCCAGATACGCCTTGGTGAAGGCGTTGGCGCGCTCGGCTGCCATGCGCGGTGTGGAGGCGGTGTAGGAGAAGCGCAGCAAGAGCGTGTTCGGTGGGTTGGTGACCTGAAGGCCGGACTGGAGCTCCGCGACGTGGCCTTGCATACTCAGGTCCTTGGCGGCCCGCGAGGCGACGGCATTGCTGGCTGCGGTCTGCCGCTCGGATCCGATGCTGACCTGTTTGTCCGGAGTGATGGTGCCGGGCGCGAACGGGTCCGCGGTGGCGGACCGCACAGTCACCTCGCTGGTCGCCACGTACGAGTCGGCGCTCGCGAGTCCGATCCCGGCGCCGCCGGCCAGCCCCAGCACCACGCCGAAGATGATCAGCAGCCGGTAGCGCAGGAGCTGTTTGAACTGGTCACGCAGTAAGTCCGGCTCGCCTTCCAGCTGTCCACCAGTTGTGTGCTCCGTCATCGCCGTCATATGCGTGCTTCCCTTGCTCCGAGCGCTTCGTCGAGCAGGGCAGTCATCCTGGCAAGGCCCGCCTCACGGCTGAGGTGGGCATCGGCATACGCCAGGCCATGCGCCCCTAACTCGTCGGCTGTGTCGGGGTCATCCGCCAGCTTGCGCACTGCGGCCAGCAGTGCGCCCGGGTCCGCCGGTCTCACCAGGAGCCCCGCTTGCGACCTGAGGACTTCTTGCGCCGTACCGCCTTGTGCGGCGACTGAGGCGATGACGGGCCGCCCGGTCGCGAAGTATGAAGTGAGTTTGGAGGGGACGCTCATGTCGAGTACCGAGGCCCGTTGAGTGACCAGCAGCACATCAGCAGCGGCCAGCACGTTCGGGAACTCTGCCTCGTCGGCCGGCGGAAGAAAGTGCAGGTTGGGTAGCCCAGCGCCCAAGGACCGCAGGGCCTCGCGCTGATTCCCCTCACCCATCAGCACAACCTGCACGTCGGGAGCCTGCCTGGCTGCCTCCACCAGGACTTCCAAGCCCTGTTTGAGACCCATGTTCCCCGAGTGCAGGATCGTCGTGCGCCCCGGCGGCCAGCCAAGACGCGCGCGTGTCTTGGCTCGCGGGCAGGAGGGACGAGCCACGTGTGACCAATTGGGAACGACCCGAATCCGGTCTGGCGGCACTCCCATGGCCACCACCCGATCCACGAAAGACTCATGGATGACACCCACGAGCGTGGCCCTCCGCAGCACATGGGCCTCGACGGCCCTCGCTGCCGCTGCCATCCGGCCCCCGCCGCGGATGCCGCTCTGCGCGGCCGCCGCACCCATCAGATCCTGGACGACCGGCACGAACGGCACACCCCAGCGGCGAGCGGAGCGCAACCCCAATACCGCACCCGCCAGGCTGGGTAACTGCGCCAGAACCACATCGGGCCGGGGCATACGAGGCGGCGCGACCAGCCCGTGGGCAAGGATTGACGCCTCGTACAGGGCACGGCGCAGGGCGGTCTGCCGCGACGGGACAGTGTGTCTACGACGGTGTACCAGCACGCCGTTGCGCTCCTCCACCGTCCGCCACACCGGCTCGTAGGCCGGGTGCATCCGCCAGGCCGGGTAGTGGGGTAATCCGGCCCACACATGGACCTCGGTACCTTCATTGACCCAGTGCTCGGCAATCTGTGTGGCATAGGGGCCGATCCCCGCCCGCTCGGGCGCGTAATTCGTGGACACCAGCAGTACACGCCGATGTCTGAGCTGGTCAGACTGTCCCGGCTTCACCTGGTAGTCCGCGTGCTCCAACATGCCACATCCCCTCGCCCAGAGTAGATCAGATGCACCCTAGCCTCATTAGCAGCGATGAGAGCAATGTCGTAAATGCCTTTGGGAGCAATATCGCATTCCCTGGACATTCGAGGCTTGATCATGCTGCGATGTGATGGGGACGCATATCGAATGGGGGTTCCAGCTCAACATGCCTCAGATCGTGGGCTATGCGCCAGGTGTCTATGACCTGTTCCACGTCGGCCACCTCAACATCCTCAGACACGCTCGCAGTCATTGTGACTACTTAGTCGCCGGAGTCGTCTCCGACGAAATGGCGCAGAGCGCCAAGGGCCGTGCGCCCGTGGTGCCGCTGGTGGAGCGCCTGGAGATCGTACGCAGCATCAACTTTGTGGACGCCGCGTTCGTGGAAACGGTGCCGGACAAGCTGAAAACCTGGAAACAGATCCGGTTCGACGTGATCTTCAAGGGCGACGACTGGCGCGGCACGCCCAAGGGCGACCGCCTGGAGCGCGACTTCGCGACCGTCGGCGTCGAAGTCGTCTACTTCCCTTATACCGCCCACACGTCGAGTACCCAGCTGCGCAAGGCGCTCGACGCGCTCGCAGCGCAACGATCGCCGATTACGCCGGGCGTATCGCAGCCAGTTCCCGGAACCACTTCGCCATGAAGGCGGGCAGAAAGAGTGCGTGCGCGGCAAACAGCACCGCATACCCCGCCAGGAATACGTGGTCATCGCCCAGCAGCAGGAAGACTGTGCAGAACACGCCGTAGTCGACCGGCAGCAGAGCCAGGCCCCGCAGTCGCGAGGGCGCGACGACAGGCGTCCCGGCAGCTCCCTTGCCTGCCTTTGGCTTGAGTTTGTCGGTGAGTAGCCCGCCGAAGAAGACCAGAACTGCCGCGAACTGAAATCCCAACGGCAACAGCAGCCAGCCGGGGCTCGGCAAGGAATGGAATCGGTAGAACGAGATGAGCACGGCCGCGTGCAGCGCGGTGATCTTCGCGCAGTCCACCACGTGATCCAACCACTCCCCCACCGCGGTGCTTTGTCCTCGCAGCCGAGCCAACTGACCATCTGCGGAGTCGAAGGCAAAGCCTGCCGCGAGGGCCGCGTAGACGGTCGTTCCCAGCAGCCACGACGGCCGGGCACAAGCGAGCAGGACCACCGCAGAGAAAGTTAAAGCGGCGCTGATCAGGGTCACTTGATTCGGCGTCATCCCGGCCCGGTAGGCCGCAGCGGCCAGGACCCGCCCCGCCGGACGATTGATGTGGCGCGAGTACAGCGAGATGCCATTCGCTGTTTTCTGCGCTCGCCGCAGCTCGCGATGAGCCGCACCGAATGTCATGGCTCGAGGCTACATCCGCACCCCTGGCACTGGCACTGCCGGAACTCGAGAACCGAGATGCCCTGATGCCGATGATGCGTGCCGCCCTCCCTGCAGGTCCAGGAATGGCGAGGGCAATCCTTCCCACTTAGCGTGGAGGAATGATCGAGTTAGAGGGGCTGACTAAGCGGTACGGCGATAAGTTAGCGGTCGACCAGCTGACCTTCGCCGTTCGACCAGGAATCGTGACCGGTTTCCTCGGACCCAACGGCGCGGGCAAGTCCACGACCATGCGCATGATTCTCGGCCTGGACCGTCCTACCGCTGGCGACGTCCGCATCGACGGCAAACACTATGCGGACCTGCGCGATCCCCTCACATACATCGGCGCCCTCATCGAGGCGAAATCCGTGCACGGCGGCCGGAGCGCGTACAACCACCTGCTCTTCCTTGCTCAGAGCAACGGCATCCCCCGCCGCCGAGTCGACGAAATGCTGGATGTCGTCGGACTCACCTCGGTCGCACGCAAACGCGCCAAGGGCTTCTCTTTGGGCATGGGCCAGCGTCTCGGTATCGCCGCGGCGCTCCTAGGCGACCCGCGCATTCTGATGTTCGACGAGCCCGTCAACGGCCTGGACCCCGAGGGGATTCACTGGATCAGGAACCTCATGAGACATCTCGCCACCACCGGCCGCACTGTATTTGTCTCCAGCCACCTCATGAGCGAGATGGCGTTGACCGCCGACCATCTGGTGGTCATCGGCCAGGGCAGGCTTCTCGCCGACACTTCGATGGCCGACTTCATCGTGCAGAACTCGCGGTCCTACGTGCGACTGCGCTCGCCCGAACAGGAGAGGCTGCGCGATGTCCTGCAGGGGGCCAAGATCGCCTATGTCGCGGGGCAGGACGGTTCGCTGGAGGTGGAGGGAGCGGCTTCGTCGCAGCTGGGCGAACTGGCCGCTGCGCACCGGCTCGTACTGCACGAACTGAGCCCTCAGCAGGCCTCCCTCGAGGAGGCATTCATGCAGCTGACGGCGGAGTCGGTGGAGTACCACGCGCACACCTAGGCCGGCGATTCGATTGTCCGCGGTGAAAAAAGGAGCCCCTGAGCGATGACCGCAATGAGAGTCCTCCAGTCGGAGTGGACGAAGATCAGGTCAGTGCGGTCCACCCTGTGGACACTTGTCCTGGCATTCATCGTCACGCTCGCCCTCGGTTCACTGATCAGCATTGTCAGCCGCAACACCTTCACCGACCTGTCGCCCGACGAAAGGGCTTCGTTCGACGCGACCTACATCAGCTTCTCGGGCATGGCTCTCGGCCAGCTGGCGATGATCGTCTTCGGAGTGATGGTGGTGTCGAGCGAGTACAGCACCAACACCATCCGCGTGTCGCTCGCCGCCGTCCCCCGGCGAGCGGCCTTCCTTTTCAGCAAGGTCGCCGCGGCTTCGGGGCTGGCCTTCCTTGTCGGATTCGTGACGAGCTTTGTCGCCTTCTTCCTGGGCCAGAGCCTGCTGGGCGAGTACCGGGTATCGCTCGGCGACACCGGTGTGCTCCGCGCCGTGCTCGGTGGCGGCCTCTACATGGGCCTCATCGCGATGTTCTCCATGGGAGCAGCGGCGATGCTGCGCAGCCCGACGCTGTCGCTGGGGATTCTGATGCCGTTCTTCTTCATCATCTCCAACATCCTGGGCGCCCTGGACGCCACCCGGAAGGTCGGCCAGTACCTGCCGGACCAGGCGGGCGGCCATGTGATGCAGGTGGTCGCACAGCCGGACGACACAGCGCCGTACGGGCCGTGGGGTGGTCTCGCCATCATGGCGGGATGGGTGGCGGCAGTACTGATCGGCGGCTACTTCGTCCTCAGGCAGCGGGACGCATAACACAGCGCGCACGACTCAGGATTGTAAGAACATCACAGAAACTCTCGTTCGCTACTGGCGAGTTTATCGGCCCCCATCCCGGGGATTTTTGCAGGCATGCGAGTAAATCGATCTTTGCATCACGCTTCGCTCGCTTGTTATGGAGACAACAATCATACGGAACCCTCGCCTGCCTTCAGTTATCAATGATGTGAGACGTGAAGGTGTCGCGACTGTATGGAACTGCTCTTATTGTCGACTCCCGGGATCACCATCGGCGTATCCTTGCGTCGATTCGTCAGCTATGCCGCCCAGGCTCCCCGCCATGCAGTCTCGCGATTATTCGGAGAACCATGACAACCGCTGTGCGCAACGCCAATATGATCATTGGCATAACCCCGTTCGGTGAGCCCGATACAAGGCTTGCCATGGCGGTCAGCCGCGCCGGCGGGCTCGGCGTGCTCGACCTGGGGATGGGCGACCGTAGCTCCAGAGAGGCTCTGGCGCGCATGCGGCACCTCGCACCCGATCCGTTCGGAGTGCGGGTTGGAGCGTTGTGCCGGATCACCCCTGCAGAGCTGACGGCGGGGACACGGGACGGCGGGCCGCACACAGTGGTCCTCGGCGTCGACTCCGCGTGGGCGGTCGGCGATGTCGCCGGGGAGCACCAGGTTCTGGCAGAGGTCACGGACCTGGAGCAAGCCCTGGAAGCGGCGGCCGCCGGAGCGCACGGACTGATCGCCCGCGGAAGTGAGAGTGGTGGCCGGGTCGGGGAGCTCAGCACCTTCGTCCTGTTACAGCTGCTGCTCTCCGAGCAGCGATTAGACCTCCCCGTCTGGGCCTGCGGCGGCATCGGTCCGCGCACTGCGGCGGCTGCCGTGGCCGGCGGGGCGGCCGGGGTCGTACTGGACAGTCAGCTGGCGCTGCTGGCCGAGTCAGGGCTCGACGAGGCGGCAGCCGTTGCTCTGCGGTCCATGGATGGCTCGGAGACCGTTGTCATGGCCGGTCACCGTGTACTGCACCGCCGTGGCCCCGTCATGCCGCACGTGGCGGCCGACGAACCTCAGGCGGTGGCGGCGGCGCTGGGCGCCCGGGATCTGCGCACGCAGTTACTGCCGGTGGGCCAGGACGGCTTCCTCGCTGCCCGTTTCGCCGAGCGCTGGCGCGACGCCGGACGTACGGTCCGCGCCCTGGCCGACGCCATAGAGCAAGCTGCCCGGGACGACATACCGTCCCGGGCGCTGCGAGAGGGCTCCCCGATGAGCCGCGCACTGGGGACCCGGCTGCCCGTCGCGCAAGGGCCGATGACCAGGGTCAGTGACCAGGCGCGATTCGCCGCCGCCGTCGCTGAGGACGGCGCCTTGCCGTTCATCGCGCTGGCGCTCGCAGGCGGCGAGAGGACGCGGGCGATGCTGGAGGAGACCGGTGCCGCCCTGGCTGGGAAGCCCTGGGGCGTCGGCGTGCTCGGCTTCGCGCCGGAGCATCTCAGAGGCGCTCAGCTCGATGCCGTACGCGACTTAAAGCCCACACACGCGATTATCGCGGGCGGGCGGCCGTCACAAGCCGAGGCACTGGAGCAGGTCGGGATCCGGACCTTCCTGCACGTGCCATCGCCCGGGTTGCTTCGGCAGTTCCTGGAAGCCGGTGCTCGCAGGTTCGTCTTCGAAGGTGCCGAGTGTGGCGGCCACGTCGGGCCGCGGACGGGCTTTGCGTTGTGGGAGGCCCAACTCGCGGTGCTGGAGGATTTCCTGGCCGACGCGGACGAGGGCACCGCTCAGCAGCTGGAAGTGTTCTTCGCGGGGGGCATTCACAGCGAACGCTCTGCGGCGATGGTCTCCGTGCTGGCCGCACCGCTGACCGCGCGCGGGGCCTCCGTCGGCATCCTCATGGGCACGGCTTACCTGTTCACCGAGGAAGCGGTCAATGGCGGGGCGATCACCCCCCTCTACCAACAGCATGTACGGGACGCGACCCGCACCGCGCTGGTCCAGACAGGGCCCGGCCATGTCACCCGCTGCGTACCCAGCCCCTTCACCGAGAGCTATGCGGAGCGCGCGGCGCAGCTGCGGGCCCGGGGCGGCTCCGACCGGCGTGTCTGGGAGGAACTGGAGCAGCTCAATGTGGGCCGGCTGCGGACCGCCAGCAAGGGAGTCGAGCGCGACGCAGCCGGTGTGCTAGTACCGGTCGGCGAAGAGCGCCAGCTCACCGAGGGCATGTTCATGGCCGGTGACGTGGCCATGTTGCGATCGGCCACCACCACCATCAGCGCGCTGCATCACGCCGTGACCGAAGGCGCGGCGGACTTCCTCGACGGGCGGCCCGACCTGCTTCGGCGCTCGGTCACGGACAGCACGGGCGCCGAACCGGCAGCTCCGGAGCCCCTCGACATCGCTGTAGTGGGAATGGCCTGCATGTTCCCCCAGGCCCCGGACCTGGCCACTTTCTGGGCCAATGTGCTCAGCGGCCATGACGCCATTACTGAGGTTCCGCCCGAGCGCTGGGACCCCGCCGTGCATTACGAGGAGGACGGAGGCGGCGCCACCACGTCGAAGTGGGGCGGGTTCCTGCCCGAGATCCCCTTCGACCCCCTCCACTACGGCATTCCGCCGGCCTCGCTGGGCAGTATCGAACCTGTCCAGCTGCTGTCCCTGGAAGCCGCCAGGCGAGCGCTGGAGGACGCGGGATACGGCGAGGACGGCCGGGCGTTCGACCGCTCGCGCGCCTCCGTGATCTTCGGTGCCGAGGCGGGCAGTGACCTCTCCATCGCCGCCACCATGCGCGCGGTCCTGCCGTCCTACTACGGCAGCGTTCCTGAAGGCATGCGGGAGCAACTGCCCCGGCTCACCGAGGACTCCTTCCCCGGCATGCTGGCGAATGTGATCTCCGGGCGGATCGCCAACCGGCTGGATCTGCGCGGGGCCAACTACACGGTGGACGCGGCGTGCGCCTCGTCACTGGCCGCGGTCGACGCCGCCTGCAAGGAACTCGTGAGCGGTACCAGCGACGTCGTCCTGTGCGGTGGAGCCGACCTCCATAACGGGATCAGCGACTATGTGTTCTTCTCGTCAGTGCATGCACTCTCCCCGACCGGCCGATCGCGCGCCTTCGACAGCTCGGCAGACGGCATCGTTCTGGGCGAGGGCGTCGCCTGCGTCGTCCTGAAGCGGCTTGCCGACGCCGAACGGGACGGTGACCGGGTCTACGGCGTGATCAAGGGCCTTGGCAGTTCCAGCGACGGCCGCTCGCTCGGCCTGACGGCACCCCGCCCCGAAGGACAGCGGTCCGCTCTGCAGCGGGCGTACCGCAACGCCCGCGTCTCGCCCGCCGAAGTCGGTCTCGTCGAGGCCCACGGCACGGGGACCGTCGTCGGTGACCGTACCGAGCTGACCGTCCTCAGCGAGGTGTTCAGTGAGGCCGGCGCCGAGACGGGCGAGTGCGTGCTCGGTTCGGTCAAGTCGCAGATCGGGCACACCAAGTGTGCTGCCGGCCTCGCCGGGCTGATCAAGACCACGCTATCGCTGTACACCGGCGTCAGACCGCCGACCCTGCACCTTGGGCAGCCCAACCCGGCCTGGCAGGAGGAGAATAGCCCCTTCGCGTTCCACACCCAGGTGCAACCCTGGGCCACACCTGCGGAGAAACGTTTCGCCGGAGTCAGTGCGTTCGGTTTCGGCGGGACCAACTTCCACGTGGTGCTCGGCGCCCACACAAAGACACAGCCGCCAGTTCACGGACTCGACGCCTGGCCCGCCGAGCTGTTCACTTTCCGTGGGAAGGACTTGGCCACGGCGCACCAGGCCATCGAAGACATTCTGAATGCCGCCGAGGACGGAATGTGGCGGTTGCGGGATCTCGCGCTGAGCGCAGCCCGCCGCTCCGACGCCGACGACAGTCCAGTGAGAGTCGCGGTCGTGGCCACGGACGTCGACGGGCTAAGGGGCCAGCTGCGCAAGGCCCTGGCCGGTCAGCACGACCCCGCCGGGGGAATTCACCTCGCAGCCCCGCCCCTGCCCGACGGCACTACGCCGGTCAGCTCGCAGGGCAAGAAGGTCGCGTTCCTCTTCCCCGGCCAGGGCAGCCAGTGGCCGGGAATGCTGGCCGACGTCTTCGTCGCATTCCCGGAGCTCCAGCACTACCTTGAACTCGGCCACGCCCACGCCGCCGCGCTGTATCCCCCCGCTGCCTTTGACGATGTCGCACGGGCCCAGCGCCGGGCGGCACTTACGGACACCAGGGCAGCCCAGCCGGCCCTCGGGGTGGCGGGACTGACCGCCCATGCCCTGCTCGGCGCGGCCGGAGTACGACCGGACATGGCGGCCGGCCACAGCTACGGGGAGCTGGTCGCCCTGTGCGCGGCCGGTGCGTTCAGTCCACAGACGCTGCTGGAGCTGAGCGTCGAACGGGCGACGGCGATCCTCGCGGCCGCTGGTGACGAGCCGGGCACCATGGCAGCAGTCGCGGCTGGTGCCCAGGATGTCGAGCGCGCCCTGCGCGAGACACAAGCTCCCGGCTCCGTCGTCGTGGCCAACCACAACTCCCCCCGGCAGACAGTGATCTCGGGCCCGACGCAGGCGGTTGAGGAGGCCGTACGACTGCTGCGCGAAGCCGGGTACGGCGCCAAGCGCATCTCCGTCGCCTGCGCCTTTCACAGCCCCCTGGTGGCCGGTGCCCCGGACCAGTTCGCCGAGGCGCTCGCGAGCCGGACCGTGCGTCCGCCCGAGTTCCCGGTGTGGTCCAACCGCACAGCCGCCCCGTATGGCGACGACCCGGATGCGATCCGTGCGGAGCTCGCCGCCCAGATCAGCGCCCCTGTCGCATTCGTCGCACAGATCAAGGCGATGTACGAGGCCGGTGCGAGGATCTTTGTAGAGGCCGGGCCCGGCAGAGTACTGACGCGGCTGGTCAGCGGGATCCTGGGCGAACTCCCGCATCATGCCATCGCCTGTGAGCCCAACGCGGACAGCGGCTTGTATGGCTGGCTCGACGCGCTGGCCCAGCTGGCTGCCGCCGGATTGCCGGTCCGCACCACATGGCTGTTCCGAGGGCGCGACGCCGTCGACGCGGGCACGGCCGCGGCACCGGCACGCCCTGGCTGGACCGTCAACGGCCAGCTGATCCGCACCGCCGACGGAGAACTCCTCCCCCAAGCCCTCGCACCGGCCCGACGAGTCGTGGAACCAACATTGACGACGAACCACTCCCATGCCGTCCCGTCGGACAGGGACGCGCTAATCTCCGAATTCCTGCGCACCAGCCGGGAGATGGTTGCCGCCCAGCGGGACGTCCTCCTGGCCCATTTCGGCACGACGCCGGCAGAGCTGATCGCCGCGCCCATGCCCGGGGCTGCGTTACCGCATTCCGTATCAGCCGAGCTTTCGCCGCCCGGGCAAGAACCGGAACCCAGGTCGGCCGCCGAATCCCTGGGCGCTGCATCCGCCGCCGAAGGAATCACAGAGGCGGACGTGCTGCGGATGGTCCTGGAGATCATCAGCGAACGTACCGGCTATCCGGTGGACATGATCGAGCCCGACCTCGATCTGGAAGCGGATCTGAGCATCGACTCGATCAAGCGGGCCGAGATAGCCGGCGAGCTGGCCAAACGTCTAGGAGCCGGGACCTTCGCGGACGGCGTCGGTGTGGACGACGAGGAGCTGGAGCAGTTGACGAGGGCCAACACGGCGGCATCGGTGGCCGACTGGATCGCCGGGCGTCTGGCACCCGCCGAAGCGCCCGGGCTGGAACCGGTGGAAGAGTCCCCGCCTGCGATGGAGCTCCTAGAGCTGGAGATGCCACAGGAAGCCGATCGAGTCGAGGACGCCGAGGTGCGCGAAGACGCTGCGACGGCCGGCACAGCACCGAAGCGGTTCCAGTTACGGCCGGTACTCCTGGACCAGCCCCACGTCGCGATGAACGACCCGTCAGCCGTGCTGGCCGGCAAGCGTTTCGTCCTGGTCGGCGACGATGACGCGAGTGCGGCACAGGAGGTCTCGGCCAGGCTCGTCTCCTACGGTGCCGAGGCAGTGGCTGTCGGCCGAAAGCAGCTGCTCACAGAGGCGGACGGTCAGGTGGACGGGGTGCTGTACCTCGATGCCCTCACGCCTTCCCGGCCGGTGCTGCCTTGCGCGTTCCCCGTGTTCCAGGCCGCCCTCGCGCGCCATCCGCGCTGGTTGTTCGCGGTACGGCCGGCAGTCGGCGACTTTCCGAGTCTGACGGGGCTGAGATCGGCAGGGTTGCACGGCTTCTTCCGCACCATCGCACGTGAGTATCCGCAGACCGACGCGCGGGTCATCGACCTCAGCGACACCGGCCCCTCGGCCGTCGCCGACGCCTTGCTCGCCGAGCTGCTCAGCCCTGAACCAGCGCCTGTCGTCCTGCGCACGGCGTCCGAACGGCACAGCCTGGAGCTGAAGGAGGTGCCACTCGGCAACACCGGTACCGGAGCAGCCGGCGAGGGAGCCGCTGTGGCCACCGCTCTCGGGCTCGACCGCGACGCCGTCGTCCTGCTCGTCGGCGGGGCCCGCGGCATCACAGCACGGCTTGCCACCCAGCTCGCCTGGATCTCCCGGTGCCGTATCGAACTGCTGGGCAGGACATCCGTCCCGGCTGACGCCGAAGATCCGGCGATGGCCGCGGCCCGTACCCCCGCCGAGCTGCGCGCAGTGCTCGCCTCACGCGCGGTGGACGGTGCCAGGCCGGCCGATATCAACCGCGAGGCCGAACTGATACTGGCCCAGCGTGAGATCAGCACCACCTTGGAGGAGCTCGCCGCTTGCGGCAGCGAGGCGCGCTACCGCTCGGTGGACGTGCGGGAGCCGGACGCGTTGATTCAAGCGGTGAAAGAGATCTACGCCGAGCACGGCCGCCTCGACGGCGTGGTCTACGCCGCCGGCGTGATTGAGGACCGGCTGATCACCGAGAAGACAGCCGAGTCTTTCCACCGTGTGTACGACACGAAGACGATAGGCGCCGGGGCGCTGCTCTCGGCACTGAAGGAACTGCCCGAGGGGCCCTCGTTCACAGTCCTGTACGGCAGCATCTCCGCCGCCCTCGGCAACCGCGGCCAGGCCGACTACGCCGCGGCCAATGACGCCCTGGAGAGCCTCGGCGCTACCTGGGCCGCCCGCACCGGACGCCGGGCGCTGACCGTGCACTGGGGTCCATGGGCGCCGTCCGACGGGCACACCGGCATGGTGAGCCCGGAACTTTCCCGGGAGTACGCCCGGCGCGGGGTCGGCATGATCGACCCGGACGAGGGCACCGCGGCCCTGCTGCGCGAACTCGCCTGGGGCGACCCAGCGGCCGGAGCCGTCGTCTACACCTCCTCGGGCTGGTGACCATGACGAACGGCATGACCGCTCGAGAACTGCCGCCGGTGGCCATCGTGGGGATGGCGGTGCTGCTGCCCGGCGCCCCTGACCTGGACACCTACTGGCGCAACCTGCGCAACGGTGTGGACGCGATCACCGACGTACCCGAGGGGCGGTGGGACCCGGAGTTCTACCGCCCCGGCTCCGAGTCCGGCCCGGCCGCCGCCCACCAGGTGTACTGCCGGCGCGGCGGTTTCGTGGATGGTCTGGCCGAAGTGGAGGTCACCCGGTTCGGGATCATGCCGAACTCGGTGGCCGGCACCGAACCCGACCAGCTCATCGCCCTGAAGGTGGCCGCGGCGGCCATCGCGGACGCGGGAGGGGAGGACCAACTGCCCGACCGGCACCGCGTAGGCGTCATCCTCGGCCGGGGCGGCTATCTCACGCCGGGACTGGCCCGCCTCGACCAACGCGTGCGCACCGCGGGACAACTCGTGCGTACCCTCGGTGAGCTGATACCCGACCTGAAACCCGGCCAACTCGAGCGGGTTCGGGCCGCCTTCACCGAACGGCTCGGTCCCGACAGCCCGGAGGCGGCCATCGGCCTGGTGCCCAACCTCGCCGCCTCGCGGGTCGCCAACCGCCTCGACCTGCGGGGGCCTGCCTACACCGTGGACGCCGCGTGCGCGTCGTCGCTGGTGGCGGTCGATCAGGCGGTGCGCGAGCTCGCGGCGGAGCGCTGCGACCTGATGCTCGCCGGCGGTGTGCACCACTGCCACGACATCACGCTGTGGAGTGTCTTCTCCCAGCTGCGCGCGCTCTCGCCCAGCCAGCGGATTCGCCCCTTCCATCGGGGCGCGGACGGCATTCTGATCGGTGAGGGCACCGGCGTCGTGGTCCTCAAGCGCCTCGCCGACGCCGAGCGCGACGGTGACCGGATCTACGCCGTCATCCGGGGCACCGGTGTGGCCAGCGACGGCCGTGCTGCCGGTCTTGTCACCCCCGATCCCGGTGGCCAGGCCCGCGCGCTGCTCCAGGCATGGCAGGCGGCCGGGCTCGACCCGGCCCAGCCAGGGTCGATCGGCCTTTTGGAGGCCCACGGCACCGCGATCCCTGCAGGCGACACGGCCGAACTGGCCACCCTCGCCGACGTGTTCGGTCCCGGAGATGCCAGTGACGCGACTGGCACCGACCGGGCGGTGATCGGTTCGGTGAAGTCGATGATCGGCCACACGATGCCCGCCGCCGGAGTGGCGGGACTGGTCAAGGCCGCCCTCGCCGTCCACCACCAGACGCTCCTGCCGACGCTTCGCTGCGACGACCCGCACCCGGCCCTCGCGGCCACCCGCTTCCGTACGCTGGACGAGGCGGCTTTCTGGGACACCACCGCGGAGCAGCCGGTCCGCCGGGCGGCCGTCAACGCCTTCGGGTTCGGCGGCATCAACGCGCACGTCGTCCTGGAACAGGCACCCGGCGATTGGACGCGGACTTCCGGAGCGGTTGTGCCGCATCGGGCGACCGCAAGCGCCGGCACCGCTACCCTCACCGTCACCGAGTCGGAGCGGGTGCTCATGCTCGCCGCCGACAGCGGCGAAGGCCTCGCCGCCCTGTTGGACGCCGACGATTCGGACGTGCTCGCCTCGGGTCTGGATACGGAAGGCGTACACCCGGACGCGGGCCCTGCCCGCCTCAGCATCGTCGCCCCGAACGCCAAGCGGCTCTCGCTGGCGCGACGAGCGGTCGCCAGGGGGCGCGCCTGGCACACCCGCAGCGACATCTGGTTCAGACCCCGCCCCCTGCTCGAGAACGGAGACGGGAAGCTGGCCTTCGTCTTCCCGGGGCTCGAAGCCGACTTCGCGCCCCGCGTCGACGATGTCGCCTCCCACTTCGGCCTGCCCGGCGTCCCAGTCCCCGCCGGACGGTCCCCGGAAAGCGACCATGTACTGGATGCCGGCATGCACGGATTCGGTGTCGTCGGCACCAGCCGCCTGCTCCACGCCGCTATGCACCGCATGGGCATCGTCCCTGACGCGGTGGCCGGGCACAGCATCGGCGAGTGGACGGCGATGACTGCCGCCGGAATGTACTCCTGGGACGAGGTCGACGACTTCATGGCCTCGTTCAACCCCGACACGGTGACAGTCCCAGGTCTGGCCTTCGGCGCCATCGCGGCGCCCGCGGAACGTGTGCAGGCCGCGCTCGACGACGGATGGGCGAAGGCCGGGCTCCTGCTCTCCCATGACAACTCGCCCAGCCAGTCGATGGTGTGCGGGCCGGGAGGGGCCGTGGAGGGAATCGTCCGTTCCTTCCGCGCCCGGGGTGTGCTCTGCCAGGTGCTGCCCTTCCGGTCGGGCTTCCACACGCCGATGCTGCGGCCCTACCTGGGGCCCATCAAGAAGGCGTCGAGCCGGTTCCGGCTCCATCCGCCGACCGTCCCCGTGTGGTCCGGGACGACCGCGGCCCCCTTCCCGGAAGGCGAGGCGGCGGTGCGTGAACTGTTCATCCGGCACCTGCTGGAACCCGTCCGCTTCCGGCAGCTCATCGAAGCCATGTACAGGGCAGGCCACCGCACTTTCGTGCAGGTGGGCCCCGGCCGGCTCAGCTCTCTCATCGGCGACACCCTCAGTGGCCGCGACCACCTGGTCATCGCCGCCAACTCACCGAACCGCCCGGGTATCGCCCAGCTCCGCCGGGTGGCGGCCGCCCTGTGGGCGGGCGGCGCCGCGGTCGCACCTGCCCTGTCACCGTCCGCGCAAGCGGCCGGTACGGGCCAGGTGGTCGCCCAAGGCCGGGAGGAACGGCCACCGGTGCGGCTCGAGCTGGGTGGGGCGCTGGTCTCACTGGGCCGGGCCGGTGCCGAACTGGGCGCCGAACTGGGCATCGGCGCTTCGGCCAACCGGCAGGCAGCCCCGGCCGGCGCATCGCCCCTGGACGCGCTCGCCGGGCATTCTCCGGCCGCGGCCGAACTGAACGCCCTGCTACGTGACACCGCGGACGCCGCTGCCGCACTGATCACCGCGGGCCGCCGTCCCTCTGCCCCGGCCGTCGTTCGCCCCAGCGACTCCATCAGGGCGCCGCATTCCGCGCCGAGCGCGCCGGCCCTTCCGGCACCGCGGCAGGCCGATCCTTCCGAGGGCAGGTCGGGCCAGCCGGTGCAGACGACTCGAGCCGGCCGTCGGCTGGGCTGGCGCAGCACCGTGCGAGTCTCCACCGACACCATGCCTTACCTGCGCGACCACTGCTTCTTCCGGCAGCGGGCGGACTGGCCCGACATGGCCGACCGTTGGCCGGTCGTCCCGGCCACCACGATCGTCCACCACATCATGGAGGCGGCGCAGCAGGCGGCACCGGGGATGCACGCAGTCGCTGTGCACGGGGCCCGCTTCGAGGAGTGGCTGACCGCTGCACCTCCCGTCGACGTACCCGTGACGGTCACCGCGGCGGACGACGGCCCGGACCGCGTCGCGGTGTCCTTCGGCCCCCGAGCCCACGCCGTGGTCGAGCTCGCCGGCCAGTTCCCCGCTCCACCCGCCACCCGCTGGCGAACGGACCCTGCGTCCGAATCAGCAGCACCTACCCACGCCGCGGCCCACCTCTACAGCGAACGCTGGATGTTCCACGGGCCCGCGTTCCAGGGGGTTTCCGAGCTGATTGCGACCGGCGAAGCGCACGTCCGGGGCGTGATCACAACGCCGTCGGCCCCGGGTGCCTTGCTGGACAACGTGGGCCAGGTCATCGGGTACTGGATCATGGCGACCCGCACCGAGCGCACCGTGGTGTTCCCTGTGCAGATACGACACATACGGTTCCACGGGCCGCATCCTCGCCCAGGGACCAAGGTGGAGTGCCTGGTGAGGATCACTTCCCTCACCGACACCATGCTCGAAGCCGACGTACAGCTGACCGTGGCGGGAACGGTCTGGGCGGAGCTCACCGGCTGGCAGAACCGCCGCTTCGACAACGATCCGCAGACCAGGCCCTTCGAACGGTTCCCCGAGCGCAATACCCTTGCCGAGGCCAGGCCCGGCGGCTGGTCCCTGCTCCATGAGCGGTGGCCCGATCTCGCCTCGCGCGAACTGATCATGCGCAGTGCGCTCAGCGGTGAGGAGCGCTCCGAGTACGCGCGACGCGCCCCTCGCGGTCGCAGGCAGTGGCTGCTCGGCCGGATCGCGGTCAAGGACGCCGTACGGCAGTGGCTTTGGGAGCGCGGAGAGGGCCCTGTCTTCCCCGCGGAGATCCGAGTGCACAACGACGAATCAGGCCGCCCATATGTCACCGGGCTGTACGGCCGGAAACTGCCGCCGCTGGAGGTCTCGCTGGCCCACTGCGCGGAGACGGGGGTCGCGATGGTACAACCGCCCACCAGACTCGGCCCGGGACCGGGCATCGACATCGAAGAAGTTGTCGAACGCGACGCGCAGACGCTGACTGCCGCCCTCGGCGACGCCGAACTCAGGCTGCTGCGCGCCCGGTGCGCCGCCACCGGTGAGTCCGAGGCGCTGTGGTTCACACGCTTCTGGACCGCGAAGGAAGCTGTCGCCAAGGCGGAGGGGACGGGCCTTGGCGGTCGTCCCCGGGACTTCATCGTGGTCGAAGCGACGGCCGACCGGCTGGTGGTTCTGGGGCGGCATGAGCGCGCCTACACGGTGCGATGCGAGCGGGCGGGCAATCCCCCGCGGCTGCCGAGCAGAGATTACGTCGTGGCCTGGACCACGGGCACGGCGGAGGCAGAGGAGAACGGTCGATGACCACATTCGAAAGGCAGCCGTCGCGAGGCAACCTCGTGCGCGAGGACGAGTTATCGGTCCTCGCCGACATCGCGGGCATGCTCAGGACGATCCTCGACGAAACCGATGACCAGGGCGGGTACGAGGACGGCCTCGAGAACATCGAGATGGAGACCCGATTCCACCGCGACCTGGAACTGGAGAGCATCGACCTGGTCACCCTCGCGGGCCTCTTGAAGGACAGGTACGGCGATCAGATCAATTTCGCTGAGTTCCTCGCGGACATGGAGTTCGAGGAGATCATCGAACTCACCGTTGGCAGGCTGGTCGAATACGTCGTGCGCAGCCTCGGGGCCGCGGAGGTGGACTGACGCATGGCGATGATCGACATCGGTGACATCCGGCTGCATGTACAGAGGGTGCCTCCCAAGGGCCGGCCGGCCGTCGCGACCGCGGTGCTCGTCCACGGCATGCTCACGGACAGTCTGGCCAGCTACTACTTCACCCTGGCACCGTCGTTCGCACAGGCCGGCATCGACGTCGTGATGTACGACTTGCGAGGCCACGGCCGCAGCGAACGCCCGGACAGCGGATACACCCTCGACTACAACCTCAACGACCTGGACGCACTGCTCGACCGGCTGGATGTGACCGGACCGGTCCACCTTGTCGGCAACTCCTACGGTGGCACGGTGGCCTTCAGCTATGCCGTACGCCGTCCCGAACGCGTGGCGAGCCTGTCCGTCATCGAGTCCAGTCCGGCGACCCCTGACTGGGCGGCGAACCTGGGCGTGGGCATGCGTCAGTGGGCGGCCAGGATGGAGAGGGACGAATCTGCCGTACTGGCCTGGATCACCGCGCATCGCGGCCACCACAAGGCCCGCCAGGCCAAGCGCGCGGCCCGGCTGGTACAGGCCACGACCATCGTCCGCGACATTCCGGCCAGCCGAGTGCTGACCGAGGACCAGATACGGTCGGTGCGCTGCCCCGCGCTCTTCATCTACGGCGGCGAATCGAGCCTGGTCGAACAGTCACCGTGGCTCAAGTCCCTGCTGCCGGACTACCGCAGCGTTGTGGTACCGGGGCACGAGCACTCCGTGCTGATCGAGGCGCCACAAGCGGTGGGCGCCCATATTCTCTCCCTGATTCATGAGGTGGCCGAGGCAGGATCTCCGGGCACGGCACTGGGGACGGATGGCCCGTGAGCAGATTCCTGTTCGTCGTACCGCCCCTGGTCGGTCACATCAACCCGACCGTGGGGGTGGCAGCCGAACTGACCGCGCGCGGGCATCAGGTGGCCTGGGCGTCCGCCGGTCACGGGTTCGTGCGGCAGCTCGCGGGGGACGAGGCCCTCGAGTACGCGTGCACCGGGCCGGTCCTGGGCTCAGGTGACGCAGTGCGGCCCCCCGAGCTCCGCGGTCCCGAAGCGCTGAAGTTCCTGTGGGAGGACTTTCTGATACCTCTCGCCGAGGCGATGGCTCCCGGGGTGAGGGCAGCCATCGGGGATTTCCGACCCGATGTGGTGATCGCCGACCAGCAGGCCGTGGCCGGCGGACTGGTGGCAGAGCAGATGCACGTGCCGTGGGCCACCTCGTCCACCACCACGGCCGAGTTCGCGTTCAACGACGCCCTGGCAGGCATGCCCAAGGTCGCGGCATGGATCGACGCGCTCCTGAAGGACCTGCGCGTCCGCATCGGCGCCGCGCCGGGCACCGCGGACCCGCGGTTCTCCCCCCACCTGGTGCTCACGTACAGCACCCGGGAACTCGTCGGCCCCGGCGCCAGGGCGGACGGCCAGATCCGTTATGTGGGCCCCTCGATCGCGGTCCGCCCCGCCGCACCGGATTTCCCCTGGGACTGGCTCGACACCCGCGCCACCGTGCTGGTCACTCTCGGCACCGCCAATACCGACGTCGGAGCCCGTTTTCTCGGCGAGTGCCTGAAAGCACTGCGCCACCGCGCGGACCGGCTGCAGGCGGTGATCGTCGATCCTGGAGACGTGGTGGGCACCACCGCCCCGGACGACAAGGACGTGCTGGTTCTCCCCTCCGTCCCCCAACTCGCCCTTCTGGAACGGGTTGATGCCGTCGTCTGCCACGCCGGGCACAACACCGTGTGCGAGGCCCTCTGGCATGGAGTTCCGCTCGTGGTGGCCCCCATCCGCGACGACCAGCCGGTCGTGGCCAGTCAGGTGACCGGTGTGGGGGCGGGCGTCAGGGTCAGGTTCGGGCGGGCCACCGCCCCCAGGCTGGGTGCGGCGATCGACGCCGTGCTCCATGAACCCAGCTACCGTGCCGAGGCCGACCGGATCCGTACGGCGTTCCGCTCCGCGGGCGGCGCTGTTGCGGCGGCATCCCACCTCGAACAGCTGGCCGCCGACGGGGCCTTGGCGGAGGTGCCATGAGTTTCCTGAGCCAACCTCTGTACTGCCGGGGACGTCTTGGTGACCTTGTGCCCGGCAATGGGAGCTCTCAGGACCAGGACGACACGCACCTCCCGCCCCTCCATCCCGACGACATGGCGCCCCACAGCGTCTCACCGCCGGCGGTACGCGTGGGGATCATCACCGGGGCGTGCGCCGTCACAGCCCTCTGGGTGGTGCAAGTGCAGACGTCCGTCCGCCTGGACGCGCTGTTCGCCACCTGTGCGCACTTGAGCGGGCTGCTTGCCGGGTACGGCGTACTGGTCATGCTGCTTCTCATGGCGCGGGTGCCGGCTGTAGAGCACGGTGTCGGCGCCGACCGGCTCGCCCGGTGGCATGCGCTCGGCGGTCGCTACGTACTGTCGCTGTGTCTCGGGCACGCTCTGCTGGCCCTGTGCGGCTATGCCGCGCACACCGGCACTGACGTCCTCACTGCCTGCGTCCACCTCATGGGTTACCCCGCGGTCGCGGCGGCCACCGCCGGGACCGCGCTGCTCCTGCTCGTGGGCGTGGCATCCGCACGCCGCGTACGGCACCGCGTCGGTCACGACGCGTGGCGGGGGATCCACCTTTTTGCCTACATCGGTGCGGCCCTCGCCTTCGCCCATCAGCTGGTCGGCCCGGACATCGCGAGCAGCGCGCTCACCGTCTGGCTGTGGGCGATGATGTACGCGGCTGTCGCTGTACTGCTCGTCTGGTACCGGGTCGTCGTCCCCGTACGGCAGGCGTTGCGGCACAGCCTGCGCGTGGTCGACGTGCGAGCCGAGGGTCCGGGGGTGGTCTCCGTCGTCATGCGGGGCGCCGACCTGGACCTGCTCCAGGCCGAGGCCGGGCAGTTCTTCCGCTGGCGGTTCCTGGCCCCGGGGTTGTGGCGGACCGCACTGCCCTTCTCCCTGTCCGCACCCGTGCGGGACGACACCTTGCGCATCACGGTCAAAGCACTCGGCGAACACACACGTCGGATCCAGCGGCTGCGGCCCGGCCCGAGGGTGCTGGCCACCGGGCCGTTCGGCGCGATGACCGCGCACCGCCGCACCCGGCGCAAGGCGCTGCTGCTCGCCGGCGGCGTCGGCATTACGCCCATGCGGGCACTGTTCGAGAGCCTGCCCGGCGGGCCGGGTGACATCACCCTCCTCTATCGCGCCTCGCACGCCGGCCAGCTGGTGCTGCGCGAGGAACTGGAGCGGATCGCTGCCACCCGGCAAGCGGGATTGCATTACCTGCTCGGCCCGAGCGACGGCCCCTTCGACCCACTCGCGCCCCAGGCGCTGCGCGACCTGGTCCCCGATATCGCCGAACACGACGTGTACTTGTGCGGGCCTCCCGGGATGGCGCAGGCGGCGACGACCGCTCTGATCCGCTCAGGCGTGCCCGAGTCCCATATCCACACCGAGCGGTTCACGTTCTAGAGCACGTGCCAGGCGTCGCGGGGCAGGCGGGACTTTGCGGACACGCCCTGGGGCCTGGACACAAATTGGAGGTGATCATGGCCAGACACTGCAAGTCCAGAAGGCGGGCGCCCTCCTTGGAGGGACGACGTCGCTTGGTCGCGAGCGGCCTGTTGGGCGCCAGCGCCCTTGTCGCCACGGCTCTGACCTCGATGGTGGCGCCCAAGGCTCCGCCGGCTCCGGACCGTACACCACCGGAGACCGCGTCCCTGCCGGACGCTCAGGCCGCGCCCTGACGCTTCCGAGCCGCATCGACTGCCGCTTCGCCTGGCGCCTGCGGATCACCTCTGTCCATTCCCGTGCTGTGTCTCCCTGCCGGGCCAGGACGAGTACGCAGGAGTCGAACGAACCACGGTCACCGCCCCGACCTGGGAGCCTCGCGAGAATGAGGAGCCCCTGTGCTCCAACTGGATCTCCCGCTTTCGCTGCTCTTCCTTGATTCTTTCCACGAAGCGCGCGAAGCGCCGGAGCCGCTCCTTCTCGGCCTCATCGGGCGCGAGTGACGAATCGACGGTCTCGTATTCGTCGAGATGGAACTGCACGGCAATGTAGTGCTTCTCCAGTTCGTCTGTTGCGGTCTGGAGGTTGAAACCGCGTTCGCGGAACTTAAAGTATCCGGACAAACCAGCGGCGACACCGACGGCCGCGGTCAAGATGGTGGCCGCCGCACTCAGAAGGCTGATCCTTTCGTCCAGAGCAAGCAGGGTGGACGCAATAATCGAACCCGCGATGACGAGCACCTGAAGCGCGTTGTTGACGCGCCGGTTCATGGTTGCGCGCTTACGATAAGACTCCATCAACTCCAGCGTTGATTCCCGGTAGAACCGGAGAGCCGTCTCGGAGTAGAGCGGTAGCGCAGCTGCGGCATTCTGTTTTTCTGAGAGTGCCTGGTGAAGCTCAGAAGTGAGGTCAAGCACCTTGTTGCGACCGTTCGCCAGCGTACCGATCGCGGCGGCCGAGAGGGCCAGTATGACGACAATACCGACCCAGCGGGTAAACTCTGGCTGCGTGGCCCATAGCCTTATGACCGCTGTGTAACCGAGAATGCAGACCAGTGCCAGCGGACAAAGAATAGCCACGTAGTGCATCCGCCGACGGACCTGCTCCGCCTTCAGAGCCTGTGCAGCATGGTCGAACGCTCTACTCTTTTCTCGGTAAGCCTCTTCTAGCGCAGTGATTTCCACTTCGGTTGAGCGCCGCACGGTTTCCGTCCAGGGTGATTCAAAGCCCAGTGGCTCAGGTGAAGTTGCTGGGCGCGATGAACAATGTCCGGGGACCGCTACGAAATGCATCGAATCTGCTGTTGCGGGCGACCTGACCGGTCGCCAAAGCGAACCCAAGTCCCCATGCGCCGGGAGTCTGCCACCGGTGACCTCGTCAAGTCACCTTCGTCGGCGCGGGGTTCGGGGGACGGCGTCGGCTCAGTGGCTGGTCATGGGCCATTTCGAAACCGCGCCATTGCCGGAAGCAATGTCACCCGTTCGGCGGCACAGTCCCGCGCCAGCCGTCCCGGCAGGACCCCTCCGTTCGTCCTATAAACCCAGCGCGTGGAATCCCTTCAAGGTTCCAAGTGGGCTATGGTGCGAGGGAGTTGCGAACCAACGGCAACAGGAAATCGGGCTTTGCGCCCTCCGGTCCGCACTGTTCAAAAGAATTTTTGCAGGAATTCCAGCGCGCCCTCAGCAAGTCAGCTAGTCAAACTTTCAGGCTCTACTGGTCCCACACCGGTGAGTCTGAGAAGCTCCTGGCCGGCCCACACAAGTCCGTTCGCGAGCAGGGCCGTCTCCATACCGCCGCCGGTCTTGATGACTAGGCGGTCTTTGCGTCCAGCCTCGTCACTTATGTCCATCATCGCAAGGTTGGTCAGCACGATCTCAGCCCAGTCGCCGTTCCCTGGGTCTTGTCCCTGGGGGCCGTTGATGGACACCTCAACTCCGAGCGTGGCCCCGACGTTGAAGACAGCACTTGAGCATTGCAATTCGTCCATTACCCCAATATACGATCAATCGGGGATAAAGGGCTCTACACACTGGGACGCCGCAGGGGACCTTGATCAGGCAGACCGACGGGCCTGCCGCGCGGTGAGCTCTCTCGTCTTGAGCCCGATCTGCCAGCGGTAGAAGCTCATGGCCAGCGCGTAGTCCAGGCCGGCCCGGCCGTCCAGGAAGCCCCGCTTGTAGAGATAGGCGTAGGTGAAGGATGTGAGCGGCTTGAGCGGTGCCTTGTGGAACAGCTGCCCCTGGCGGGTCTTGGCCTTCCGGATGGACTCCTTCACCTCCGGATGGACCTCCAGCCACGCCTCCCAGTCCGAGTAACGATTGTGCCGGTCGAACCACGTACGTAAGGGGTCCAGGTCCTCGTGCTCGATGGGCGACTTCAACCGCCGCACCGCCGACGCCCCGCCCTCGGCCACCGGCTGGTAGTGACCCTCCTGTTCGCCCATGCCCGGCGCGTCCAGATCGTCCACTACCGGGAAATGGCATCGCATACGGTCCAGCAGGGCCCGTTTGACGATGGTGTAGCCGTGCCGCAGACGCCGACCGGCGAACCAGTAGCCCAGCGGGATGTCGAACGCCGCGGCCTTCAACGGCTGGGAAAAGACGTACCGCAGCTCCGCCAGCAGCTCAGGACTCATCCGCTCGTCGCCGTCGAGGAACAGCATCCAGGGGGTCTCGGGTCGCACATGATCCAGGCACCACTGCTTCTTCTTGGGGTATCTGCCGTCCCACTCATAAGGGACGACCTCGGCGCCCAGCGACCTCGCGATCTCGCAGGTCTCGTCGGTGCTGTGCGAGTCAACGACCACCACGGCCTCGACATGACCGATGACGGACCGGATGGCAGCGGCGATGTTCTCGGCCTCATTCTTGGTCGGGATCGCCACGACGATGGGGAGCTTCATCACCCCACGCTTCCTTTCTGCACAGCTTCAGCAGCGAGTCATGCCGGGCACAGCTTGATCGTCATCAGGGGGCTCCCTGCGCGCCGAGCTGGTGGTGCCGTGCCACCTGCGCCGGGGAGAGCACGCTGGGGTAGACGGCGGCCTCGTCGATCTGCCCGTTGAACAACACGCTCGACGGGTTGCCCGGGCTGATCTGCCAGCCAGCCAGTCCGCCCGGCTCCCCTCCGCCCACGTGCCAGTAGCCGGTGTAGTTGGCGCTGGTGGTCACCTGCGGGTTGCTCGCCTGCAGTGCCCCGTCCACATACAGCCGCATCCCGCTGGGTCCTTGGGTGGCGACGACGTGGTGCCACTGGCCGTCGTTGAGAGGCCCACTGCTGTGGATGGTCTGGACGGCGCCGGCGTGCGCCCCGAACCACACAGCACCGCCATTGCCCATGTAGATGTGCTTGTCGTTGTGGCGGCTGCGCGCCATCCAAGTGCGGCTGTCGAAGCCGATGATCTTGCCGCCGGTTGTCGACGTCGTCTTGAACCAGGCCTCGATGGAGTACGCCGCGGGGGTGGGGCTGGAGCGGTCGCTGTAGGTGTATTCGTTGCTGCCGAGATAGCCGACGGCGGCGTTGGAACTGGGGACGGCGCCCGGGGTGAGCCCGCGGACGGGTCCGCCGCGGTGGATCCCGCCGTTGTTGCCGCCGGAGGAATCAGCGGCGAACGTGCCGGCCCTCTCCTCGAACCGCCAGTGCAGGTTGGCGCCGTCGGCGGCGACCTGCTGCGCGTACGGATCCGGCGTCGCAGCCGCCGTGACCTTGGCGGTCGTGGATCCGACGCTGGTGTTACTGCCGTCGCTCGCTGTGACCCGGTAGGTGTAGGTGGACCCCGGCCTGATGTCGGTGTCGGTGAAGGTCAGCTGCGGGCGCTGCCACAACAGCGACGAACCGGTGACGGTGTGGATCGGCCTGTCGGAGCCGTTGCGGTAGACCCGGTAGGTCAACTCGCTGTCGTCCAGGTCGAGACTGGACTGCCAGCGCACATCGACCGCGCCCGGCCGCGTGCTGGATGCGCTCGCCTGCGGTACCGACGGCGCACCCGTATCCGGATGGTTCGCGAACCGGGTCAGGCCCTGCTGCGGCTTGCCGTTGACCGAGGTGAACTCACCGCCCACCCACATGTAATCCGTGTCGCCCTTCGGCGCGGTCGTCATTACCCGCGGCCCGATCCGCTCACCGAGGCCGTCATTGGTGTCGGGGAACCAGCCGAGCAGAGACGGGCCGTCCACCGACTGAGCGAGCAGATGCTGACGCTCCCACAGTTCGGGGAGCTCGCCCATCGCGCTGCAGTCATGGGCGTGCGAGGCGGAGTAGAGGACGCCCTTATAGGACTCAACGGCTTGTGTCGCGCCGTAGCAGCTGTCCCGCCAGCGCTCATTGAAGCCGTTGAGATCGAAGGCCATCCGGCCGTCGTACGAGGTGGGGCCGGTGGCGGGAGGGCTGCCTGCTGGAAGGGAGAAGTTCTCGTTGGCGGTGTAGAAGCCGGTGGCGTCGACGTCGATGTCCTTCACCCGCATATTGCTCGCGAGCCAGCCTGCCGGATAGTTCTTTGTCAGGCCCCCGTTGGCACTGTTCACGACAGCGAGAGCCAGCGAATCGGCGCTGTTGACGTGCGAGAAGTCCCCGCCGAGGATCACGTTTCCACCGTCCGGGGTCACCTCGACCGCCCGGCCCACCTCATCGGCGTTCGCCGTCCACGGCCGTAGGCCACCCGTGGCGTTGACGGACGCGAAGTGACGCCGGGGCTGACCGGCCACGGTGGCGAAGTCGCCGCCGAGATAGACGCTGCCGTTGGTGGCTGCCAGCGCCCGCACGGTGGCGTTCACCGCTGGCTTGAAGCTCGCCTTCGGGGTGCATGTCTTGATGTCGATGGCCGCCACATTGCTCACCTTGACGCCATTGACCGCTCCGAAGCGGCCCCCCGCGTACAGCGTCTTGTGGTCCGGCGACACCTTCAGCGCCCGCACCGTCGCCAGCCCAGAACTCACCGTGAAGGACAACTGGCAGGACGTCGGCTCGCCCGACGCAGCGTCCAGCGCCGCGAAATTCACCGCCGACTGCTCATTCGTGCCCGCCGCCGCACCCGGTGGCCTGATCGCGGAGAAGGTGCCCCCCGCGAAGACGACTCCATCCGCCTGTGCCATCGCCCACACGATGCCATTGGTCTGCCAGGCCGGCAGCTCATCCGCCGTCATCGCCACCGGCTCAGTGCGCGCGGCAGCCGGCCACGCCGTCACCACTCCGGCTCCAACCAACGCCGGCATGACGAGCGCCAGCGCAGCCACGCCAACCGACATCGAGCGTAAACGCATGTGGCCTCTGGCCCTTTCTGTCTCACTGTCCTCAAGGAGACGCCTCAGTACCGAGCTCGTGATGCTGCGCCACCTATGCGAGGGACAGCACGTTCGGGTAAACGGCGGTCTTGTTCTGTGTGCCAACAGCCTGTGTGTCATTTGCACTGGAATGGTGGCGTCCTCTGGACGCACGCGGCTTCGTAGAAGAGAGCCTCCACGAGGCTGGTGGCAGTTTCCTTGCCTTCGGCAGCCGTTTCCTTTTCGACAGCGCCGGGGGCGTTGTCCAGGCTTGCGATCCCGTTCTGGCTGACCGGAGTGTGGCGGGCCAGGTTGATGCCGAGCTGGCGGTGCTGGCTGATCTGGGCGGGTGTCAGCGCCTTCGGGTAGACGGCGGTTTCGTCGATCTCGCCGTTGAAGAAGACACTCGAAGGCCGCTGCGGCCAGTTCGTTCCCATGCGGCCGCCGCCGACGTGCCAGGAGCCGAGGTTGTTCTGGCTGAACGTCACCCTGTTGGGCTTGGTCTGCAGCCTGCCATCCACGTACAGCCGCGTTCCATTGGGCCCCTGGGTGGCGACTACGTGATGCCACGCACCGTCGTTGAAGCTTTGCTTGGTGCTGATGTAGCTGATCTTCCGGCTGGTGCGGTCCGTGTTGACGCCGAAGACAAGACGACCGCGATTGTCCAGGTAGATGTGCTTGTCGTAGTTGTTGAAGCGACCGGCGGGAAGATCCAGCTGTTCCTGAGTGGGGCCGAATCCTATGAGTTTGCCGCCAGTTTTCGTGGTGGTTTTGAACCAGGTTTCGATCGAGTAAGCGGCCGGCCGCCATGTGACGGTGTCGCTATAGGTGTATTCATCATCGCCGAGGTAGCCAATTCCAGCGTGGGAGCCGGCCATACCGGGGGTCAGGCCACGGGTAGGACCATTCTTGTGGACCCCATTATTGTTCTTGCCGGAGGAGTCGGCTGCGAAAGTGCCATTGGTTTCCTCGAATCGCCAGTAGAGGTTTGCCCCGTCGGCGATGATTCGCTGCGCGTATCGGTCCGCCGTCGCCGCCACGGTGACCTTGACCGACGCGGACCGGGCACTGGTGTTGGCGCCGTCACTCGCTGTGACCCGATAGGTGTGGGTAGACCCAGGCGTGACGTCGGTATCGGTGAAGGTCAGCTGCGGCCGTTTCCCCAACCACGATGAACCGAAGACAGTGTGGATCGGATCGTCAGAGCCGTCGCGGTAGACGCGGTAGGTCAGCCTGCTGTCGTCCAGGTCCAGGCTGGATTGCCAGCGGAAATCGACTGCACCCGGCCGGGTACTGGAGACGCTCACCTGCGGCGTCGGTGGCGCGCCCGTGTCAGGGCCGCTCGCGAAACGGGTCAGCCCCTGCTGCGGCTCACCGTTGACCGTGGTGAACTCGCCCCCGACCCACATGTAGTCGGTGCCGTTGCGCGAGGCGGCCGCCAGCACCCGCGGGCCGATCTTCTCGCCGAGCCCGTCGTTGGTGTCAGGCAGCCATCCCAGCAAGGACGGACCGTCCACCGACTGGGCAAGCAAATGCTGTCGCTCCCGGTTCGTAAACCCACCCGCGCCGCCGCAACGGTGGGCGTGCGAGCCGGAGTAGAGCACGCTCTTGTAGACCTCGACCGCCTGAGTCGCGCCAATGCACGTGTCCCGCCAGCGTTGACTGAAGTCGGAGAGGTTGAAGGCGATCCGGCCTTCGACGGGGTTGCCCTCCTGGGCCGTGTAGAAGCCGGTGGCATCAGTGGCGATGTCCTTCACCACCGTGCGGGCGGGAAGAAAGCCCAGCGGATAGCGTTTGGCCAGGGCGCCACGAGTGCTGTCGACAACGGCCAGGGCATGGGAGTCGGCGCCACGGACGGTGAAGAAGTCGCCGCCGAGAATGACATGCTTCCCATCCGGGGTCGCCTCGATGGCCCGGCCCGGCTTGTCGGCGTCCGCCGTCCACGGGCGCAAGGTGCCCGAGGCGGACAGCGACGCGAAGTAGCGACGCGCCTTGCCCTCGACCGTGGTGAAGTCACCGCCGAGGAAGACATCGTCGCCGGTGACCGCCAGCGCCCGCACAGTGGCACTCACCGACGGCTTGAAGTCGGATCTCGGAGTGCAGCTGGCGATATCGATGGCGGCCACATTGCTGACCTTTACACCGTTGACCGTCCCGAAGCGGCCCCCCGCGTACAGCGTCTTACCGTCCGGCGACACCTTCAGCGCCCGCACCGTCGCCAGCCCGTCCCCCACGGTGAACGACAGCTCACACGACGTCGGCTCCCCCGTCGCGGCATCCAGCGCCACAAAGTTCACCGCCGACTTCTCGTCCGTGCTCAGCGCCGCACCCGGCGGCCTCACCGTCGAGAACGTGCCGCCCGCGAAGACCACCCCGTCCGTCTGGGCCATCGCCCGCACAATGCCGTTGGTCTGCCAGGTTGGAAGCTCATCCGCCGTCATCGCAACCGGCGCCGTCAACGCGGCGGCCGAAGGCGCCATCACCCCAGCTCCCGCCAGCGAAACGGCCGCCAACGACAAGGCAGCCGTACAAACCCCCATTTTGCGCAAGCGCATATGCCCTCGGTCTCCTTCTCGCATCTCAGATCACGGCGAGCGAACGCCGTTCCTCGCACCCCAGTGACCAGAGTCGCCTTGCTCTACTTCTCCGCCGCCTTCAGCAGCGGTTTGTGCTCCGGGCACAGCTGGGTGATGGCATCCCGTGCGCCTGTGATCTCGCCGCTCTTGATGGCCCCGATGGCGGCTTTGCGGTCGCGTCCGGCGAGGCTGGTGATGCGGTCACAGGCCTCTTGGCCGGCTTCCAGAATGGCTGCCGGGTCTACGCCCTTGGGTACCCGATCGGTCAGGTACTGCTTCTGTTCCTCGGTGATGGTCCCGGTGGCAGGAGTGAGTTCGGACTTCGGCACCTTTGGGCCGGGCGGGATCCGGTTGGCCTCGTCTGCGTCCTTCTCGTCGACGTCCGCCCCCTGTG
The DNA here is from genome assembly GCF_055634335.1 of Streptomyces sp. NPDC111802. Taxonomy (NCBI): domain Bacteria; kingdom Bacillati; phylum Actinomycetota; class Actinomycetes; order Kitasatosporales; family Streptomycetaceae; genus Streptomyces; species Streptomyces sp. NPDC111802. The sequence goes on along the minus strand of NZ_JBVKCZ010000035.1, from coordinate 17,234 downwards.
CCGTGTCCTTGCCGCTGTCCGCTCGGGCGGGATCCGTCGTAGCCGACGCTGCCGCAGACGGGCTCTTGGCGGCGCCGTCGTTGTGCCCGTCCCCGTCGCTGCACCCGGCTATGAAGAGCACCGCCGCCGCCACCCCGCCTGCGCAGGCGGCGATCATACGGTTGGTCGCGGTGCCTGGCCTGGGCTTGATCGTCGTCATGGTGTACCTCGAGTGCCGATGGTGTAGTGCTGTGCCACCTGGACCGGGGACAGCACGCTTGAGTAGATGGCGGTCTCGTCGATCTGACCGGTGAAATAGGGGCTCGAAGGAGCGCTTGGCCAATTCGCCACCGAGTCGCCGCCAACATGCCAGTAACCGATGTAGTTCTTGCCGGTCGTCGCGGCCGGGCCGGCCCCCTGCAGCTTGCCGTCCACGTACAGGCTCATCTGGCCGGGCCCCTGGGTTGCGACGACGTGATGCCACTTGCCATCGTTGAGGCCTGGGGTACTGCTGACAGTGGCCGGCGCCGCGGCGCCGGAGACACCGAAGACGAGACTGCCGGTGTTGGTCATGTAGATGTGCTCGTCATAGACCACACTCGGCCGTTCCTGGCGCTCGCCGAAGCCTACGAGCTTGCCGCCCGAGGTCGTGGTCGTCTTGAACCACGTCTCGATGGAGAACGTTGTGGGGCGCAAGCTGGGGTGGACGCCGTAGGTGACGTCACCGGCCATGTCCTCCGGCGAGACCGGTGCCTGTGTGTCCACGCCCTGGTATCCGATGGCGGCGCTGGAGCCCGTCACCCCGCCGACGCCGGGGACCACGCCGCGGATGGGCCCGTTGCGGTGGATACCGTTGTTGTTGATGCCAGTGGTGTCGGCGGCGAAAGTGCCGGCCGTCTCCTCGAACCGCCAGTAAAGGCCGGCGCCGTCTGCGATGACCTGTTGCGCGTACGGGTTGGCTGTGGTGGCCGCGGTGACCTTGGCGGACGTCGACTTGGCGCTGGTGTTGGTGCCGTCGCTGGCTGTGATTCGGTATGTGTACGTGGACCCGGGCGTGACGCCGGTGTCGGTGAACGTGAGCTGCGGGCGCTTCCACAACAGCGACGAGCCGGAGACCGTATGGATCGGCTTGTCCGAGCCGTTGCGGTAGACGCGGTATGTCAGATCGCTGTCGTCCAGGTCAATGCTGGACTGCCAGCGCACATCGATCCTGCCGGGCGCCGTACTCGACGCGCTCACCTGCGGTACCGACGGCGCACCCGTGTCCGGGCCACTCGCGAAACGGGTCAGCCCCTGCTGCGGCTTGCCCTGCACTGTGGTGAACTCACCGCCCACCCACATGTAGTCGGTGCCGTCCTTCGAAGCGGTGGCCATGACCCGAGGCCCGAGCTGCTCGCCGAGTCCATCATTGGTGTTGGGGGTCCAGCCCAGCTTCGCCGGGTTGTCCACCGACTGGGCCAGCAGGTGCTTGCGCGGCGATCTGGGGAATTCGCCCATGACACTGCAGTCTTGGGCGTGCGAGGCGGAGTACAGCACGCCCTGGTAGACCTCGACCGCCTGCGTCGCGCCCTTGCAGTCGTCCTGCCAGCGCTTGTCGAAGCTGTCGAGACTGAAGGCGGTGCGGCCGTCGAACCAGCCTTCATTTGCGGTGTAGAAGCTGGTGCCGTCGGTGGCGATGTCCTTCACCCGGGTATCGGGCTCCCAGCCCGAGGTCCCCTTGGGTGTGGAACGGGGAAAGTATCCGAGCGGGTAGGTTTTGGTCAGGGCGCCGCTATCGCTGTTGACGACGGCTAGGGCGTGGGTGTCGGCCCCGTTGACGGTGTAGAAGTCGCCACCGAGGATGACGTTCTTGCCATCGGGAGCGACTTTGATCGCTCGGCCCGGGTCGTCGGCGTCGGCCGTCCAGGGGCGCAGTGCGCCCGTGGTGGTGACAGAGGCGAATTTGCGGCGGGCCTGACCGGCGACGGACGTGAAGTCGCCGCCGAGATAGACGGCGTCATTGGTGACATCCAGGGCCCGTACCGTGGCGCTGACGGATGGCTTGAAGCCGGCTTTCGGGGTGCAGGTGGCGATGTCGATCGCGGCGACATTGCTGGCCTTGACACCGTTGACCGCCCCGAATTTCCCTCCCGCGTAGAGCGTCTTGTGATCCGGCGACACCGCCAGTGCCCGCACCGTCGCCAGTCCTGAGCCGACCGTGAAGGACAGCTCACACGACGTCGGCTCCCCGGTAGCGGCATCCATGGCCACGAAGTTCACCGCCGGCCGCTCATCAGTGCCGGAGGCGGCACCCGGCGGTCGCACCGCCGAGAAGGTGCCGCCCGCGAAGACGACCCCGTCCGCCTGGGCCATCGCCCACACGATGCCGTTGGTCTGCCAGGTCGGAAGCTCATCGGCCGTCATCGCAACCGGCGCTGTCAGCGCAGTGGCCGAAGGCGCCACTACCCCGGCCCCCGCCAACGACGCAGCCGTTAACGACAAAGCAGCTGTGCAAATCCCCACCGAGCGCAAGCGCATTTACCCTCTGGCCTCTTCCATATCTCGAGTCACGCCAGAGTACGTCGCGGCAGGCAAATGGCTTTGTCAGCAGGTTGACAAATTTCCTGCAATAATCGGTCACTGGCAGTTAATTGCCGGTCACTTGTCTATGCGCACTGTTGTCCCCCCTAATTCGGCTGCGAGTTGCGCCACATCCGCTTCCACCATGATCCGGGCTAATTCGGACCACAACACCTTTGGCTTCCAGCCGAGCACCGATTCCGCCTTCGACGCGTCTCCGATGAGAGCGTCGACCTCGCTGGGCCGCTCGTACTTGGGGTCGAAGCGCACGTGATCGGCCCAGTCGAGCCCGGCCACGGCGAAGGCGGCTTCGAGGAACTGCTGCACGGTGGCGGCGGTGCCGGTCGCCACGACGTAGTCGTCGGGCTCGTCGTGCTGGAGCATCCGCCACATCGCCTCCACATACTCGGGGGCGTAGCCCCAGTCCCGTAGGGCATCGAGGTTGCCCAGGTAGACGTGCTCCTGCAGGCCTGCCTGGATCCGTGCCACGGCTCGGGTGATCTTGCGGGTGACGAAGGTCTGGCCGCGGCGTGGCGACTCGTGGTTGAAGAGGATGCCGTTGACGGCGAAAAGGTCATATGCCTCGCGGTAGTTGACGGTCGACCAATAGCCGAAAATCTTGGCGCAGCCGTAGGGACTGCGGGGGTGGAAGGGAGTGAGCTCGTTTTGCGGGGGCGGGGCCGAGCCGAACATCTCGGATGAGGAGGCCTGGTAGATCCGGGTGTCGATACGGCTGGCACGGATCGCCTCCAGCAGCCGGAGCGATCCCACGCCGGTCACGTCGGCGGTGTAGAGGGGGGTGTCGAAGGAGACCCTGACGTGGGACTGAGCGCCGAGGTTGTAGACCTCGTCGGGGCGCAGATCACGCAGCAGGTTCACCAGCGCCGCGCCGTCGGAGAGGTCGGCGTGATGGAGGACGAGTTGCCGCTCGGGCTCCTGCGGACCTTGGTAGATGTGGTCGAGCCGCTCGGTGTTGAAGGACGATGAGCGGCGGATGAGGCCGTGAACGGTGTAGCCCTTCGACAACAGCAGTTCCGCGAGATACGAGCCGTCCTGGCCGGTGACCCCGGTGATCAGCGCGATCTTGGTCATGATGGTGCATCCCCCTAGGGGCTCGTTCTTTATTCATACTATGTAGTGGTTCGAGGCTAATGTCCTGGCAGAATCCGGAGCCGTGAGTGAAATGAAGCAAGCAGACGAGTTACTGCCGGACGGGGCCCGAGTGTTCGTCGCCGGCCACCGCGGCCTGGTCGGATCCGCGGTCTCTCGCCGCCTGGCGGCCGACGGCTTTGAAGTGGTCACAGCCGACCGGACCCGGCTGGACCTGCGAGATGCGGCGCGTACGGAGGCGTACCTGCGCGATGTGCGCCCAGAGGCGGTCGTGCTGGCCGCCGCGAAGGTGGGCGGAATCCTCGCCAACAACGCGTACCCGGTGCAGTTCATTGAGGACAACCTGCGGATCCAGCTGAGCGTGATCGCCGGAGCGCACGCGGCGGACGTACGGCGGCTGTTGTTCCTGGGCTCCTCGTGCATTTACCCCAAGCACGCACCCCAGCCCATCAGCGAGGACGCCCTGCTGACCGGTCCGCTGGAACCGACGAACGCGCCCTACGCGCTCGCCAAGATCGCCGGGCTCATGCAGGTGCAGTCCTACCGGCGCCAGTACGGCGCCTCCTACATCGCCGCGATGCCGACGAACCTCTACGGGCCCGGCGACAACTTCGACCTGGAGACCTCGCACGTCCTTCCTGCGCTCGTCCGCCGTTTCCACGAGGCCAAGCGGGACGGCGCCGACAGGGTTGTGCTGTGGGGCAGCGGTACGCCGCGCCGCGAGTTCCTCCACGTCGACGACCTGGCAGCTGCCTGCGCCATGCTGTTGCGCCGCTACGATTCCGACCAGCCGCTCAACATCGGTTGTGGCGAGGATTTGACGATCCGCGAACTCGCCGAGTGGGTACGGGACATTGTCGGCTACCAGGGCCGCATCGCCTTCGACCCGAGCAAGCCGGACGGCACCCCCCGCAAACTGCTCGATGTGTCCCGTATCTTCTCCCTCGGCTGGAAACCGAAGATCCCGTTGCGCGACGGCATAGCGGCCGTTTACGAGGACTGGCGGGCCACTGCCGCGACTTGACCCGGTGAGACCGCCCTCGCCTAAGGGCGGTCTTCGCCCGGCAACACCGCAGGGGCACCGACCTGTGGCAACTGCCCACCGAAATCGGGGCGGGATGTCCCGTCCATGTTCCCCAAGCGCACCTCGCCGGGGCGGCGCGCCCCGCAGCCGCGGCAGGCGACAGGTGAGACCGGAAGGGAGGACCACTTCAGTATGCTCCCCGGCCGTCGATCACCGCTCGGAACGTACGGGCTATGACGTCGAGGTCTCCGCCGATCGACCAGTTGTCGGCGTAGTGCAGATCCAGTGCCACCGACTCGTCCCACGACAGGTCCGAACGCCCGCTGACCTGCCATAATCCGGTGATGCCCGGCTTGACTGTCAAGCGGCGCGCCTCCACCTCGTCGTATTGAGCCACTTCCTCCGGCAAGGGTGGCCGAGGCCCGACGAGCGACATCTCCCCGCGCATCACGTTCACCAGCTGTGGCAGCTCGTCCAGCGAAGTGCGCCGCAGCCAGCGCCCCACCCGCGTGACCCGCGGATCGCGGCGCATCTTGAACAGCGGCCCGTCCTTTTCGTTCGCGCCTTTGAGCTCGTCGAGGCGCTGCTCGGCGTCTGCCACCATCGTGCGGAACTTCCACATCGTGAAGGGGACACCGCCCTGCCCGGTCCGGGTCTGCCTATGCAATATCGGACCAGGGGAATCCAGCCGTACCGCGAGCGCCAGGGCCCCGTACAGGGGCGCCAGCAGCAGCACTGCCAGTCCCGCCCCTACCCGGTCGAGCGCCGACTTCGCCGCCAGCTGTGGTCCGCGCCGCGTGGGCGGTCCCACATGCAGCAGTGAAAGACCGGCGACCGTGGTGGTGTGCAGGCGCCTGGGCGCGACATCCGTGAGGCCGGGAGCCAGCGCCATCAGCAGGCCGGCGTCATGCAGGGCCCATGACAGGCGGCGCAGCCGCTCGCCACGCAGCAGCGGCCCCGGCGCCACCAGCACCAGCTCCGCGCCCAATCGCTCGGCGGCCGTCGTCACGGGCAGCCGGTCGCAGTCCCAGGCAGCCGGTGGCTTGGTGCTGAGCCGTCCCATGACCGGAGCCCCGGACATGAGACGGCCTTCGCCCACCGGTACGACCCCGGTGACGACGTATGCGTGATCGGTGCGCGCGGCGAGATGTTCGATCACGTCGTCCGCCGCGCTGGGCTCACCCACAACCATCACCCGGTGCACCGACTGCGCCTCTCGGCGCAGCGCTGTCAGATGGCGGTGTGTCGCTTTCCGGCAGACCACCGTCAGCACCGGTGCCACCGACAATGCCAGCAGTGCCAGGAACGGATTGGACGCTTCGCCCGTCAGGACGCGTATCACCGCGAGCAGCCCCAGCAGAGTCGCCCAGTCCCGCAGCACCGGCAGGACGTCCTGTGACTCCCCCAGCTCCTGGGCTGCGTAACGCCGATGTGACGCGCGCGCTGCGAGCCAGACCGCCGATGCCGCGCATGCTGCGGGCACCGGATGGGGCTGATCCATGGCGCGGAACACGGCCAGGACGGGGACACCAACGCCGAGGGCATCCGCGGCCAAAGCCACGGCCATGTACCACCGCGCCTTGTCAGGTCGAGCCAGGCCGGTGTCACTGTCTAATCGGGGCCGTTTTGTCCCTGATTCCATGTGGGACATGCCGACGCGCCGCATGAACCCCCCTGGTCCATTGTGTGGTCGATCATGCAACGCACCGGTTCTCCCCTCACTCCCCAAGGTGACAGGAGAAACCGGTGCGCGACGTCAGCGACGTTAAGGCAGACCTTTCCCCGAACCAGCCGATTGGGACCGCTTTCATGGGGTGGCATGAGCACTGCCTCGCCTGCGCGGGCGGCGGCACTGTCTCCGGCCATCAGAGCTCGGCCACCCGGCCGCACTCTGTTTTCGGCGGCCATTGGCAGCGATGCCCGGCGGTGCGGCAACGCCGCTCGGCATAACTGAGGCGGCGTCAAATCCCCGTACGTCCAAGCCGATCGACCGTGGAGTGCCACGACACTACCGCGCGGCCCGGTCGGCGTCCGACCATAGGAGCAGCAGCGCACCGCACGCGCGTCCGACCAAGGCAGCGCCTCGGCGGCTCACTCCCAGAAGTGGATCGGGGGACGCACGCTGTGTGAACTCGGCCACCCGCTAAATGGCAAGCGCTTTCCATTTCTGATCTATCTCGGACCTCGAGGAACCAAGGAGCAGCCATTAGCGTTGAGGCGTGTCCGACAGATTGCGTGACCGAGCCGCGCTGACGTCGTGTCGTCGGCGTGGGGCTAGGCGTCGTCGGCTGGGGTGAGGCCGCCCCTGCCGGCGAGCGCGGTCACCAGGGCGTCCTCCCAATCACAGCGGGTAGCGTCGATGAGCTTCGAACGCTCCTGGTGGCTGGGCCAGAGGTACCGGCCGCTCAGCTGGCGGCCCTCCTGGGCCTAGTCGTGCATGTCCCGGCCGGGCAGGCGCGGCCCCACGACTCCGCCCACTGGTACGGGTTGACGTCTCGCGGTTGCGTCGCGCCTTGGCCGGGGCGACGTTGCGAGGGCGGCGGACGGCCGACTGGTATTGGCCGTGGCCGTCTCACTGTGGCTGCGGCCGGACGCGAACGCATGTACTGACCCGCCCTTTGAAGTCAGACGCGGGCGCGGGTGGCCGGCCGGGCCAAGCACTCCATGCCGGCGCCGCGCGAGGCACACCCTTCAGGAGCTTCGGACGGTCCCGCCCGGCTCTCGGCCGGCGGGAAGGAAGAGCACTGAGTTGACGTATCTGCGGTGCGGGACCAGGCTGCGCCGCAGTAGCCCCCGCTCGGCGACATGACTGGTGCGACGCTGGTGGAGCGCCAGATTGAAGTCAGCGAGCGGCACCCACTGACGTGCAGGTAGCACCCAGCCGCGATAACCGCACTCAGCCAACAGCGACAACACCGGCTCAAGCGGCTGGATCCGCACCTCCAGCTCTACCAACAGCGCCGGCCGGTCACGGCGCAGAGTCTGCCGCGCCCCGCGCAGCACGGCGAGCTCGCTGCCATCCACATCAATCTTGACGAAGGTGACATCCGTCAGACCCAACTCGTCCAAGGACACGCACGGCACATCAAGCACACTGCCGTGCACCGACCGGCGAACCAACGACGACACACCCCGGTCGCCACGCCCACCGGGCGGCAGCCACAACTGCGCCGTACCAGCACGGTCGGCTGCCGCAGCCGGCACCACCCTCACGTTCGGTGGTGCCATCGCGGTCAGCAGCCGCGCGAGATGCGGCACGGGCTCCACGGTGACAACCCTCTCCGCACACCGTGCCAGTCTCCGTGACCAAGGGCCGTACCAGCCCCCCACATCCACAGCTGTACCACCCAGCGGACAGAAGTCGGCCAGCCGCCTCAACTCCGGCTCGAAACGCGGATACAGCAAGGCAGCCCCCCTGGCGACCAGGCAAGGCGGCAGCCACGGAGCCACACGAGCCGCGAGAGTCACGTCTGAACCCCCTGCGCGCGTTCCAGCAGCTCCTCGTGCTCCTCCTGCGAAACCGGCTCGCCACAGGAAGGCAGCAGTTGGGGAATGCCGTCGAGGACGGGAAAGCGGAGCCGCAGCCTGGGGTTGTAAAGAGCCGTCTCGGTGCCGTCCTCGGCCGTCACCAGGATCAGCGGCCCTTTGTCGAACGGGCAGGCGAGAATCTTCAACAGCAGGTCGTCGAGCTTCATGGTGATACCGCTCCTAGGTTCCTTGTGCTTTGCGACGGTGTGCTTGGGTGTGGCTGGTCGTGGCGCGGCAGCATGAGCAGGACCGATACAGCCAGGGCGGTGCCGCCCAGCCGCAGGACCAGCCGCAGCGGATCATGCGGCAGGGGCTCGCTGAAGGCGATGCTTCCGCTGGCCACGGTGAAGACACAGTTGATGGTTGTGCCCACCGGCACGATGAGCGAGGCCCGGCACCGTTGCAGGGCGGTTTGTGACAGCACCAGTCCGGCAGCACCGGTGATGAGGAGAAGGTACGGGTAGGGGGACGTGGCCAGTTCGAGTACGGCCGCGCCGACATCGGAGGTCGAGAGCAACCCTGAAACGCCCTTGATGGCCAGCGAGCTCACCCCGTACAGCAGGCCGATTGCCACCCCATAGGCCACCCCGGAGGTCGGCAGCCGGTGCCGGCGCCCGGCCTGGCGCTCGGCGGTCCGGTACAGCAGGAGCCCGGCGGCCAGTGACGGCAGGCACATGGCGAGAAGCATGCCGAGGGACGCGCGACGGCTGATCGGCTCGCTGGTGTCGTGCAGCGAGGCCACGACCATCAAAAGTGCGACCGCGATGATCGCGACACCGTACCGCTCCCGGCCGCTCGGCTGTTCGCCCAGAACGGCGGAAGAGAGCAGAAGCAGCAGTACCAGTCCGGAAACGAACAAGCCTTGGGCGGCGGCTATGGGAAGAGTGCGGTAGACAGCAAGCTGGGCGACGAAGCCGAGTGCGAGCGTCAAGCAACCGATGATCCACAGCGGGCTGCCGACCAGGAGCCGTACGACGCGGGCGGGCCGCCCGACGCTCAGCGGCGGCATGCCCGCCAATGCCCGCTTCTCTAGCACGAACCCGGTGCTGTACAGGACATTGGCCAGCAGTGCCGCGGCCACACCCCACCACCATGACGCCACGGGGGTCACACCCGCCTGGCGTGAAGAAGCAGGATCGACGACAGGGAGGGGCGGCGGCAGGCGGCCCGGTCGAGGGCGCGCAGAGGTCGAGGCACACCGTGAAACGGCGCGCCGGTGATCCCTACAACCTCGAAACCGGACGCCGCGACGAACTCCCTGAGCGCCCGTGCGGTGTACAGCCGTAGATGACCGACGACCTCACGTCCCGGCCGGCCGTGAATGGCACGGAGGCTCACCTCGGAGAAGACCGGCTGGACACCAGCGAGCAGCAGTCCACGGTTGTACCAAGCGGCGAGATTCGGCGTGGACAGCATGAGATGCCCGCCTGGGCGCAGCACGCGGCGCAGCTCCTCGAGCGCGGAGTCCGGGTCGACGAGGTGCTCGATCACCTCGCTGAACAAGACGGCGTCGGCACAGGCAGACCGGAACGGCAGGCCCGGCGCGGGGAGTTCACTGTCCGCGGAACCTGCCGTGTCGCCACCAGTGAACTCACCGCGCACGACATACGACAGGCGCGGCGCAGCCCGGCGCAGGGCGTCGTTCGACCAGTCGACCCCGACGATCCGGTGCCCGGCGAGCACGCGGGCCGCCACCGCGGCTGCCGAGCCATCGCCGCACCCGACATCCAGCACGGTCGCAGGCGGGCGGCCCACACGCACCGGTCCGAGCGCCTTCGCCAACACCCGGGCCTGCCGCAGACTCCGCTCATCGCCGGAGGCGACGGGCACCGCGGGATCCTCGTAGAAGTCCCGCAGACCACGCGCCTTCGCATGAGCGGGCGGGCGGTCCTCTGGCACTCTCATGCCGGAGTCGGAATCTGCGCTCTGCCGTGTCCGGCGGAACTCGTCGGGACGAGAGGCGGTCATACAGGGCTCCCTGGAGACTCGTTGCCGCTGTCCGCGTCCTCGGTCCGAAGGCCGGAGGGGCGGTGCCGCGTCGGCATGTCGTCTGGCGTGTGGCGACTGTGGGCGATCGGATATGGCCCGCGGGCCGGGGCGTCATACGTTTCCGGCGCGCCGGACGCCGCGGTAGCGGCGAGGCACTCTTCGAAGAGACGGGCCAGGGCCGGGGCGCTGTCGTCGTCGAGCAGCGCCCTGGACCAACGCAGGGCGAGGTGGAGCCGGTCTCCTGTGCCGACAGTGCACACCGTCAGACCGCGGGGCATGTGGGCGGGGGCCGAGAACCACACAGCAGTGGCACGGCCCGCGTCACCGAAGTCGAAGGGATAGGGCGCCCGGCCGACGTTGCTCAGCAGCACTGTGGACATCCACGGCGCGGACGCCCAGCGCAGTCCGCGCATCACGGCGGCTCTCAGGCCTACCGGTAGCACGGGCGCGGTGAGCAGTGCCGCGCCACGTCCGAGCGGCGCCCGGTGGGTCGCCTTGAGGGCGCGGGTGCGCTGCGCCGTACTGCGTAACAGCGCGGCCACGGCCTCCGGGGAAGGCCGCGCGCCGCGCAGCGCCTCGGCGACCGCCGGGTCCTGAGCAGCGATGACGGCGTCGACGAGACGTCCGCCATTGCCGATCGGCATCTCGGTGCCACGCGGCCGGTCGTCCACCGGCATGGTGATGCGTACCGGCCGGGAAGAGATCGAGCCGCGGCGGCGGTTCCACTGGGCCACCATCAGGGCGGTGGCGACGAGAAGTTGGTCGTTGACGGTGTACGGAGCGTCGGGTGCGCGGTCGGGCAGCGGGAGTTCGGCGACCAGCAGGCCGTTTCCGGCGCCGACTCCCGGTTGCAGTGGTGCCGGAATGATCCGTGCGGGCCTGGCCCACGGTGACGCCCCGGAGCACGGTGCCTCTGCCTGGCCGCCCTTGAACGCCGGGGCCTGTGACCGTACGGGCGCGGGAAGCGGGGAGTTGTCGGCGCCCCCGTACAACTCGGCCGCCGTCGCCAGCACCCGAAGACAGGACAGCACGTCCAGAGCGGTGTGATGGAACGTCAGCAGCAGCACACAGCCGCCACCGGTACCGCAGTCCGTGACGACTTCGAGCCGCACGGGTGGCGACGTCTTCAGCGAAGGACAGTCCGACAGCGCGCGGGCACGAGCACGGGCCAACGCATCGGGGCCGGTCGACGGCGGGTACTCCACCGGTTCGACGTCCGGCGCCGCGGTGAGCTCCCACTCGTAGCGCCGACGGTGCCGACTGCCGCGCACTTCCCGCATCAAGATCCGTGGATGCCGCCGCAACGCTTGGCCGAACGCGGCCCGCCACCGCCCGATCTCAACCCGCCCGGGCAGATGCACCTCGATGTGCACGGATTCGGGCTCGTCGTCCCGCAGGCCGTGCCGCGAGACCTCGTCCACGGTCCCGAAGGGGATCCTCGCTCCGTGGGCGCTGTCGGCTCCGGACCAGTCGTCGGTCTGGTGGCCCCAGGTGGAGGACAAGGCGGTCATCGTTCACCGTCCTCGGTCCGGGGGTGCCTTCGCGTCGCGTCGGGATGCGGGGCTCTCATCCGTTGAATCCTTCCTTCCTCGGAGTCGGCGTCTTATTCGGTCAGTCCCAACGCCGTACCAGGGGCCAGATGCTGCTGGGGTCGGCGCTCCCAGGCATCACGGGCCCGATGGATATGTGCATCCCCTGACCGGACTGCTCCGGCGACGATGACTCGGGGACCTGATCGAGTGGCAGGTCATCTGTACCCGGGTCCGGTGGTTCCGCCGGCATCCCGGCCCCCTGACCTGGGGACAGACCATCCACACCCAGACCCGGACCCCCATTCGGCATCCCAGCCAACGGGCCCACAGGCACACCATCCACACCCAGACCCGAGCCCCCATTCGGCATCCCAGCCAACGGGCCTCCAGGCAGACCATCCAGTCCCAGATACGGCGACTCGCCCGCTGTCCAGGCCACCTCACCCGAAGCCAGGCCGTCCAGCTCGGGCGAACCGCCCGGCGCCCCGGGCACCTCACCCATGACCGCGGGCCAGGTGCTGCTGGGGTCGGCGCTCCCAGGCATCACGGGCCCGATGGATATGCGCACCCCCTGACCGGACTGCTCCGGCGACGATGACTCGGGGACCTGATCGAGTGGCAGGTCATCTGTACCCGGGTCCGGTGGTTCCGCCGGCATCCCGGCCCCCTGACCTGGGGACAGACCATCCACACCCAGACCCGGACCCCCATTCGGCATCCCAGCCAACGGGCCCACAGGCACACCATCCACACCCAGACCCGAGCCCCCATTCGGCATCCCAGCCAACGGGCCTCCAGGCAGACCATCCAGTCCCAGATACGGCGACTCGCCCGCTGTCCAGGCCACCTCACCCGAAGGCACGGCCCCCGCGCCCAGATCCGGCAGGTCACCCGCCACGCTGGCCACCTCACCCGAAGCCAGACCGTCCAGCCCCAGCTCCGGCGTCCCGCCCGGTATCCCGGCCACCTCACCCGTAGGCAGGGCGTCCACGCCCAGATCCGGCAACCTGCTCGTTGTCTCGGTCGGCTTCACGGCCCGGGTGCGCCGTTCGGGCACGCTCTGGGCACGCCGTCGACGCGAGCGTGGGCCGGTGGGGGCGGATGTCTCTTGGTCGCTCGGCCGGTCCGTCGTGACGACCGCCGCGGCCAGTGCCACGAGCGCCAGCAATTGCGCGGGAGCGCCGAACGCTCCCTCGCCGAGCGGAACCGGTGCACCGGCGCCTGCGGCCGCCGTAATGCCCGCACCCGCCATCGCCACGGCAGCGATGGGCACCGTCGCTGCCGGCCACCGCCGAACCACGACAGTCAGCGCCGGCACGATCAGCGCCAGTACTCCGGCCACCACAGCAACCACGGCTGTTGGGGCGACCACGCCAAGAACACGCCCTGGCGCAGGGGGCGGCGGCGCAACCGTGGTCGAGTCGTCGTTGGCCCGGCGCGCCGGCGTACGGCCGCGGCGGCGACCGAAGGCCAGTGCGGCCAGCACTGCCACCCCCGCCCCGCCGGCGGCAAGGCCACCTTTGTAAAGGCCTGCCGGCTCGTACTCGAGGGTGATCGTGCCGCCTTGCCCCGTGGGAATCAGCCAGGCCTGTTGCCAGCCGTCGATCCTGAGCGGGGTGAGCTCCTTGCCGTTGAGGGTTGCCTTCCAGCCGTCGTTGGCGTTCTCGTATGTCTGCAGGTACGAGGCCGCGCCCGCGCCGACGGTGACCGAGCGGCGGTCACCGAGCCAGTCAGTGGTCATGACCGAGCGGGTGCCGGCCGACGAGAGCTGGTCCGGCTTGCCGTGCGACAAGGTGATGTCCGTCAGGGCGAGGGGACCGTTGTCTCCGGCTTCCACCACATGCCGCCCAGGGCTCAGGTCAAGGGTGCGGGCCTTGCCCCGGGCATCGCCCTTGCCTTTGCCCTTGCCCTTGCCCTGGTTCTTGGCCTTGGCCTCGGTTTTGGCTTTGCACAACTCGACGTCGATCGGCTGACCTTCCGTCAGGTCCCGCACGTGGCCCAAGGCCCTCGTCGCGTACCGGGTGCCGTCGACCGTGAGTACCGGGCCTTTGCCGCAGGGCAGGGAGAACTTCTCGTCCGGGTCCGGTGCGGGAGCGATCAGGTCGGCCAGTGCAGGGATATAGACCTCACTGAGCCCGACGGGCAATCGCAGCTTGCTGTCGGCGATCGGGTTGTAAAGGGACACCGGCGCAGTGCGGCTGATGGTGATGTCGAGCCGGTTCGTCGTGATGGGGTCGAATCGGGCCTGGCCGTTCTTGTCCACGTCCGCTGTCGTCGAACCGTACGGAGACCTGATCTGCACCTCTTCCGGGCGGGTGGAGATGCCACCAGCCGCTTGGAAGACGATCTGGTCGATCGCTCGCTTCTTCGGCCACTTCAGGTGGATGACGGGCTTGTCACCAGCGATCCAGGCTGTCATCCAGTCACCGTCCACGAGGTTGCGCGCGCTCAGTGAGGGACTGGTACGGCTGGTGGAGTCGGCGGTGGCGGTGATCCGGGCACGCTGCTTTGGGGCGATCCGCTTCAGGAGTGCGTCCAGCTCGTCACCCGGGACCGGCAGTGCCTGTGCCTGAACTCGGTACTTGCCCGAGGACCCGTCGTCGGTGCGGAACTGCCGGTTCAAGCCCGCCTCCGCCGACACCGAGGAGAAGCCGCCCGGGTCACTGCCGCGGTGCAGCGAGAAGACCTGCGAGTCAGCTTTGCCGCCCTTGCCCTCGGCGTCGCGCGGCAGTTCCAGCAGCTTAGTGACACGCACGCCGGGGATGGACACTTCGGAGAAGCCCGCACCCGGCAGCCCCGGCCTGGCCTCCTGCACGTCCAGGATCTTGATCCGCAGCCACTTCGCCTCGCCCTGGGGCGCCCTGACGGATTGCGGCGCACCGTTCGGCTCGAGGGGGCTGTCGGCAGAACCCTTGTCGGTCTCGACCCGCACGCGCGTGGGCGCAGCCCGCATGCCGTCCCCGGCAGGCAACGGCTCAACCTTGATCGCGGACGGTATCGGGGTCGGAGAGGTGAAGTCGATGCGCAGCCACTGCTCTTCCTTCGCACCGACGCTTCCCCCGGTCGAAACGCCGTCCGACCAATCGCCCCGCGTATGGCTGGGACTGCCGTCGGCCCACGCGGTGTCCAGGTTGCCGTCGAAGGCATTCACCGGCTCGTACTGCGGCAGGTGGAACAGCCAGTGACCGCTGCTGGAAGCGGTCACCTTCTTTGCGCCGCGCAGGACAGCCGTCGTCTGGTGCTCGACTCCGGAGGTCGGCAGGATCTGCTTCGGCTCGGCGCCTGGGTCCTGGAAGCTGTTGGGTGAGTTCCGCTCGTCCGCCGTGTAGGTGTAGGAGGTGTTGTTATTGACCAGACCGAAGCGGGTATCCGCGCGGCGGAGGCCATCCGCGACCGCCTGGAGCGGCGGGGCCTCGACGCCCGGGTGGTCGTCCCCAGTGAGCACGGTCGGCCGCTTACGCATCTGCGGGTCTGTGGACAGCTGGAGCAGCGCCTCCGGGCCGCCGCTGACCATGGCTGTGTCCGCGACGGGCTTCACCGCGACCTGCTTCGGCCGCTCCCCGGGAGCGGCGTCGGCCGGCTCGTAGATCTCCACTGCCTGAAGCCGCGGGAACAGGGCCTGCACCTCGACAGGGGTGTCGTCGGGTATCCGCCCACCGGTGATCAGCGGGCCGAAGCCGGTGACCTTGCGGTAGCCGGAGGCCTCCAGAGTCTTCCTGACGATCTGCGGCGGTACGTAGCCGATCTGATCGGGGTCCAAGTCATTTCGGACGACCACATTCCACAGCCCGGCGCGTGCCAGGAAGTCACGCAGGCCCGGTACTTCAGTGCCGCTCATCAGCGCCTGCTCGACCGCGTCCGTCACACGGCGGGAACCGGGAGTGCCAAAAGGAACGAAGTCGCGCTGGGCCCATCGGGACTCGGCGAGCACGTCCAGAGGCTGGTCGATGGACGAACCCCAGGTGTAGATGCCGTGCGCCGTGGCCGGGACGACAAGGGCGCGGTTGTCCGGCGCGTATTTCTCCAGCCAGTTGGCCGTCTGACTCCAGCTACTGGGCAGCTTGGTGAAAGGGCCGGGCTGGAGGATGCTGCCGTTGACATACGGCAAGATCAGGCCGGGCAGGACGAGAAGTGCGGCGATCACGGGAAGGACTGGCGCAGACCGCCCGCGCAGGGTGGTGGCGGATGCCCGGCGGGACCCACGGCGCCCAAGCTTGGGTGGGGCGCCCAGCCGCTCGGTTGCGTGTGCGGTCACGTGGGTGATTCCGAAGGCCAGGACGAGGGCGAGGCCCGGCTGAAACTTGTAGATGTTGCGGAAGGGCTTGAGTCCCCCGTTCAGCCAGTCCTGCACGGTGTGGTGGAAGGGTGCACCAAGGGCACCGCCGTATCCGGCGAGGGCGATGAGGGCGACGGACAGCACGATCATCAGCAGCCAGCGCCGCTCGGGCAGGTCACGGCGGGCGAGACCGGCGAGACCGAGTGCTGCGGCGAAAGCCGAACACAGCACGGTGACGACCGTGGTGGCCACGGTCCGGCCTGCGGGCAGCCATGAGTGGCCGAAGTTGAGGTAAGCGACCCAGTTGCCGGCGCCGCGCAGCAGTTCGGTGGCGGACATGGTGCCGGTAGTGGTGTTGGCCTGCTCCACGTACGGCATGAAGTCCTCGCCGTAGATGCCGAGCAGCAACAACGGCACCAGCCACCAGGCAGTTGCCAGGACTACGCCCGGAGTCCACCACGCCAGCAGGGCCCGCCTGCGAGGGCCGGCCGGGCGACTCAGCAGATACAGCAGCACGGGCAGCAAAGAGGCCAGGGTGGAGGCCGCGTTGACCCCGCCCATGAACGGGATCAGTACCGCGGACCGCGCTGCCGCGTGCCGCGCACTGAGGTCGGTCCGAGTGAGCGGCAACAGCACCCACGGCAGCATCGCGCCAGGCAGGGTAGCCGCTGACGTGGAACCGATGATGATGGTGAACGTCGGCCACAGCGCGTAGCAGACGGCGCCCAGAAGCCGGGTGGCCGACGTTCCGATGCCCAGCCGCTCCGCGAGTCTCAGGGCACCCCAGAACGCGGTGGTGACGATGAGCGAAAGCCACAACCGTTCGGCGAACCAGACGGGTACGTGCGCCAGGTCCATGACCGTGTAGTACGGCAGCGACGGGAAGGCATAGCCGATGTACTGGTCGGCGATTCCGCCAAAGCCCGCTCGGTCGTGCCATAACTCGCCCAGGTCGTCGATGAATTTGAGCGGGTCCAGGGCGACGCCGAGTTTGGTCTCGAAGGTCATCTTGCCGGGTGAGACCGCGAGGAAGGCGGTGAACACAGCCATCCAGAAGGCCAGCAGCCACCGGCGCCCTCGTGTGTCGTGGGGTGGTGTGGTGGTCATGGTGTTCTCGGGAGGTTCCAGGTGGCGATCTCGCGGAAGGCGTGGAGGAGGGTGAGGGAGCGGCGCCAGGAGGGGTCTTTGTGGGGTGGTTTGTCTGTGCTGGCGGCGCTGGTGGTGGGGGTGGTGGTGT
>NZ_JBVKCZ010000034.1:0-107331 GCF_055634335.1 Streptomyces sp. NPDC111802 | reverse complement strand
GGTCTGTCCGTGACGGTGTGGGCGCACCACATGTACGTCACCGGAGGCGTCCTGCTGCCGTTCTTCTCCTTCATGACGTTCCTCATCGCCGTACCAACCGGCGTGAAGTTCTTCAACTGGATCGGAACGATGTGGAAGGGCTCGTTGTCCTTCGAGACACCGATGCTCTGGGCGACCGGCTTCCTGATCACCTTCACGTTCGGTGGTCTGACCGGTGTCATCCTGGCCTCGCCGCCGATGGACTTCCACGTGTCCGACTCGTACTTCGTGGTGGCGCACTTCCACTACGTCGTCTTCGGCACCGTCGTCTTCGCGATGTTCTCCGGCTTCCACTTCTGGTGGCCGAAGATGACCGGCAAGATGCTCGACGAGCGGCTCGGCAAGATGACCTTCTGGACGCTGTTCGTCGGCTTCCACGGCACCTTCCTGGTCCAGCACTGGCTGGGCGCCGAGGGCATGCCGCGTCGTTACGCCGACTACCTCGCGGCCGACGGCTTCACCGCTCTGAACACGATCTCGACGATCAGCTCGTTCGTGCTCGGCGCGTCGCTGCTGCCCTTCTTCTACAACGTGTGGAAGACCGCGAAGTACGGCAAGAAGATCGAGGTCGACGACCCGTGGGGCTACGGCCGCTCGCTGGAGTGGGCCACGTCCTGCCCGCCGCCGCGGCACAACTTCCTCACTCTGCCGCGGATCCGTTCCGAATCCCCGGCGTTCGACCTGCATCACCCTGAGATCGCGGCGCTCGACCAGCTCGAGAACGCGCCTCACGGTGACAAGGCTCTGGCTGGTGGCAAGGAGGTCGGCAAGTGAAGACTCAGGGCACGATGTTCACCTGGCTGAGCGTCTTCATCCTCGCCATGGCGGTCGTCTACGGCGTCTGGTCGAAGGAGCCGGCCGGTACCACGGCCCTCTTCCTGGCCTTCGCTCTGTGCATCATGATCGGCTTCTACCTGGGCTTCACCGCCCGGCGGGTCGACGCGGGCGCACAGGACAACAAGGAAGCGGACGTCGCGGACGACGCCGGCGAGGTCGGGTTCTTCAGCCCGCACAGCTGGCAGCCGCTCTCCCTCGCGATCGGAGGCGCCCTCGCCTTCCTGTCGATCGCGATCGGCTGGTGGCTGATGTACTTCTCGGCGCCGCTGATCCTGGTCGGCATCTGGGGCTGGGTCTTCGAGTACTACCGCGGTGAGAACCGCACCCAGTAACACGAGCTGAGCTCACAGGAGCCCGGACACTCCGTCAGGAGTGTCCGGGCTCCCGCTTTTGCAGTAATCGGTGTCACCCGTACGGGTTACCCGGCGCGCCGCCATTTACGCTGCTTCCTAGCGTGAAGCCATGAGCAAACCAACGCCCACGAGCACCGTCATAGGCTGCACGCTCCTGCTGATCGCACTCGGCGCCAGCGCCGCCGGCTGCAGCAGCGACGGCAACCCGCTGTCCGCCGAGCCGTACGACGCGGCGGGCCAGATCGCCTTCAACGGCCCGGGAGACGGCGAGAAGGCCGACCCCGACAAGCCCCTGGAGGTCACCGCGGCGGACTCCGACGGCCGCATCACGGACGTCACCGCCAGGGATGCCGCAGGACGCTATGTCGCGGGCGAACTCTCCGCCGACGGCACCCGGTGGCACAGCACCTCTCCGCTCGCCGCCAACGCCCGTTACACGGTGCGCGTGAGCACCGAGGACGAGGACGGGGCCCCCGGCCGCAAGGTCCTCACCTTCGACACCAGCAAGCCGACATCCAAGAAGCACCTGACGGTGAAGTTCGGCCCCAAGGCGGGCAAGTACGGCGTCGGCCAGCCCGTCACGGCCGAACTGAGCCGACCGGTCAAGACCAAGAACCAGCGCGCAATAGTCGAGCGGGCCCTCAGGGTCGACTCCATACCGGCCGTGGACGGCGCCTGGCACTGGGTGGACGACAAGGAACTCCACTACCGCCCCAAGGAGTACTGGCCCGCCGGAGCGACCATCCAGGCCCGCAGCAACCTGGAGGGCATCAAGATCAGCGACCGCGTCTGGGGCGGCAAGGCCAAACCCTTGACCCTCACCACCGGCGACCAGGTCATCGCCGTCACCGACGCCGCGGCGCACGTGATGACCGTGTCCAAGAACGGCGAGGTCATCAGGGAGATCCCGGTCACCACCGGCAAGCCCGGTTACGACACCCGCAACGGCGTCAAGGTCGTACTGGCCAAAGAAGGTACCGTTCGCATGACCAGCGCCAGCATAGGTTCCTCGGACTTCTACGACCTGATCGTGCACGACTCCGTCAGGGTCACCAACAGCGGCGAGTACGTCCATGCCGCCCCCTGGTCGGCCGGCTCCCAGGGCTACGCCAACGTCAGCCACGGCTGCACCGGCATGAGCTCCGCCAACGCCGCGTGGTTCTACGACACCATCAGCGAGGGGGACATCGTGCAGGTGGTGAACTCCAACGGCGACACCATGGCCCCCTTCGGCAACGGCTTCGGCGACTGGAACCTCAACTGGTCGAAGTGGCGGGGCGGCAGCGCCCTGGTGGCCGGCACGCCGGACGGACCACGACCGGAAGAGGCGGCTCGGCTGAGGCCAAGGGCGGTCTGAGCGGCCCGGGGGCGCGGGGTGTGTTCAATGCCCCCACGACCCGCAAGCCGCCGAACCACCTGCGGAACGCCCAACTCTCAGGCGCTCTGAAGCCTCTTCGTCCGCAGCAGAGAGGCGAGCGCCGCCGCGAACTCCACCGGCTCCACAGGCAGCGTCACAGCCGCCTCGGCCCGGCTCCAGGTGGCCAGCCACGCGTCCTGCGGCCGCCCGATGAGCAACAGCACCGGCGGGCAGTTGAACACCTCGTCCTTGATCTGCCGGCAGACCCCCATGCCTCCCATGGGCACGGCCTCACCGTCCAGCACACAGACGTCGATCCCGCCCTTGTCCAGCTCCTTGATGACAGCGGCAGGCGTCGCACACTCCAGGAACTGCACC
The DNA here is from genome assembly GCF_055634335.1 of Streptomyces sp. NPDC111802. Lineage (NCBI taxonomy): Bacteria > Bacillati > Actinomycetota > Actinomycetes > Kitasatosporales > Streptomycetaceae > Streptomyces > Streptomyces sp. NPDC111802. The sequence continues at coordinate 104,367 of NZ_JBVKCZ010000034.1, read as the reverse complement.
ACCGGCACATCCGGAGCGGGCCGGCGCCCGGTGGCCAACCTCACCTGCTCGCGGGTGTTGGAGTCGTCGCTGTAGACCAGCACCGTGGCGGTCGGCTGCATTGTTCCTCCGTGACGTCGGCGTCGTAAGGACAGGCCCGTTGGGCCGGATGCTACTCCCTTGAACACCACGTCAACACCGGTATGAACGGCCAAGACACTCCGAACGGCACCCCCCGGAGTGAGGGCGGGATAAGCGACCGACATAATGTCGGTCGTGGCGACAGCAACGACAGTAGAAACCGGGCACGCGCACCCGTCGGTCAACCGGCCGAACCTCACCAGCGTCGGAACCATCATCTGGTTGAGTTCCGAGCTGATGTTCTTCGCGGCCCTCTTCGCGATGTACTTCACCCTGCGATCGGTGACGGGTCCCGAGTTCTGGAGTGAGAAGGCCGAGGCCTTGAACTTCCCGTTCTCGGCGACGAACACCACGATCCTGGTGCTCTCCTCTCTCACCTGCCAGCTCGGCGTCTTCGCCGCCGAGCGCGGTGACGTGAAGAAGCTCCGGGGCTGGTTCATCGTCACCTTCATCATGGGTGCGATCTTCATCGGCGGTCAGGTGTTCGAGTACACCGAGCTGGTCAAGAAGGACGGGCTCTCGCTCTCCTCCGACCCGTACGGCTCGGTCTTCTACCTGACCACCGGCTTCCACGGCCTGCACGTGACGGGCGGACTCATCGCCTTCCTGCTGGTCCTCGGCCGCACATATGCGGCGAAGAGGTTCACGCACGAGCAGGCGACCGCCGCGATCGTCGTGTCCTACTACTGGCACTTCGTCGATGTCGTCTGGATCGGCCTCTTCGCCACGATCTACATGATCAAGTAGCCGGGCCGATCCCGCGCGCGTTCCCAAAACGCACATCCCAGAAGCATCGACGCAGAAGATCCTGACACCGGGGTAATCCGTGAAAAAGCTCTCCGCACGACGACGCCATCCGCTGGCGGCGGTCGTCGTCCTACTCCTCGCCCTGGCGTGCACAGGGGGGGTGTATGCCTTGTTCGCACCCACGGGCAAGGCGCAGGCCGAGGAAACCGCCCAGTCCCTCACGATTGAAGAGGGCAAGAAGCTCTACACCGTCGGCTGCGCCAGCTGCCACGGAACCGGTGGTCAGGGCACCTCCGACGGTCCGAGCCTGGTGGGCGTCGGCGCCGCCGCCGTCGATTTCCAGGTCTCGACCGGCCGTATGCCGGCCGCCACCTCCCAGGGCGCCCAGGTCCCGGCGAAGAAGAACATCTACTCGCAGGCCGAGATCGACCAGCTCGCCGCGTACATCGCCTCGCTGGGTGCCGGTCCGTCCGTCCCGACCGAGGAGCAGTACGGCCCCGAGGGCGCGGACATCGGCAAGGGCGGCGAGCTCTTCCGCAACAACTGCGCCCAGTGCCACAACTTCACCGGCAAGGGCGGCGCGCTGACGAAGGGCAAGTACGCACCGAGCCTCGAGGGCGTCGACCCCAAGCACATCTACGAGGCCATGCAGACCGGCCCGCAGAACATGCCGTCCTTCCCCGACACCACGCTGTCGGAGCAGAACAAGAAGGACATCATCGCGTACCTGCACGCGGTCAACAGCGACGAGACGGTCAACCCGGGTGGTCTGGAGCTGGGCGGCCTCGGGCCGGTCACCGAGGGCCTCTTCGCCTGGGTCTTCGGTCTCGGCGCTCTGATCGCGGTCGCCATCTGGGTCGCCGCTCGGACCGCAAAGGCCAAGAAGTCATGAGTAGCCAAGACATTCCAGAAGAGAACCTGCCCGCTGAGCAGGACGCCCGCGTAGCGGTAGCCGACGAGAAGCACCCCTTCGCCGACCCCGGCCTGCCGCCCCACGAGCACCGGATCCAGGACATCGACGAGCGGGCCGCCAGGCGGTCCGAGCGCGCGGTCGCCCTGCTGTTCACGGTGTCGATGCTGGCCACCGTCGGCTTCATCGCCTCGTACGTCGCGATCCCGCACGACAAGTCGATCTTCGTCTTCCCGGTCGGTCACCTCAACGCGCTGAACTTCGCGCTGGGTCTGACCCTCGGCGCGGCGCTGTTCTGCATCGGCGCGGGCGCGGTCCACTGGGCCCGCACCCTGATGTCCGACGTGGAGGTCGCGGACGACCGGCACGCGATCGCGGCGGAGCCCGAGGTCAAGGCCAAGGTCATGGCCGACTTCAAGCAGGGCGCCAAGGAGTCCGCGCTGGGTCGCCGCAAGCTGATCCGCAACACGATGTTCGGCGCGCTGGCCCTGTTCCCGCTCTCCGGCGTCGTCCTGCTGCGTGACCTCGGCCCGCTGCCCGGGACCAAGCTGCGCCACACGCTGTGGTCCAAGGGCAAGCTGCTCGTCAACATGAACACCAACGAGCCGCTGCGTCCCTCGGACGTCGCGGTCGGCTCCCTCACCTTCGCCAAGCCGGAGGGCCTGGAGGAGCACGACCACGACTTCCAGAACGAGATCGCCAAGGCCGCCCTGATGATCGTCCGGCTCCAGCCCGACGACATCAAGGACAAGCAAGAGCTCGACTGGTCCTACCAGGGCATCGTCGCGTACTCGAAGATCTGCACCCACGTCGGTTGCCCGATCTCCCTGTACGAGCAGCAGACGCACCACGTGCTCTGCCCCTGCCACCAGTCCACCTTCGACCTCTCCGACGGTGCCCGAGTGATCTTCGGTCCCGCTGGTCACGCCCTGCCGCAGCTGCGGATCGGCGTGAACGACGAGGGCTACCTCGAGGCGCTCGGCGACTTCGATGAGCCCGTCGGTCCTGCATTCTGGGAGCGCGGATGAGCACCACAGAGACCACTGAGTCCCGCTCGCGCGGGAAGGCACCGGCCGGCGAGCGCGTCGCCGACTGGGCGGACGGCCGGCTGGGGATCTACTCCCTGGCCAAGACCAACATGCGCAAGATCTTCCCCGACCACTGGTCGTTCATGTTGGGCGAGGTCTGCCTCTACAGCTTCATCATCATCATCCTCACGGGTGTGTACCTGACGCTGTTCTTCCACCCGTCGATGAACGAGGTGGAGTACCACGGCAGCTACGTCCCGCTGCAGGGACAACTCATGTCGGAGGCGTTCAGCTCGACGCTGCACATCTCCTTCGACGTGCGTGGTGGTCTGCTCATCCGGCAGATCCACCACTGGGCGGCGCTGATCTTCCTCGCCGGCATGTTCGTGCACATGATGCGCGTGTTCTTCACGGGCGCGTTCCGCAAGCCGCGTGAGATCAACTGGCTGTTCGGCTTCCTGCTGTTCGTCCTGGGCATGTTCACCGGTTTCACCGGCTACTCGCTCCCGGACGACCTGCTCTCCGGCACCGGTGTCCGCTTCACCGAGGGCGCGATCCTGTCCATGCCGATCGTCGGCACGTACATCTCGTTCTTCCTCTTCGGCGGCGAGTTCCCGGGCGTCGACTTCGTGGCCCGCTTCTACTCGATCCACATCCTGCTGCTGCCGGGCATCATGCTCGGTCTGGTGGTCGGCCACCTGATCCTGGTCTTCTACCACAAGCACACGCAGTTCGCGGGCCCCGGAAAGACCAACAAGAACGTCGTCGGCATGCCGCTGCTGCCGGTCTACATGGCCAAGGCCGGAGGCTTCTTCTTCCTGGTCTTCGGTGTCATCGCGGTGATCGCGGCGGTCGCGCAGATCAACCCGATCTGGGCCATGGGCCCCTATCGGCCGGACCAGGTGTCCACGGGCGCCCAGCCCGACTGGTACATGGGCTTCGCCGAGGGTCTGGTCCGGTACATGCCGGGCTGGGAGGTCAACTTCTGGGGTCACACGCTCGTCCTGGGTGTGTTCATCCCGCTGGTGCTCTTCGGCCTGGTGCTGATGGCGATCGCGGTCTACCCGTTCATCGAGTCCTGGGTCACCGGCGACAAGCGCGAGCACCACATCCTGGACCGCCCGCGCAACGCCCCGACGCGTACCGCGTTCGGCGTCGCCTGGGTCACGGTGTACATGATCGGCCTGGTCGGCGGTGGCAACGACCTGTGGGCCACCCACTTCCACCTGTCGATCAACGCGGTCACCTGGTTCGTCCGGATCGGGTTCTTCGCCGGACCGGTCATCGCGTTCATCATCACCAAGCGGATCTGCCTCGGCCTGCAGCGCCGGGACAAGGACAAGGTGCTGCACGGCCGCGAGTCGGGCATCATCAAGCGCCTGCCGCACGGTGAGTTCATCGAGATCCACGAGCCGCTCAGCCAGGACGCGCTGTACACGCTCACCGCGCACGAGCAGTACAAGCCGGCCGAGATCGGCCCGACGGTCGACGAGAACGGCGTCGAGCGCAAGGTGAAGGGCTCCGAGAAGCTGCGCGCCAAGCTCAGCAAGTCGTACTTCGGCGAGGACGGCCAGATCCCCAAGCCGACCGTCGAGGAGTACAAGGAGATCACGAGCGGCCACGGCCACCACTGATCGCCTGCCACGCCACGGTTGAGGGCCCCGTCCGTTGTACGGACGGGGCCCTTCTCCGTGCCCCGTGGCTGGATAGGGTGGACCTCGTTGAGACTCATGTCCCGTAGTGCGGGACACCTGACCCTGGAGCGGCTTATGAGCGCTGTGACCCCCGCTGGAGGCAACACCGCGGCGGGCCGCTCCTGGCCCCTGTTGCTGAACGGCCTGCTGAACGGCTCCGACCTGGCCGCCGACGACACCGCGTGGGCGATGGACCTCATCATGCGCGGCGAGGCGACGGACGCGCAGATCGCCGGCTTCGTCGTGGCACTGCGGGCCAAGGGCGAGACGGTGGAGGAGATCACCGGGCTCGTCCGGACGATGTACGAGCACGCCAACGTGATCGAGGTGCCGGGCCGGACCGTCGACATCGTCGGCACCGGCGGCGACGGCGCGAAGACCGTCAACATCTCCACCATGTCGGCGATCGTCATCGCCGGCACGGGCGCGAAGGTCGTCAAGCACGGCAACCGGGCGGCGTCGTCGGCGTCGGGCGCCTCCGATGTCCTGGAGAAGCTCGGCGTCAACCTGGAGCTGTCCACGCCGCGGGTGGCCGAGGTCGCCGAGGAGGCCGGGATCACCTTCTGCTTCGCGGTGAAGTTCCATCCCGCGCTGCGGCATGTGGCGGCGGCGCGCGGCCAGTTGGGCATCCGGACGACCTTCAACGTGCTCGGTCCGCTGACCAACCCGGCGAAGGTGAAGGCGCAGGCGGTCGGCGTGGCGGACCCGCGCATGGCGCCGATCGTCGCGGGCGTCTTCGCCGAGCGCGGCAACTCCTCGCTGGTGTTCCGCGGCGACGACGGCCTCGACGAGCTCACCACCACGGCCACCTCCCGGGTGTGGGTCGTACGTGACGGCAAGGTCACCGAGGAGACCTTCGACCCGCGCGACGTCGGCATCGAGCTGGTGCCGGTGGAGGCGCTGCGGGGCGCGGACGCCTCGTACAACGCCGATGTGGCGCTGCGCCTGCTGAACGGCGAGACGGGGCCCGTACGGGATGCCGTAGTGCTCAACGCGGCCGCCGCCCTGGTGGCGCTGAACCCCACGGACGCCCCGCTCACCGAGCAGATTCGCGCCGGAATGGCGAAGGCGGCGGAGTCGATCGACTCGGGCGAGGCGAAGCGGACGCTCGACCGATGGGTGTCCGCGAGCAACGCGTAGCGTTCACCGGATGTCGTCCCGCGATCCGGACACGGGTTGCGGGGCGACGATCATCTAACGTACGTTCCTGTACCAGGTCATGAGTGACAGTCATGAGGCCCCGGCCGACTGTCCGGCAACCCTCCGTCCGTGGCGGGGTGCCCCGGGTGAAGACCAGGCCGTAGGCAGTGAGGTCTACGGCAAGCGCGGACCCCTCGCGAGCCAGGGGTCCTGGTCGTCGAGGAGTCTCTCGTGAGCAAGCGAATGCGATAGGGCCGCCGAGCCCCGCCTCCGCACACCCTCCTTCACTTTCTTCTCTCATCTCACGGGAGTCCCCCCATGTCTGTCTCCACCGCTGCCTCCGTCCAGAACATTTGTGCCCCTTTGCCGGTTCTGGGAAGTGATGTCACCGTCCCGCTCGTCACGGGCGGCGAGGTCACGTACGCCGCGCTCGACTACGCCGCCAGCGCCCCCGCCCTCCAGCACGTCTGGGACGACGTCGCCGCCTACGCGCCGTACTACGGCAGCGTCCACCGAGGTGCCGGGTACCTCTCCCAGCTCTCCACCGACCTGTTCGAGAACGCCCGCAGGACGGTCGCCGAGTTCCTGGACTGCCGCGACGACGACCAGCTGGTCTTCACCCGGTCCACCACCGACTCGCTCAACCTCCTCGCCGCCGCCCTCCCCGCCGACTGCCAGGTCTTCGTCTTCGAGACCGAGCACCACGCCTCTCTGCTGCCCTGGCGGGACGCCCGCGTCACCTACCTCAACGCGCCCCGCACCGCCCGCCAGGCCGTCGAGACCCTGGAGCGCGCCCTCGCCGACCGTGACCCCTACGGGCCGGCCCTGGTCTGTGTCACCGGCGCCTCGAACGTCACCGGCGAGCTGTGGCCCGTACGGGAGCTGGCGGCGGCCGCGCACGCCCACGGCGCCCGGATCGTGCTCGACGCCGCCCAGCTCGCCCCGCACCACCCGGTGAGCGTCCGTGACCTGGATGTCGACTGGGTCGCCTTCTCCGGGCACAAGCTGTACGCCCCCTTCGGCTCCGGAGTCCTCGCCGGCCGCGCCGACTGGCTGCGCGAGGCGGAGCCGTACCTCGCGGGCGGCGGTGCCAGCCGCAAGGTCACCCGGCGTGAGGACGGGGGAGTGGACGTCGACTGGCACGACAGCGCCGCCCGCCACGAGGCCGGCTCCCCGAACGTCATCGGCGCCTACTCCATCGCCTCCGCCTGCAAGGCCCTCACCGAGGCCGGCTTCGACAGCCTGGTCGCCCGCGAGCAGTACCTGATCGAGAAGGTGAGCGCGGGTCTCGCCGAGGTTCCCGAGGTCAGGATCCTCTCCCTGTTCGGCGACGACGCCCCCCGCGTCGGCGTCCTCTCCTTCGTCGTCGAGGGCTGGAACAGCTCCCACTTCGCCGCCGCCCTCTCCGCCGAGTACGGCATCGGGGTGCGGGACGGGCTGTTCTGCGCCCACCCGCTGGTGCGGACGCTGCTGGGCAGCGACCCGCAGGCCCAGGGCGAGTGCGGCGCCCCCGAGGCCGCGCCGGGCGAGAAGTCCCTCAACGCCATCCGGGTGAGCTTCGGGGCCGGTACGCCCGACGAGCACGTCGAGCGGTTCGTGAACGCCGTGAAGGAGCTCGTCACGGACGGCGCCCGGTGGAACTACCGCACCGAGGACGGCCGTTGCGTACCGGACACCTCCGCGTGAGCCGCTAGCCGGGCCCCGGCAAGGCGGCGCGGGCGAGGCGGGCTTCAGGTCGGTGTCACAGCACGTCGTACGGGTTGCAGACGACGGGCAGCTCCGCCTCCCGCGCCTCGGGTCCGGGCCGGACCCGCGTCAGCTCGCGGCCGCCGTACGGGAGCTCGAAGCCGAGCGGCGTCCGGGCGCCGATGGTCTGGAGCGCCCAGGCGCCCCCCGGCGGACGTACCGGAGTCGCCGCGGTCGATCAGGATCCGCCGTACGGCCGTGTGGGGTGCGGCGCGGGCCCGTCGGACCCGGCACCACCGGGCTCAGCTGTCCAGGCCGATGGCGAAGGCGGCCTCGATGTCGTGCTGGGAGTACGTACGGAACGCCACGTGGGTGTCCGTCGCCTCGACGCCGGGGATCTTGCTGATCCGTCCGGGGATGACCTCGGCCAGGTCCTCGTGCTCCTTCACGCGCACCATCGCGATCAGGTCGTAGGTGCCGGTGACGGAGAAGACCTCGGTCACGCTCTCCAGCGAAGCGATCCGTTCCGCGATCTCGGGGATCCGGTCCACGCTGGTCTTGATCAGGACGATCGCGGTGATCACGGCTGGTTCTCTCCCTCGGGGGCCGGAGCTGGGGCGGGTTTCACTCTAGTCGGCCGCCCGAACCGGGCCCACGCGTAGCCGAAGCCCAGCCCGAAGCCCACCAGATGCGCCAGATACGCCACCCCCGGCCCCTGGGCAGCCCGCCCCGCCGCCACCCACTGGAGGGCCACCCAGAAGGGCAGCACGACCCAGGCCGGGAAGCGCAGCGGCAGGAACAGCAGGAACGGCAGCAGGCTTGTCACCCGCGCTCCGGGGAAGAGGAACAGAAGAGCGCCGAGGACAGCCGAGATCGCCCCCGACGCGCCGACCAGGGACTGGGTGGAGTCGTCGTTGGCGGCGGCGTAGCCCAGCAGGGCCAGATAGCCGCAGCCCAGGTAGAAGAGGGTGAACTGGACGCGGCCCATCCGTTCCTCGGTCATCACGCCGAACACATAAAGGAAGAGCATGTTGCCGAGCAGGTGCACCCAGCTGCCGTGCACGAAGAGGGCCGTCGCGGGAGTGAGGGCGGCCCGGGGCGAGCCCTGGAACAGCTCCTCGGGCACCACGCCCCAGCGGTGGAAGTAGGCCCGCTGCGCGGCCAGCAGCCCCTCGCCCGAGCCGTACCCCGGATTGAGCCCCGCCGCCGGTCCCACCAGGAACAACAGGCAGCACAGGCCGATCAGCCCGTACGTCACCGGCGCCGAGGAGCTGAGGGCGGAACGGACCGACCGGCCCGCTCTGCCGAACCGAGCTCCGAAACGCGCCACGCGCCAGTTGCCGATCATGAATACAGAGCATGACGTAACGGGACGCAGCCGCACAGACCGCCTCGCCGCCGGGTACGGACGGGCGACGAGTACCCGCCAGGCCGTAGGGTTACGAGCCACACGCACCGGGCACGGCGCGTCACCGACAATAGAAGGCCTGGAAGAAAAGAGCGCAGTCACGATGACGGTTCCCCTGCCGACCGCCACGACGCGGTGGCGTTGCACCCTCTGCGGCAACCTCACGCGTTTCGATGTGACGCGCTCGTCCAAGGTGGTGGAGTACATGCACCTCGATCTGGCCGGTGAGCCCAAGATCGAGGAGCGCGAGGTGCTCAGTGAGACGATCGAATCGGTGCGCTGCCGCTGGTGCAACGCGGTCGACAAGGTGGAACTCGTGGACAGGCCGGGCGCCGGCTCCTGACGATGGGGGTCCCCCGCTCGAGCGAAGTCGAGAGGGTGGAGGGCCCCGCACAGATATTGGGGTGTGAGGGATGGTGGAGACACAAGGCGGGGGGCCGGGCGACGGCGCCGCCGAGGTGCTCGACCGTCCGCTGCCCGACGGTGTGCGGCGCAAGGTCGTACAGATCGTGTCCGACGGCTTCGGCGGCCTGACCGTCGGCGAACTGCCCGCGCAGCTTCGGCAGTACGCCAGATTCGCGCCGAACCGGCGGGCCAAGTTCGCCGGCAACGCGATGGCCGCCGCGCTGGAGACCGATCCGCTGTTCCGCCAGCGTATCGGCGAGAAGCTCAGAGAGGCCCAGCCGGAGCTCACCGGCGCCCTCGACTCAGGTTCGGCGCCCCCGGCCGCGGATCCGCTCGACGTGGCGGCCGCGGCCTATGTTCTGCGGCCCACCGGCTGGGTCAAGCTGGTCACCGCGGCCGGCGAGGAGGCCCAGCGAGCCGACGCCGAGCGGGCCGACGAGGAGACCCGGGCCGAGCTGGAGCGGCTGCGCGAGGAGCTCGCCCAGGCCCGCGAGCACACCCGGCACGAGACCGAGCGGCTGCGCACCGAGCTGGACTCGGCCAAGAAGGAAGCCGAATCGCTTCACCGAAAGCTGCGCTCCGCCGTCAGTGACGTCAAGCGCGGCGAGGCCGCCCTGCGCAAGATCCAGGCCGAGATCGAGAGCGTGCGCGCCGAGGGGCAGACCCAGCTCTCCGCGGCCGAGAGCGAGACCCGGCGGCTCAAGGCGCGGCTCGGAGAGGCCGAGGCGGCCGTGGAGGCCACGCGCAGAGCGGCACGCGAGGGGCGCAGCGTCGAGGACATGCGCGTACGACTGCTCCTGGACACCCTCTTGGACGCCGCTCAAGGGCTGCGCCGGGAGCTGGCGTTGCCGCCGGTCTCCGTGCGGCCCGCCGAGACCGTGGACGCGGTCGAACCGGGACGAATGACCCCGAAGGACATCGCCGCCCGAGCGCTGTCCGAGAACGACCCCGCGATCCTCGACCAGCTCCTCGCCCTGCCGCAGGCGCACTTGGTGGTCGACGGCTACAACGTCACCAAGACCGGCTATCCCCAGATGCCGCTGGAGAAGCAGCGCCTCAGGCTGCTCGGCCAGCTCTCCCAGCTCGCCGCGCAGACCGGCGCCGAGGTGACCTGTGTCTTCGACGGGGCCGAGCTGGCCGCGCCGGTGCTGCTGGCGCCGCCGCGCGGGGTGCGGGTGCTGTTCTCCAAGCCGGGTGTGACCGCGGACGAGTTGATCCGCCAGCTGGTGCGCGCCGAGCCGCCGGGCCGTCCGGTCATCGTCGCCTCGACCGACCGTGAGGTCGCCGACGGGGTGGCGCGGGCCGGAGCACGGCCGGTGGCTTCTGCGGTGCTTCTCAAGCGACTGTCCTGAAAACGCCAACGTACAGGCGCAATGCCCGAATTGGCCCGGTCGTCACGCAACGTAGCGTCAAGCTCGCGTCACCGCATGTGAGTTGTGTGTAAAGAATGATGTGTGTGACGAGATTTTTCGTGTGAGGATTTGATCTGATCACAACCGGGTCACTAGGGTCTGGCGTCGAACCTCCGAGCGGGTGATCACTCACAAGAAGGGTTTCACCTCAGTGGCGTCCCACCGTCGACCCAAGCAGCCGAGCCGAGCACGCGTGACCGTGCTGACCACCGCGGCGGCTGCTGCCGTGGCCATCAGTTCGCAGGCGGCCAACGCGGCCCCCAGCGAGAAGCCGAGCAAGGACGAGGTCCAGGCCAAGGTCGACAAGCTCTACGAGCAGGCCGAGCAGGCCACCGAGAAGTACAACGGTGCCAAGGAGAAGCAGGAGAAGCTCCAGAAGGAGATCTCCACCATCCAGGACAACGTGGCCCGCGGTCAGGAAGACCTGAACGAGCTGCGTGACTCGATGGGCCTCGCGGCCGCCTCCCAGTACCGCACGGGCAGCATCGACTCCTCGATCCAGCTGTTCCTGTCGTCCGACCCGGACGACTACCTGGACAAGGCCTCCACGATGGACCAGCTGAGCGCTCAGCAGGTCGACTCGCTGAAGAAGGTCCAGGAGAAGCAGCGCGAGCTCGCCCAGCAGCGAGCCGAGGCCGCCGAGAAGCTCAAGGACCTCTCCTCCACCCGCACCGAACTGGGCAAGAAGAAGAAGGAAGTCCAGGCCAAGCTCGCCGAGGCGCAGAAGCTCCTCAACAGCCTGACGGCCGCCGAGAAGGCCGCCCTGGCCGCCCAGGAGGCCCGCGCCAGCCGCTCCTCCGCCGACCGCGTCGACCTCGGCAACACCGGCTCCGCCTCCGGCCGCGCCATGGCCGCCTTCCAGGCCGCCCAGAGCCAGCTCGGCAAGCCCTACGTCTACGGCGCCACCGGCACCGCCTCCTACGACTGCTCGGGCCTGACCTCCTGGGCGTACGCCCAGGCCGGCGTCTCCATCCCGCGCACCTCGCAGGCCCAGGCCAACGCCGGTACGCACCTGTCGATGAGCGAGCTCAAGGTCGGCGACCTGGTCCTCTTCTACGGCGACCTGCACCACGTCGGCCTCTACGCGGGCAACGGCCAGATCATCCACGCCCCGCGCACCGGCACGGTCGTCCGCTACGAGTCGATCAACAACATGCCGTTCCAGTTCGGCGTCCGCATCTGACCCAGGCCTCGCGCCCGCAAGATCAACACAGAGTGCCGCCCGAACGAGCGAATTACGGCACCGCCGACTGACCCCACGCCCCGCCCATGACCTGCGTCAGAGGCGGGGCGTCACTTTGCGTGCCCGGCGCGGTCGTTGGTCGCCGCCCCCGCACGGAGCTACTGTCTGCCGCGTTTCCCCGTCGCCGGTGTTTCGGCTGCCGGGGAAAGTCCCTGTCCGCCAGCGGAAGGAGTGCGGCTTCCCGTGGGGTCCCATCGTCGCCTTGCATCGCCCGGATTCGACCGGGGCGCCAACGCAGCGCTCTGCGTCATGTCGGCCGCCGCCGCGGCCCTCGGGGTCACACCGGCCACGGCCGCGCCACAGGACGACACCCGGGCCAAGGTGGACCGCCTCTACGAGGAGGCCGAGAAGGCCACCGAGGCCTACAACCAGGCCGACGAGCGTGCCGACAAGCTCCGTGAGCAGGTCGGCAGGGCGCAGGACCGGATCGCCCGGCAGCAGGAGGACATCAACTCCATGCGGGACGTGCTCGGTTCGCTGGCCGGCGCCCAGTACCGCTCCGGCGGCCTCGACCCCTCGCTCGCCCTGCTGCTCTCCGACGACCCCGAGGACTACCTCGACAAGGCCGCCGCGCTCGCCCGGATCAGCGCGCACCAGGCCGGCCAGCTCAGGAAGCTCCAGGGCGCCATGCGCGAACTCGCCCAGGAGCGCGGCGAGGCGGCCGGCAAGCTCCTGGAGCTGGAGAAGAGCCGCAAGGCCGTCGCCGCCCACAAGCGGACCGTGGAGCGCAAGCTCGCCGAGGCCCGCATGCTCCTCAACTCCCTCACCGACAGCGACCGCGCCGCCTACGACCGCGCCTCCCGCTCCGGTCGCGCCGACATGCCGGGCTTCGAGGGCTTCGGGAGCGGCATCCCGGCCTCGGGCCGCGCGGCAGCGGCCGTCGCCGCCGCGCAGTCCGCGCTGGGCCGGCCGTACATCTGGGGCGCCAACGGGCCCTCCGGCTTCGACTGTTCGGGCCTGATCCAGTGGTCGTACGCCCAGGCCGGAGTCTCCCTGCCGCGCACCTCGCAGGGCCAGCGGTACGCGGGCCGGCAGGTCCCGCTCTCCGAGGCCCAGCCCGGCGACGTCGTCACCTACCGCTCCGACGCCAGCCATGTCGGGATGTACATGGGCAACGGCCAGGTGATCCACGCGCCCTACCCCGGCGCACCCGTGCGCTACGACCCGGTGGGCATGATCCCCGGGGCGACGGTCACCAGGGTCTGACCTTCGCGCCCGAGCCGCCGTACGATCGGAAAGTGGCTGGTCGAGGGCGGGCGTCGGGAACGCGAGTCGTGGTGGCGCTCTGTCTGCTGCTCATCTCTCTGGTGGGCTGCGGCGGGCGGCCCACGACCGACGGCGCCAAGGCCGACGTACAGAGCCTGCTCGACCGGCGGGCCGCGGCGATTCTCGACCACGACGAGGCGGCGTATCTGCGCACGGGCGCGCGGGACCGGTTCGGCAATCTGCGCGCGGTGCCCCTCGCCGACTGGTCGTACCGGCTGACCGGCCTGCGCCGCACCGGCGGCACCGCCCTCGCCGACGCCGAACTCCGCTATCGCGTCCAGGGCTACGACCGATCTCCCGTCCGGGCCGGCCGCACCCTGCGCCTCGGGCTGGACGCGGCGGGCCACTGGTACGTCGAGTCGGAGCGCCCCGCGAAGGGCTCCGCCCAGCAGCTGTGGGACCAGGGCGAGGTGAGCGTCCAGCGCGGCGACGACAGCCTCGTCATGGGCGTCGGGCAGTCCACCGCCCAGCTGCGGTCGTACGTGGAGCTGGCCGACCACGCGGTGCCGGCCGTGGCCCAGGCGTGGGGCCCCGACTGGGCCCGGCATGTCGTCGTCCTCGTACCGAGGTCGCTGACCGCCATGGCGGGGCTGCTCGGCGCGCCCGCGTCCTCCTACCGCGGGATCGCCGCGGTCACCACCGGCGAGACCGGCGCCCCCGCGGGCGCCCCCGCGGACCGGATCATCCTCAACCCCGAGGCGTACGGCGTCCTCGGCGACCCCGGCAAGCAGGTGGTCCTCACCCACGAGACCACCCACGTCGCCACCCGCGCCCACACCACCCCCGCCACCCCGCTGTGGCTCTCCGAGGGCTACGCCGACTGGGTCGGCTACCTCGGCAGCGGCCGCTCGCCCTCCCAGGCCGCCCCCGAGCTGCGCCGCGCGGTGTCCGAAGGCCGCACACCCGAGAGCCTCCCGACCGACGCCGACTTCGGCTTCACGGGCGACACCACCAGGCTGGCCCAGGCCTACGAGGGCGGCTGGATGGCCTGCCGCATGATCGCGAACCGCTGGGGCGAGGTCAGACTCGCCGAGTTCTACCGTGCCGTGGGCGCCCACGACCGCAGGGCGGGCGCGGTCGAGGCCGCGCTGAAGGACGTACTGGGGACTTCGCTGGAGGACTTCACACAGGAGTGGCGGGAGTATCTGCCGGCTCAGCTCGGCTGATCGAGCCCCTTGCTGTTGGCGGGCAGCGCCGGGCTCGTGGCGGCCGTTGTGCTGGGTGCCGCCGCCCCGTGGATCATGGCCGCGTTCGGCGCGGGGCCCGCCGTGGCCCACGGCGGTGTGCTGTTTCTGCGCGGTGTCGGGCCGTATCTGCTGTTGATGGGGTGCTTCATCGCGCTGGGCGGGGTCTTCGAGGGGAGCGGGGGAGCGCCGGTGCTGCTCAGGGTGACCGTGCTCGGTACGGCCGTACAGGGCGGTGCTCGCAGCGGTTCGGCGGGTCCGGCGTCAGGAGGGCAGGGACGTTTCCTTGGCGCGGGTGGGCTGAGCCGGTACGGGGGCGGGGGTCGCTCGGATCGCCGTCGCGCGCCACAGTTCGCGGGCCGCGAGGAGGGTGGCGACGACCAGCAGGCCGTTGCGCAGGAGCAGCAGGGTGACGCCGAGGGCGTCGCTGGCGACGACGTGGGAGAACCACACCGGGAACTCCAGGACCGTCATCAGCGATGCCGCGAGGACCAGGGCCACGGGGATCCTCATACGGCTCTCCCGGAAGCACAGGCACACGGCCGCGAGGCCGACCAGCCACACCATGTACTGCGGGCTGATCACCCGGCTCGTCGTCGTGAACATCAGCACCGCCACGAAGGCCGCGTCCGCGAGCGTGGGCGCCTCGAACCGCCGCGCCCTCAGCCGCCACAGCAGCAGCCAGCCGAAGGCGAGCCCGCTCAGCGCGAGGGCGGCCGTGCTGACGACGTCGACGTACGGGCCGAGGAACTCCACCGAGCCGTAGTTCAGGAGCACCTGGCCGTCCCAGCCGTACTGCCGGGCCACATGGAAGACCAGCGCGCCCAGCGACTCCACCTCGGTGCCCCGGTCCCGCTGGAAGGTCAGGAAGGCGAAGGCGCCGGGCATGGCGAGGGCGAACGCCGCGGACAGGGCGCCGGCGGTCAGCGCGGCCCAGCCCCAGGCGGCGCGTCCGCGGGCCGCGAGTAGCAGCAGTACCGGCCACACCTTGAGCATCGCGCCGAAGGCCGCCAGCGTGCCCATCAGCCGGGGGCGCCGGGTGCCGGCGAGCAGCGCGGCCACGGCGACGGCGGTGACCATCACGTCGTAGCGCGCGTACACGGTCGGTCCGAGCAGCGGTACGCCCGCCACCCACACCCAGGCCCCGCGCAGGGTGCGGCCGGTGCGCAGGCCCGCGTACAGCAGGAGCAGCAGGACCGCCAGGTCGGCGGTGAAGGCCAGGACGAAGAAGGCGGACGGGTAGTCCAGCCAGAACACCAGCGCGGGGGAGAGGATCGGCAGTGCCGCGGCGGGCGGGTACTGCCAGGTGACGTCGTCCAGCGGGAACGTTCCGGTGCGCAGTACGTCGTACCAGCCCTGGTAGATCACCGACACGTCGCTGGTCACGTCCGGCCCGGGGAAGACGTACACCTTGAACACGAACAGCAGCAGGACCACCCTGGTCAGAGTCCAGACGCCCAGAAGCCACGCCAAGGACCGCCGCGTGTCCGTCGTCTCCACTGGATCCCCTGCCGTTCGCTTCCCGCCTTGAATGGAACATGATGTCGTGTCCGGCTGTGTGCGGGCCACAGGCGTGGCCGGGCCCCGGCTGTGGACAGCGGCTTCGGTAAGGTCGGCGGCGATGCACAAGACCCTGATCGTGACCAACGACTTCCCGCCCCGTCCCGGCGGCATCCAGGCGTTTCTGCACAACATGGCGCTGCGGCTCGACCCGGAGCGGCTGGTCGTCTACGCCTCCACCTGGAAGCGGGGCCGCGAGGGTGTCGAGGCCACGGCCGCCTTCGACGCCGAGCAGCCCTTCACGGTCGTACGGGACCGTACGACGATGCTGCTGCCGACGCCCGGGGCGACCCGGCGGGCGGTCGGGCTGTTGCGCGAGCACGGCTGTACGTCGGTGTGGTTCGGGGCGGCGGCCCCGCTCGGCCTGATGGCCCCCGCGCTGCGGAAGGCGGGCGCCGAGCGGCTCGTGGCCACGACCCACGGTCACGAAGCCGGGTGGGCCCAGCTGCCCGCGGCCCGGCAGCTGCTGGGGCGGATCGGGGAGACGACGGACACGATCACCTACCTCGGCGAGTACACGCGCTCGCGGATCGCGACCGCGCTGACGCCGGACGCGGCCTCGCGGATGGTGCAGCTGCCGCCGGGGGTCGACGAGAAGACGTTCCATCCGGAGTCGGGCGGTGACGAGGTGCGGGCGCGGCTCGGGCTGACCGACCGGCCGGTGATCGTGTGCGTGTCCCGGCTGGTGCCGCGCAAGGGGCAGGACACGCTGATCCTGGCCATGCCCCGCATTCTGGCCGCCGAGCCGGAGGCCGTGCTGCTGATCGTCGGCGGCGGGCCGTACGAGAACGAGCTGCGCAAGCTGGCGGCCGAAACCCGGGTGGCCGGCTCCGTCCGCTTCACCGGCGCCGTGCCCTGGTCCGAGCTGCCCGCGCACTTCGGCGCCGGCGACGTCTTCGCGATGCCGTGCCGGACCCGCCGGGGCGGCCTCGACGTCGA
The DNA here is from genome assembly GCF_055634335.1 of Streptomyces sp. NPDC111802. Lineage (NCBI taxonomy): Bacteria > Bacillati > Actinomycetota > Actinomycetes > Kitasatosporales > Streptomycetaceae > Streptomyces > Streptomyces sp. NPDC111802. The sequence goes on along the minus strand of NZ_JBVKCZ010000034.1, from coordinate 87,625 downwards.
GGGCCTCGGCATCGTCTACCTGGAGGCATCGGCGACCGGGCTGCCGGTCGTCGCCGGCGACTCGGGCGGGGCGCCGGACGCGGTGCTCGACGGGGAGACCGGCTGGGTGGTGCGGGGCGGCTCCGCCGAGGAGACCGCCGAGCGCGTCGTCGCCCTCCTCGGCGACGCCGAGCTGCGCCGCAGGATGGGGGAGCGGGGCCGGGAGTGGGTCGAGGAGAAGTGGCGCTGGGACCTGCTGGCGGAGAAGCTCAAAGCTTTGCTGTGAGCGGGGTTCGCGCACTCTAGGCGGAACGCGAAAATCCGCACATGCTGCGCACATGACAGTAAAACTGATGCAGCGTCAGCTGACAAGACGTCAAATCCTCGGGATGGTGGCCCTCCAGACGGCCGCCGCCTCCGGTCTCACCCGCATCGGTCCCAAGTCGGCGTCCGCCGTGGAACCGGCCGCCGTCGACAACGCGCCCGCCATCGTGATCGGCTCCGGCTACGGCGGCGCCGTAGCCGCCCTCCGCCTCGGCGAGGCCGGCATCCGCACCCTCGTCCTGGAGATGGGCCGCCTGTGGAACACCAACGGCCCCGACGGCAAGGTCTTCTGCTCCACCAGCGCCCCCGACCGGCGCTCCATGTGGTTCCGCACCCGCACCGAGGCCCCGCTCGCCACCTTCCTGTGGCTGGACGTGGTCAACAAGGACATCAGCGCGTACCCGGGAGTCCTCGACCGCGTCCACTACGACCACATGTCCGTCTACGTCGGCCGGGGCGTCGGCGGCGGCTCCCTGGTCAACGGCGGCATGGCGGTCACCCCGCTCCGGTCCTACTTCGCCGAGCAGTTCCCGACCGTGGACTCCGCGGAGATGTACGACACGTACTTCCCGCGCGCCCGCTCCATGCTCGGCGTCAACACCGTCGATCCCGCGTGGTTCGAGTCGACCGAGTGGTACCGCTTCACCCGGATCTCCCGCAAGCACGCGAGCAACGCCGGCCTGCGGACCACGTTCGTGCCCAACGTCTACGACTTCGGGTACATGCAGCGCGAGGCGGCCGGCACCGCGACCAGGTCCGCGCTCGCCGGCGAGGTCATCTACGGCAACAACCACGGCAAGCGCAGCCTCGACAAGACGTATCTCGCCTCGGCGCTGGGCACCGGGAACGTCACCATCCACACCCTGGAGAAGGTGAGGTCGATCAGCCGGGCCGCCGACGGGACGTACGTCCTGACCGTCGACCGGATCGACGACACCGGCACCGTCGTGGAGACCAAGCAGTACGGCTGTACGTATCTCTTCCTCGGCGGCGGCAGCGTCGGCACCACCGAACTCCTCGTCCGCGCAAGGGAGTCGGGCACCCTGCCCGCCCTGGACGCGAACGTCGGCACGGGGTGGGGAACCAACGGCAACGTGATGCTGGGGCGGGCCAACCACCTGTGGGACACGGTCGGGGCGAACCAGTCGACCATGCCGGTCATGGGCATCGACGACTGGGCCAACGCGGCCAACCCCGTCTTCGCCGAGATCGCTCCCCTGCCCACCGGACTGGAGCACTGGGTCAGCCTCTATCTGGCGATCACCAAGAACCCGGAGCGCGCGTCGTTCTCGTACGACTCGGGCAGCGGTGCGGTGCGGCTCGGGTGGAGTGCCGCGCAGAGTGCGGTGTCGGTGGGCATGGCGAAGAAGCTGTTCGACCGGATCAACCGGGCGAACGCCACGATCTACCGGTACGACCTGTTCGGCTCGTCCAACAAGGTCTTCGCCGACGACTTCACGTACCACCCGCTGGGCGGCTGTGTGCTGGGGAAGGCGACCGACGACTACGGCCGGGTGAAGGGGTATTCGCGGCTGTACGTCACGGACGGCTCGCTGGTGCCCGGGTCGATCGGGGTGAACCCGTTCGTGACGATCACCGCGCTCGCCGAACGCACCATGGCGCGGGTCCTCGTGGAGGACACCGCGCCATGAGCCGTCGTACCGCCTGATGAAGGGCGGTACTACTTCTGGTAGATCGCCTCGATCTCGTCCGCGTAGTCCTTCGCCACGACGTTGCGCTTGAGCTTCAGCGACGGCGTCAGATGGCCCGAGTCCTCCGTGAACTGGGAGGGAAGAATGCGGAACTTCCGCACCGATTCCGCCTTCGACACCGCGGCGTTGCCGTCGTCGACCGCCGACTGGATCGCGGCCAGCAGGTCCGTGTCCTCGCGCAGCGACGCCGCGGTGGAGCCCACCGGCTTGCCGTGCTCGGAGCACCAGCGCTCCAGGAACTCCTCGTCGATGGTGACCAGCGCGCCCACGAACGGCCGCCCGTCGCCGACCACCATGCACTCCGCGACCAGCGCGTGCGCCCGGATACGGTCCTCGATCACGGCCGGGGCGACGTTCTTGCCGCCCGCGGTGACGATGATCTCCTTCTTGCGGCCGGTGATCCTGAGGTAGCCGTCCTCGTCGAGGGTGCCGATGTCACCGGTGTGGAACCAGCCGTCGGCCAGCGCCTCCTCGGTCGCGCCCGGGTTGTTCCAGTACTCCTTGAACAGGTGCTCGCCGTGCAGCAGCACCTCCCCGTCGTCCGCGATCCGCACCACGGAACCCGGCAGCGGCTGACCGACCGTGCCGATCTTCTGCCGGTCCCAGGGGTTGAACGCGGTCGCGGCACAGGACTCGGTCAGGCCGTAGCCCTCCAGGACCGTGAAGCCGATGCCGCGGAAGAAGTGCCCGAGCCGCTCGCCCAGCGGGGCGCCGCCGGAGATGGCGTACTCACCCCTGCCGCCGAGCACCGCGCGCAGCTTGCTGTAGACCAGCTTGTCGAAGACCTTGTGCTTGATCTTCAGACCGACGGCCGGGCCGGACGGGGTGTCCAGCGCCTTGCTGTAGGCGATCGCCGTGTCCGCCGCCTTGTCGAAGATCTTGCCCTTGCCGTCCGCCTGCGCCTTGGCGCGCGCCGAGTTGTAGACCTTCTCGAAGACGCGCGGCACGCCCAGGATCAGCGTCGGCCGGAACGCGGCCAGCTCGTCGGTGAGGTTCTTGATGTCCGGGACATTGCCCAGCTTGATCGGCGCCATCATCGGCGCGACCTGCACCAGCCGTCCGAAGACGTGCGCCAGCGGCAGGAAGAGCAGGACCGAGCACTCGCCGGTGCGGAACAGGGGCCGCAGACGCTCGACGATGTTGCCGCACTCGGCGAAGAAGCTGCGGTGGGTCAGCACACAGCCCTTGGGGCGGCCGGTGGTGCCCGAGGTGTACACGATGGTCGCCGGGTCGTCGGCCTTCGCCAGCGAGCTGCGCTCCTCGACCGCCGCGTCGCTGATGTCCTGCCCGAGCCGGCCCAGCTCCTCGATGCCACCGGCCTCGATCTGCCAGACGTGCTTGAGGGCGGGCAGCCGGTCGCGCACCGACTCGACGGCGGCCGTGTGACCGTCCAGCTCCGTGATCATGGCGGTCGCGCCCGAGTCACCGAGTATCCACTGCACCTGCTCCGGCGAGCTGGTCTCGTACACCGGCACGGTGACCGCGCCCGCCGACCAGATCGCGAAGTCGAGCAGGGTCCACTCGTAGCGGGTGCGGGACATCAGGCCGACCCGGTCGCCCGGCTGGACACCGGCGGCGATGAGCCCCTTGGCGGCCGCGCGCACCTCGGCGAGGAAGGTGGTGGCCGTGACGTCCTGCCAGGCACCGCCGACCTTGCGGGCGATGACGGCCACGTCCGGGTGCTGCGCGGCGTTTCTGCGGACGATGTCGGTCAGATTGCCGTCCGCAGGGACCTCGTACAAAGCCGGAAGGCTGAACTCGCGCAAGACTGCTGCTCCTCATAGGGCGCCGGCGCCACGACGTTGTGTGATGCGACGGTGCGGTCCAAGGCTCGGGCAAGTGCTCGGGAATTCACATGTTGAAATCCAGAGCACGACTGGACCGACCGGACGTTACCCGCCGGTATGGCTTCTTCGACAGGGGGGCCCGGCGAGATGTTCGCTGCGTCACACGGATTGGTGTTTCTGCGCGCACAGTAGTCGAGCGGTCTGACGACTGGCCAGTAACCATCGGTTCCGCTGCCACTGTTCACGTATGCCGCACACGCCTACCCTTGATCGCCATGGCACCGACACCGACGGGAAACCGCAGGACGCGCGTCCACGTGGTCAGCGATGTACACGGCAACGCCCGCGACCTGGCCAGGGCAGGCGAGGGCGCGGACGCCCTGATCTGCCTGGGCGACCTGGTGCTGTTCCTGGACTACGCCGACCACTCGCGCGGCATCTTCCCCGACCTGTTCGGGGTGGCGAACGCCGACCGCATCGTGGAACTGCGCACCGCCCGGCGCTTCGAGGAGGCCCGGGAGTTCGGGGCGCAGCTGTGGGCCGGGATCGGCTCGGACCGACGGGCCGCGATCGAGAAGGCGGTGCGCAAGCAGTACGCCGAGCTCTTCGCGGCGTTCCCGACGCCGACGTACGCCACCTACGGCAATGTCGACATGCCGCCTCTGTGGCCGGAGTACGCCGGGCCGGGCACGACCGTGCTGGACGGGGAGCGGGCCGAGATCGGCGGCTGGACCTTCGGCTTCGTCGGCGGCGGGCTGCGCACGCCCATGCGCACGCCGTACGAGATCAGTGACGAGGAGTACGCGGCGAAGATCGAGGCCGTGGGGGAGGTGGACGTGCTGTGCACGCACATCCCGCCGGAGGTCCCGGAGCTCGTCTACGACACGGTCGCGCGGCGCTTCGAGCGGGGAAGCAAGGCGCTGCTGGAGGCGATTCGCCGGACGCGTCCTCGTTACTCCCTGTTCGGGCATGTCCATCAGCCACTGGTGCGGCGGATGCGGATCGGGGCGACGGAGTGCGTGAACGTGGGGCACTTCGCGGGCTCGGGGAAGCCGTGGGCGCTGGAATGGTGAGCGAATTCGGATGCCGTGCGCGCTTTCGCGGCGATGGCGCAGGTGGGGGTGAAGTCGGCCGGTCGGACGCGCGGTAGCCTTCACGCTGCGCACGCGTGCGCACCACGACTTCATACCGGCCCGCATCTGGAGGAGCCACGGCGATGGCGGAACACACCAGCTCGAGCATCACGATCGAGGCGGCACCGGCCGATGTGATGGGGGTGATCGCCGACTTCGCCCGCTACCCGGACTGGACCGGCGAGGTGAAGGAGGCGGAGGTCCTCAAGACCGACGACCAGGGCCGTGCCGAGCAGGTCCGGCTGGTCATGGACGCCGGGGCGATCAAGGACGACCAGGTGCTGGCGTACACCTGGACCGGTCAGCACGAGGTCTCCTGGACCCTGGTGAAGTCCCAGATGCTGCGCTCCCTGGACGGCTCGTACCTCCTCAAGCCGGCGGGCGCGGGCTCGACCGAGGTCACGTACCAGCTGACGGTCGACGTCAAGATCCCGATGCTGGGCATGATCAAGCGCAAGGCCGAGAAGGTCATCATCGACCGGGCGCTGGCGGGACTGAAGAAGCGGGTGGAGTCGGGCAAGTAGGCGGTTCGCCGCGGGTGGGCGGGGGTACGCGGTACGCGATCTCCACCCGCCTGTCCGTCGGGCCCGCCTGCCATGCCGCCGGGCGACGCGAAATCGGCCCGAACTCCGACGTCCGTTACGGTTCACCCCCATGCGCACCATCCTGATCACGGGCCCCGGCGGCAGCGGCCGTACCACCGTCGCCGCCGCCACCGCGCTCGCCGCCGCCCGTGAGGGCACCCGCACCATCGTCCTCAGCGCCGACCGCACCGACACCCTGGGCACGGCACTCGGCGTGCGCACGGGACCGGCCCCCACCCGGGTCACCGAGAACCTCACCGCCTGGCGCCCCGACGCGGCCACCGGATTCCGGGACGACCTCGCCGCCTTCCAGGAGCGCGCCACCTCCGCCCTCGACCTCCTCGGCGCCTCCCGGCTCGACCCGGAGGAGGTCACCCCCCTCCCCGGCGCCGAGGAACTCGCGCTGCTGCGGGCCCTGCGGGACGCCGCCCTCGCCGAGGCCCACGACCTCCTCGTCGTCGACCTGCCCGCCACCCCGCACGCCCTCGCCCTGCTCTCCCTCCCCGAGGAACTGCGCCGCTATCTGCGCCGGCTGCTGCCGCCCGAGCGGCAGGCGGCCCGTGCGCTGCGGCCCGTCCTCGGCCGGCTGGCCGGCGTACCGATGCCCGCGGAGTGGCTGTACGAGACCACCGCCCGCTGGGACATCGAGCTCGCCGCCGTGGAGGCCGTCGTCGCCGACCGCCACACCGTCGTACGGCTGGTCGCCGAACCCGGACCGGGCGGTGCCGACGCCGTGCGCGCCGCCGGCCTCGCCCTCGCCCTGCGCGGTCTGCGCCCCGAGCTGCTGATCGCCAACCGCGTCCTGCCGGAGACGGAGGCGGCGGCCGGCAGCTGGCTCGCCGGGCCCGTGGCCCAGCAGCGCAAGGTCCTGGAGGAGTGGCGGGCGGACGGCTACGACGTCCGGGGCGTCGCCCACCTCGGGCAGGACCCGCGCGGCGCCGACGACCTCGCCGCGCTCGCCGTGCCCGCCGTCAACGGCACGCCGTCCACCGTCGAGTGGCCCGTCACCGACCGGCTCGCCGAGGACGGCGTCCTGGTCTGGCACGTCCCGCTGCCCGGCGCCGCACGCGACGAACTCGACCTCATCCGGCGCGGCGACGAACTCGTCGTCACCGCCGGGCAGTTCCGTCGTATCGTGCCCCTGCCGTCCGCCCTGCGCCGGTGCGCCGTGGACGGGGCCGCGCTGCGCGACGGCGAGCTGCGGATCCGGTTCGCGCCGGATCCGGCCCTGTGGCCTCGGACCCGGTGAAGCAGATACGCCCGTTCGGGTAACGTCGTAGAGACGAACCGTAGTCAGGAGTCCGTCATGAGCGAAGAGCTCCCCCCGTCCGAGGCCACCCAGCAAGAGGGCGTCGACGAGGTACGGGCGACCGACGCCGACGCCTGGGCGACGGCGTGCGCCGAGGACCTCGCGGAGGAGAAGGCCCGCCGCCGCACCCAGTACGGGGCGCCGCCCGGCTCGGCCGCCGAGGAACTGCGCAAGCTCGTCGACGCGGTCGCGGACAAGCTGTCGACCATCCAGTCCCCGCTGCTCGGCGCGGTCGCGGGACCCGCCGCCCAGCAGGTGGTCAAGCAGGTCGTGGAGCAGGCCAAGGCCGCCGTCGAGCCCGTCATCGACCGCAACCCGGACGTCTTCGACCACCTCGCCGCGGCCGGCACCGAACTCCTCGCCGCCTACCGCTCCGCGGTCCAGAACCAGGAACGGCGCTGGACGAGCGGCCCGAACGACGCCCAGGAACTGGACGAGCTCGACGACGACAAGCGCGACCCGGGCGAAGGCACCGGCCCCGGTCAGCGCATCGACTTGGACTGACGCGGCACGACGCCCTCCCCGAGCCCGTCCGCCGGGCGGACAACGGGAACCCGGCCCCAGGGCCTCGGGTACGGTTGGCCGTAGCGGGGCTCGACCGAAACTGAGGGATTCATGGGACTCACCATCGGCGTCGACATCGGCGGTACCAAGATCGCGGCCGGTGTGGTCGACGAGGAAGGCAACATCCTCTCGACCCACAAGGTGCCGACCCCGGGCACGCCCGACGGGATCGTGGACGCCATCGCCTCCGCCGTCGAGGGAGCGCGCGCCGGGCACCAGATCGTCGGCGTGGGCATCGGCGCGGCCGGTTATGTGAACCGGCAGCGCTCTGAGGTCTACTTCGCGCCGAACATCGACTGGCGCAACGAGCCGCTCAAGGAGAAGGTCGAGGCCCGCGTCGGCCTCCCCGTCGTCGTGGAGAACGACGCCAACGCGGCCGCGTGGGGCGAGTACAAGTTCGGCGCCGGCAAGGGCCACCGCAACGTCATCTGCATCACGCTGGGTACCGGCCTCGGCGGCGGCATCATCATCGGCAACAAGCTGCGCCGCGGGCACTACGGCGTCGCCGCGGAGTTCGGCCACATCCGGATGGTCCCGGACGGGCTGATGTGCGGCTGTGGCTCACAGGGCTGCTGGGAGCAGTACGCCTCCGGCCGCGCCCTGGTCAGATACGCCAAGCAGCGCGCCAACGCCACCCCGGAGAACGCCGAGATCCTGCTCGGCCTGGGCGACGGCAGCCCCGAGGGCATCGAGGGCAAGCACATCTCCATGGCCGCCCGCCAGGGCGACCCGGTCGCCGTCGACTCCTACCGCGAACTCGCCCGCTGGGCCGGCGCCGGCCTCGCCGACCTGGCCTCCCTCTTCGACCCCTCCGCCTTCATCGTCGGCGGCGGCCTCTCGGACGAGGGCGAACTGGTCCTCGACCCCATCCGCAAGTCCTACAAGCGCTGGCTGGTGGGCGGCAACTGGCGCCCGGTGGCCGACGTCATCGCCGCCCAACTGGGCAACGAGGCGGGCCTGGTGGGCGCGGCGGACCTGGCGAGGGAGCCGGACCCGATCATGTAAGTGACGGCGCGTGCATGTACCTGAGGGGCGCGGGGCTCTGTCACCATGCGGCTTCGCCGCGTGGGCGCGACCAGCCACCCACTACCGGCAGTCGCACACAAACCTCGCGCCCCGAGGTCGTAGGCGTACATTGATCGACATGTCGCTGCTCCCTGACTCCCGCACAGAGCCCGACGGTTCAGCCCTCATCCGCGTCATGAGCTACAACATCCGCTCCATGCGCGACGACACCGACGCCCTCGCCCGTGTCATCACGGCCTGCGCTCCCGACCTGGTCCTGATCCAGGAAGCACCCCGTTTCTTCCGCTGGCGCAAGAAACTCGCCCGCCTGGCCGGCGCCGCGAACCTCGTCATCCTCACCGGCGGCGGCACGGCCGCGGGCCCCGCGATCCTGTGCGATCTCAGGGCCACCGTGGAGCGAACGGAGGACGTACTCCTCCCGCTCACCCCCGGACTCCACAGGCGCGGCTTCGCCACGGCGGTGCTCCGCTTCGGCGGCGCCCGCCTCGGCGTGCTCTCCTGCCATCTCTCCCTGCAGAAGGACGAGCGCTACGAACAGGGCGGCATGCTGCTGGACCGCCTGTCCGGCATGGGCGTGGAGCACGCGATCGCCGGCGGCGACCTCAACGACCGCCCCACCGGACGCACCTTCCGCCGCCTCGCCGACAGCCTCCAGGACTGCTGGGCCACCGCCCCCTGGGGCAGCGAGTACACCTCGACCCCGCTCGACCCCCACCAGCGCATCGACGCGATCTTCGCCACCAAGGGCATCGATGTGCTCGGCTGCGGAGTCCCGCTCGGGCATCCCGGCATCACGCAGACAGACCTGAGGGCGGCCACGGACCACCTTCCGGTCCTGGCCGCCCTCAGAATTCCCGCAGCTCAGTAGGTCAGACGACCGCGCCCCGCCCCGGATCGTCGTCCTCGTCGTCCGCCTTCATCCGCATCACCAGCGTGGCGAACCCGCCCAGGAAGCCGCCGATGCCGAGCGTGGCCAGCCACCACGTCATGTCCCAGCCCAGCACGACGGCGAGCAGCAGCAGGATCGGCCCGCCGATCACCGCGAGCCAGGCGAACTTCGCGGTCGCGTCGGCGGTGGGCAGGGGCGGTGGCTCCGGCGGGACGAAGTGGCCCTCGTCCTCGGCGTCGAAGTCGTCCTCGGACGGCTCGGGCGCGCTGTAGTCGCGGGGACCGATGCCGGGCGCGAAGGACACCGAGCTGCCGAGCGGCTTGGGCGGCTTGCCCTCGCCGGGCTCGTCGCCCTTCTCGCCCTGCTCGCTCTTCTCGGCCTCAGGCTCCGGGTCCGTCCCGCCGGTCGTCCCGTCGTTCGCGTCGGATTCGAGCAACGCCAGGTCCTCGACCGACTTGAACGGCTTCACGCCCGGCGGGTCCGTGGGTTCGTCGCCGTACCCGGCGACGATCGCGGCCCAGGCTGCGTCCTCGTCGAACGGGACGTGCTGCTCTTCCGGCTCGCGATCCTCGCGGTCCTCGCGCCTCTCGCGGTCGGAGTCGTGCTCAGCCACGTGCAGTCGTCCCTTCTCTGCCGACGCCGGTCGCGACCCGGCCGATGAATCCGAGGCTCTCCTCGAAGATCCGGTCCGCGTCATGGTCCAACGTCGCCACGTGATAACTCTGTTCCAGCACGATCTCCGTTACGTCCGTGGACGACACCCGGCTCAGGATCCGCTCCGAATCCACCGCCGGCACGGTGTGGTCCTGCCGGCTGCGCAGAAGCAGCAGCGGCTGGGTGACCTGCGGCAGTTCGCCGTCGAGCTGCCGGAAGAAGTTCCGCAGGGAGTGGGCCGCGTGCAGCGGCACCCGGTCGTACCCGATCTCGACGCCGCCCTCCTTGGCGATGTCGCCGACGCTCCCGGACGCCGTACGGACGAAGTGGCGGGTGACCGGAAGGGCGTACGCGGACAGTCCGTGCACCTTGTTCGCCGGGTTGACGACCAGGACGCCTGCCACATCCTCGCCGTGCTTCGCGGCGAGCCGCAGGGCCAGGGCGCCGCCCATGGCCAGGCCGGCCACGAGGACCCGCTCGCAGCGGTCGCGCAGGTTGCGCAGCTCGCGGTCCACCTCGGCGTACCAGTCCTGCCAGCCGGTGAGCCGCATGTCCTCCCAGCGCGTGCCGTGTCCCGGCAGCAGCGGCAGCGAGACGGTGAGCCCGCGCTCGGCGAGATACTCCGCCCAGGGGCGCAGCGACTGCGGGGAACCGGTGAAGCCGTGGCACAGGAGGACCCCGACCTCCCCGCCCTCGTGGCGGTACGGCTCGGCTCCAGGAAGGACCGGCACCTTACGGTCTCCCGTTCGTGAGAGGGACGACATGGACGGGTGCGACGACATGAACCCACGCGGCGGAGCCGCACACCGAAACAGCAGGTGTGCTTCACCGTACGCGACCGCACTGACACCGACCAGGGCCGTCGGGCTCATTGACAGCGCTCCGGGTTAAGGTCTGAGCGACACAAACAGGAGGCACTCGGTTGTTGTACGGCGCGATGAAGGTGACCATCGGGGGACCGCTGAAGGTCGCCTTCAGGCCCTGGGTGGAAGGCCTGGAGAACGTCCCCGCCGAGGGCCCCGCGATCCTGGCGAGCAACCACCTCTCGTTCTCCGACTCGTTCTTCCTGCCCGCGGTCCTCGACCGCAAGGTGACCTTCATCGCGAAGGCCGAGTACTTCACCACCCCTGGCGTCAAGGGCAGATTGACGGCCGCCTTCTTCAAGGGCGTCGGCCAGCTGCCCGTGGACCGCTCCGGAGCGCGCGGCGCGGGTGAGGCCGCCGTCAAGAGCGGCATCGGGGTCCTGGAGCGCGGCGAGCTGTTCGGCATCTATCCCGAGGGCACCCGCTCGCCCGACGGCCGGCTCTACCGGGGCAAGCCCGGCGGCCTCGCGCGCGTGGCGCTCGCCACCGGAGCGCCGGTCCTTCCGGTCGCCATGATCGACACGGAGAAGATCCAGCCGCCGGGGAAGGTCATGCCCAAGCTGATGCGCCCGGGCATCCGGATCGGCAAGCCCCTGGACTTCAGCCGGTACCAGGGCATGGAGCACGACCGCTTCGTGCTCCGCGCGGTGACCGACGAGGTCATGTACGAGATCATGAAGCTCTCCGGCCAGGAGTACGTCGACATCTACGCGACCGCCGCCAAGCGTCAGATCGCGGACGCGGCGAAGGCGGAGAAGGAACAGGCGAAGAAGGCTCAGCAGGAGAAGTAGCGGGCCCGGCGGCAGAAGCAGGCGGGCGAGGCGGAGCGGTCCGGGCCGGGACAGGGCAGTCTTGGCCGGGGCGATCCGACAACAAGGGGGGTGGGGGCGTGGCCGAGCGTGAGCGGGTCATGCGCATGTCCGTCGAGCAGCCGCTGTGGCGAGCGCTCGCCGGTTACCGGGTACTGACCATGGTGTACGCCATCGGGCTCTTCACCAGCGCCTACGACGAGATCGCCCACCCCTGGGTGGCCATCCCCTACTTCGCCGTACTGGCCGTCTGGACGCTGGCCACCCTGCCGAGGGTCGCGAACGCCGCGAGCTGCACCAAGCGCTTCCTGGTCGCGGACCTCACCATCGCCCTGGTCGGCATCCTGCTCACCCGGCTCGCCGAGACACCCGCGCGGATCGACGCCGGGGCCCCGACCCTGCCGTCGATATGGACGGCGGGCGCCGTGCTGGCGTTCGCCATCAAGGGCGGCTGGCGCTGGGCGGCCTTCGCCTCCACGCTGGTCGCCGCCGCCAACCTGATCCACCGCTCCGGCGTACCGACCCGCGACACCGTCCACATGGTGCTGCTGGTCTGGATCGCCTCCATCGCCATCGGCTACGTCGTCGAGGTCGCCCGCGCCTCCGAGCGCACCCTCGCCCGCGCCCTGGAGATCGAGGCGGCGACCCGCGAACGCGAGCGCCTCGCCCGGGACATCCACGACAGCGTCCTGCAGGTGCTGGCGATGGTGCAGCGGCGCGGCGCCGTCATCGGCGGCGAGGCGGCCGAGCTCGGCCGGATGGCCGGCGATCAGGAGGTGGCGCTGCGCACGCTGGTCTCGGGCGGACTGGTACCCGTCTCGCGGGTGTCGGAGGACGCCGCCGAAGGAGCCGTCGTACGCGCCGTGGAGGAGCCCGACGACGCCGGTGGTCCCGTCGATCTGCGGGCGCTGCTCGCCCCCTTCGTCGGCGCGAAGGTCAGCCTCGCCGAGCCGGGTGCGCCGGTCCCGCTGGCCCCGGTCGCCGCGCGGGAGCTGGCCGCCGCCGTGGGGGCCGCGCTGGACAACGTGCGCAGGCACGCGGGGGAGGACGCCCGCGCGTGGATCCTCGTCGAGGACGAGCCCGACGGGGTGATCGTCACCGTACGGGACGACGGGCCCGGCATCCCCGAGGGCCGGCTCGCGCAGGCCGAGGGCGAGGGACGGCTCGGCGTCGCCCTGTCGATCCGGGGACGGCTGCGGGACCTCGGCGGCAGCGCCGAGCTGATCTCGGTACCGGGGCAGGGCACCGAAGTGGAACTGAAAGCACCGAAGGACAGCAGCGCTTCACGGGGGAAGGCCGAGCAGCGATGACGGACACCGCCAACGGACAGCAGGGTCTGATCAGGGTCATGGTGGTCGACGACCACCCCATGTGGCGCGACGCGGTCGCCCGTGACCTCGCCGAGTCCGGCTTCGAGGTGGTCGCCACCGCGGGCGACGGCGACCAGGCCGTACGCCGCGCCAAGGCCGCCGCCCCCGACGTCCTGGTGCTCGACCTCAACCTGCCCGCCAAGCCCGGCGTCCAGGTCTGCAAGGAACTCGTCGGCCACAACCCGGCCCTGCGCGTCCTCGTCCTGTCCGCGAGCGGCGAGCACGCCGACGTCCTGGAGGCCGTGAAGTCCGGCGCGACCGGCTATCTGCTGAAGTCGGCGTCCACGGAGGAACTGCTGGACGCGGTGCGCCGTACCGCCGTCGGCGACCCGGTGTTCACGCCGGGCCTGGCCGGTCTGGTCCTCGGCGAGTACCGCCGCCTCGCCTCCGACCCGGCGCCCGCCGCCCACGGCACCGACCAGCCGGGCGCCCCGCAGCTCACCGACCGCGAGACCGAGGTGCTGCGGCTCGTCGCCAAGGGCCTGAGCTACAAGCAGATCGCCGAACGCCTGGTCATCTCCCACCGCACGGTCCAGAACCACGTACAGAACACCCTCGGCAAGCTCCAGCTGCACAACCGCGTGGAGTTGGTGCGGTACGCGATCGAGCGCGGGCTCGACGACGAGTGATCCACCGCCGTCCGCTTGACGGCGCGTAAACCCGAACACCCGGCGGTTCACCGGAATTGCCGGTCCGACCCATCCCGCTGTGACGTGGCTCACCATTAGCGTGGCCTCACCAGGCAACCGCGGCGAAGGGACATTTCCATGCGGGTCGGAGTACTGACCGGAGGCGGCGACTGCCCCGGTCTCAACGCCGTCATCCGGGCCGTCGTCCGCAAGGGCGTTCAGGAGTACGGCTATGACTTCGTCGGCTTCCGGGACGGCTGGCGAGGTCCGCTCGAGAACGACACCGTCCGTCTCGACATCCCCGCCGTGCGCGGCATCCTGCCCCGTGGCGGCACCATCCTCGGCTCCTCGCGCACCAACCCCCTCAAGCAGGAGGACGGCATCCGGCGCATCAAGGACAACCTCGCCAAGCAGGAGGTCCAGGCGCTCATCGCCATCGGCGGCGAGGACACCCTCGGCGTCGCCGCCCGACTGTCCGACGAGTACGGCGTGCCCTGTGTCGGCGTGCCGAAGACGATCGACAACGACCTGTCCGCCACCGACTACACCTTCGGCTTCGACACCGCCGTCGGCATCGCGACGGAGGCCATCGACCGGCTGCACACCACCGCCGAGTCCCATATGCGGGTCCTGGTCTGCGAGGTGATGGGCCGGCACGCCGGCTGGATCGCCATCCACTCCGGGCTGGCCGGCGGCGCCAACGTCATCCTCATCCCCGAGCAGCGCTTCGACGTCGACAAGGTCTGCGCCTGGATCACCTCGCGCTTCAAGGCGTCGTACGCCCCGATCGTGGTCGTCGCCGAAGGCGCGATGCCCAAGGACGGCGACATGGTCCTCAAGGACCAGTCACTGGACTCCTTCGGACATGTCCGGCTGTCCGGGGTCGGCGAATGGCTGGCCAAGGAGATCGAGAAGCGCACGGGCAAGGAAGCCCGTACGACGGTCCTCGGGCACATCCAGCGCGGTGGCACCCCCAGCGCCTTCGACCGCTTCCTCGCCACCCGTTTCGGGCTGCACGCCATCGAGGCGGTCCGTGACGGCGACTTCGGCAAGATGGTCGCCCTGCGCGGCACGGACATCGTCCGCGTCCCGATCGCGGAGGCCACGGCCAAACTGAAGACGGTGGACCCGAAGCTGTACGAGGAGGTCGGGGTCTTCTTCGGCTGAACCCGGAGCCTTCACGGCGGCTGCTTTCCGCCCGGCGACACGGGGCTGTGGGCCGTATATTCGGCCCATAGCCCCTATGAAACGGGAGCAGCCTTGGAGATTCTCGCCTTCGGCGTGCAGGCGGACGAGAGGCCGCTGATCGAGCGGGCCTTCCAGGGCCACCACGAGGTCCGCTGCCTGGACGTCTTCCTCAACGAGGACACCGCACCCATCGCCATGGGCCACGAGATCGTCTGCACCAGCGTCAACTGCGACCTCGGCGAACGCGTCCTGGGGACCCTGGCGGCCGGCGGCACCAGGATGGTCGCCCAGCGCTCCACGGGTTTCAACAACATCGACCTCAAGGTCGCCGAGCGCCTCGCCATGACCGTCGCCCGGGTCTCGTACTACTCGCCGTACTCCGTGGCCGAGTTCGCCTGGACGCTCGCCATGGCGGTCAACCGCCGTGTCGTGCGCGCCTCCACGCGCACGCGTGACTTCGACTTCCGTCTCGACGGCCTGATGGGCCGCGACATGCACGGCCGCACCGCCGGGGTCCTCGGCACCGGAAAGATAGGCGAGGCCTTCGCCCGCATCGCCCATGGCTTCGGCATGAAGCTGCTCGGCTGGGACATCGCCGAGAACCCCGCCTGTATGCAACTCGGCATGCAGTACGTCCCCAAGGACCGCCTGCTCGCCGAGTCCGACCTGGTCAGCCTGCACGTTCCGCTGATGCCGGAGACCAGCCGGCTGATCGACGCGGACGCCCTGAAGGCGATGAAGGACGACGCGATCCTGGTCAACTCCAGCCGGGGCGGCCTCATCGACACCGCGGCCCTCGTCGCCGAGCTGCGCGAGGGCCGCTTCACGGGCGTCGGCCTCGATGTGTACGAGGCGGAGGCCGGGCTCTTCTTCCTCGACAAGTCCCTCCAGGCGATCGAGGACGACACCCTGGCCCGTCTCGTCACCTTCCCGAACGTCCTGGTCACCTCGCACCAGGCGTACTACACCGAGGACGCCGTCGGCCAGATCGTCGAGACCACGCTGCGAAACGTCCTCGACTACACCGCGGGCCGCCGCTCCGAGAACGTGCTGGTCCCGCGCAACTGACCCATGAGATCGCGTACGACGGCGGCGCCGTTCAGCGTCAGAACCGACTCCGGGTGGAACTGCACACCGGCGAAGCCCAGCCCGTGCACGGCATGCACCTCCCCGTTGTCCGCCCGGCTGACCTCGACACCGTGCGCGGCGAGCTCCTGCCGTGCGTCGTCGTCGCAGCGCGCCACGAAGCTGTTGTAGAAGCCGACCGTCTCCGGCCGCCCGAACAGGTCGATCGTGGTCTGCGCGCCCTGGTACGGCACTTCCTTGCGCACGATGTCCAGCCCCAGCTCGGCCGCGATCAGCTCATGGCCGAGGCAGACGCCGAGGACGCCGTGCGGGTGGTCACGAAGGACCTCGGCGGTGAGGTCGCGCAGCAGGCGCATCTTCGGGTCGGTCAGGTCGCGGGGGTCACCCGGCCCGGGGCCCAGCACCACCGGCCCCGCGTGCGCGAGCACGGCCTCCCGCAGCCCGGGCTCGTCGTAGCGCCGGACGGTCACCTCCAGGCCGGTCGACCGAAGCACATGGGCCAGCATCGCCGTGAAGGTGTCCTCACCGTCGACGACCAGGGCATGTCCGCCCAGCTCCGCGGACCGCTCCTGCATCCGCAGCCAGAAGGGGGCCAGCGAGGCCCGGCGCCCGTCGAGCGCGGCACGCACGCGTGGGTCGTCGGCGAGACATGCGCGCGCATGGTCCGCACGGGGCCGGGACGGTCGTACGCCCAGGGCCGCCAGTACCCCCGCCGCCTTGGCGTGCGTCTCCGCGACCTCGCTACCGGGGTCCGAGCCGCGCACCAGCGTGGCGCCGACCGGCACCCGCAGCCCGCCGCCGGCGTCGATGTCGGCGGTGCGGATGAGGATGGGGGAGTCGAGGGTCTGGGCACCTCCGGAGTCCCGGCCGATGAGAGCCAGCGCACCGGCGTAGTAGCCGCGCCCGCGGGCCTCGTACCGCTCGATCACCCGGCAGGCGTTCTGCACCGGCGAGCCGGTGACGGTGGCCGCGAACATCGTCTCCTTCAGGACCTCCCGCACATCCAGCGAGGACTTCCCACGCAGCTCGTACTCGGTGTGCGCGAGGTGCGCCATCTCCTTCAGCCGCGGCCCGACGACGACCCCGCCCATGTCGCCGACGGTGCACATCATCTTGAGCTCCTCGTCGACGACCATCGACAGCTCCTCGATCTCCTTGCCGTCGGCGAGGAAGCCGAGCAGATGCTCGGGCGTCGGGCCCTCGGCGGGGTAACGGTACGTCCCGCTGATCGGGTTCATGACGACGGTGCCGCCGGACATCCGGACGTGCACCTCGGGGCTCGCCCCGACCAACGTGCGCTCGCCGGTGTGCACGACGAACGTCCAGTACGCCCCTCGCTCACCCTCCAGCAGCCGCCGGAACAGTGCCAGCGCGTCGGCGCGTCCGAACCCGGCGATCTCACCCTCGTACGTCCGCCGGATCACGAAGTTCGCGCCCTCGCCCCGCCCGATCTCGTCCCGCAGCACCCGCCCGACGATCTCCGCGTACTCCTCGTCGCCGACGTCGAAGCCACCCCCCTCGACGCGCACGTCGTGGGCCGGGAGCTGCTCCAGGGCCTCGGCCAGCGGGATGTTGTACGACTCCTCGGGGGTCAGCACCGTCAGGGGCGTGCCGTCGTCGCGGACGTCGAAGCCGCGCTCGCGGATCTGGCGGAAGGGGACGAGCGCCAGGCCCTCGTCGGGGAGGTCGGCGAGGCGGTCGTACGTGGCGACCGGGCCGACCAGGACCTCGATCAGGTCGTGGTCGTGGCCCGGGGTACGGCGGCGCAGCAGCGCGAAAGGGCGGCGGTCGTGCAGGAGCTGTGCCAGGTCCATGGTTCCTCTTCCGTCGATGTCGGTGAGGAACGGACCCCGGGAAACGCCGAAGGCCGCCCCTCGGGCGGCCTTCGCGAAGTGTGTCGTACGCGCAGTCAGTGGGCCGCCGGATCAGCGGTCCACCACCAGTTCTGGGTCGAGTGCGCGAACATGCGAGGCACCCTACCGCATGTCCGAGTCGTGTACCTCGTGTCTCAATTGCTGGGCATGGGGCAGGACGCCCGACACGACCCCGTAATGTTGAGGTCGTGACCGTGAACGCTAAGACCAGCGCGAGTGCTGGCAACACCTGGCGACACCTGCCCGCGGCGCAGCAGCCCGAGTACCCCGACACCGAGGCTCTGCGCGCAGTCGTTGCGGACCTCGAGTCGTATCCGCCGCTCGTCTTCGCGGGCGAGTGCGACCAGCTGCGCGCCCGGATGGCGGCCGTCGCCAAGGGAGAGGCGTTCCTCCTCCAGGGCGGCGACTGCGCCGAGGCATTCGACGCGGTGTCCGCCGACCACATCCGCAACAAGCTCAAGACCCTGCTCCAGATGGGCGCCGTGCTGACGTACGCCGCCTCGGTGCCGGTCGTGAAGGTCGGCCGCATCGCCGGCCAGTACTCCAAGCCGCGCTCCAAGGGCACCGAGACCCGCGACGGCGTGACCCTGCCGACGTACCGCGGCGACTCGGTCAACGGCTTCGACTTCAACGAGGTCGCCCGCGTCCCGGACCCCGAGCGCCTGAAGCGGATGTACAACGCCTCCGCCTCCACGCTCAACCTGGTGCGCGCCTTCACCACCGGCGGCTACGCCGATCTGCGCCAGGTGCACGCCTGGAACCAGGACTTCGTGAAGTCGTCCCCGTCCGGTCAGCGCTACGAGCAGCTGGCCCGCGAGATCGACCAGGCGCTGAACTTCATGCACGCCTGCGGGGCCGACCCGGAGGAGTTCAAGACGGTCGAGTTCTACTCCTCGCACGAGGCGCTGCTGCTCGACTACGAGTCCGCGCTGACCAGGGTCGACTCCCGCACCGGGCAGCTGTACGACGTCTCGGCGCACATGGTGTGGATCGGTGAGCGCACCCGGCAGCTGGACCACGCGCACATCGAGTTCGCCTCGCGGATCCGCAACCCGATCGGCATCAAGCTCGGCCCGACGACGACGGCCGAGGAGGCGCTGCAGTACATCGACCGCCTCGACCCCGAGCGCGAGCCGGGCCGGCTGACCTTCATCGTCCGCATGGGCGCCGACAAGATCCGCGACCGGCTTCCCGAGCTGGTCGAGAAGGTCACGGCCTCCGGCGCCACGGTGGCCTGGGTGACCGACCCGATGCACGGCAACACCTTCGAGGCGGCCTCCGGTCACAAGACCCGCCGTTTCGACGACGTGCTCGACGAGGTCAAGGGCTTCTTCGAGGTCCACAAGGGCCTCGGCACCCACCCGGGCGGCATCCACGTCGAGCTCACCGGTGACGATGTCACCGAGTGCGTGGGCGGCGGCGACGAGATCTTCGTCGACGATCTGCACCAGCGCTACGAGACGGCCTGCGACCCGCGGCTCAACCGCAGCCAGTCCCTCGACCTGGCATTCCTTGTCGCGGAGATGTACAGGGACCAGTGACGGGGTTGCCTGTTACAGGGGCATGAGTGGGGCGTGGAGTGGGGCGCGGATCACATTCGATCCACGCCCCACAGCACTTTTACCGTTGCTGCGAGCCGGGTAAGGTTAGGTTTGCCTCACCGATCAAGGGGATGGCACATCGATCCCGCCGGGAGGTGAACCGCGTGTACGTCTGCAGTTGCTTCGGCATCACCGAGCAGCAGGTGAAGAAGCACGCGGAGGGCGGCGCCTGCACTCCTCGCCAGATAGCTTCGGCCTGCAAGGCGGGCACGGACTGCGGGTCGTGTGTACGCCGCATCCAGGCACTCCTGGGCAGGGACGCATGCCCTCGCCGCGAGCCGGCCGACCAGGGCAAGCCGATGCGGACCGATCTGGCGGACGCTGCCTAGCTCGGCTGCTCGATCTGCTGCGCGAGGTAGAGCGCCTCGCCGAGCTTGTCGATGAGTTCCAGCTGGGTGTCCAGGTAGTCGATGTGGTGCTCCTCGTCCTCGAGGATCGACTCGAAGATGTTCGCCGAGGTGATGTCGCCCTTGGTCCGCATGACCTCGATGCCGCGCTTGAGGCGGTCGATCGCCTCGACCTCGACCTGCCGGTCGGCCTGGAACATCTCCGTGACCGTCTGGCCGACCCGCACATGGAACAGCCGCTGGTAGTTGGGCAGGCCGTCCAGCATGAGGATGCGCTCGGTGAGCTTGTCCGCGTGCTTCATCTCGTCGATGGACTCTTCACGCGTGTACTTGGCGAGCTTCGTCCAGCCTTTGTTGTCCTGGATCCGGTAGTGCAGCCAGTACTGGTTGATCGCGGTGAGCTCACCGGTGAGCTGCTCATTCAGGAATTCGAGGACCTCGGGGTCGCCCTGCATCGCTTCGGGCTCCTTCCAAGCGGGGGAACTGCCAGGTTGCGCCGCATGATTGCACCGGCAACGAAGATCGTCCAGTAAGTCTTCACTTAGTAAGTAAGTGCATGCTTAGTCCAGTTTGCAATGAATTGCGGAAGGTGAGGTCAGGCGCACTGCTTCGGGTCTGTCAGGATGGAGTCATGGGTCACCCGGTGGAGCGCGAAACTGGAGCAGCAGCACACTCCGAGCTTCCGCCGGGGCAGCGGGTGCAGCGCGGCTGGCCGGTGACGCACTACGGACCGGTTCCGAAGTTCCGTCCCGAACGCTGGGAGTTCAGGGTGTTCGGGGCCACCGCCGACGGTGAGAAGCACTGCTGGACCCACGAGGAGTTCGCGGCCCTGCCGTACACCACCGTCGTCGCCGATCTGCACTGCGTCACGAAGTTCAGCATGCTCGGCGCGGAGTGGGGCGGCATCCCGGCCCGTACGATCCTGGAGATCGCCCCGCCCGCGCCGGCCGTCACCCATGTGATGGTCTGGGCGGAGTACGGCTTCAGCTCCAACCTCCGCCTGGAGGACTTCGCCTCCGAGCGCGCGATCTTCGCCACCCACAAGGACGGCGAACTGCTGACGGCCGAGCACGGCTTCCCCCTCCGTCTGGTCGTCCCCCATCTGTACGCCTGGAAGGGACCCAAGTGGGTCCGCGGCGTGGAGTACATGACCGCCGACCGCCGCGGCTTCTGGGAGGAGCGCGGCTATCACAACATCGGCGATCCCTGGAAGGAACAGCGGTACTCGTACCAGGAGGAGCCCGGGGACGGCCCCGAGCTCTGACTCCTGCTCCCCGCGCGGTCGTCAGTGGTACTGGTGCACCACCGCATGTCCCTTGCCGCGGCCGATCATCCACTTGTTGACCGGCGTGGTCAGGACGAAGGCGACGGCCAGCGCGATGGCCAGCACCCACCAGAACAGCGGGTCGGTGAGCCCGGCGTCCATGGCGCCCGGCCACAGCACGATCACACCGTTGTCGACCAGCTCCATCACCGCGATGGACAGGGTGTCCGCCGCCAGCGCCACCCTGAGCGCGGCGCGCAGGTCGACGCCCGCCTTCAGGACTCCGCGCAGGGTGAGCGCGTAGCCGAAGAAGAACGCCAGGACGATCGCCAGGATCAGGGTCGCCAGGGTGCCCCAGCCGAACGCGGTGCCGATCACCATGCCCAGCACCTCGCCGATGGCGCAGCCGGTCAGGCAGTGCAGTGTGGCCTGGGCGGCCATCGCCCAGCTGCTGGTGGCGGCCGCCTCGTGATGGTGACCGTGTGCCGTATGTGCTTCGTGCTGCATGAGTGCCCCCAATGTCAGGTCACGGTTCCCGCACCGAGCAAGAAACCGTATACCCCCCTGGGGTATTCCTCATTCCTCACTCCTCACTCCTCGCGCATAACGGCGCGGGCTATGCGTCGCGAAGCTTCTTCAGCCGCTCCACGTCCGCCGCGTGCCCTTCCTTCCCGCCGGGTGTCTCGATGATCAGCGGTACGCCCTCGGTGGCCGGGTGGGTCATCAGCGCCCGGAACGGGTCCTCGCCGATGTGGCCCGCGCCGATGTTCTCGTGCCGGTCCTTGTGGGCGCCGACGACGTCCTTGGAGTCATTGGCGTGGATCAGCTTCAGCCGGCCCTCGCCGACGGTGTCCACCAGCAGGTCCAGCGTCTGGTGCATACCGGACGGGCCGGTCAGGTCGTGCCCGGCGGCGAAGATGTGGCAGGTGTCCAGGCACACGCCCAGCTTCGGATGGGCGTCCAGCGCCTCGAAGTACGGCCCGAAGTCCCAGGTGCGCGAGCACAGCGAGAAACCCTGGCCCGCCGTCGACTCAAGGAGCAGGAACGGGTCGTCGTCATGGGTCAGCTCGTCCAGCAGCGGCAGCATCTGCTCCCGTACCTGCTTCAGGGCCACCGACCGTTCCCGGCCGCCGGTCGCGCTGCCCGTGTGCACGACCACGCCGAGCGCGCCGATCTCCCGCCCTCGTCGCAGCGAGTGACGCAGTGACTCCACCGACTTCTCGACGGTCGCCGCGGTGTGCGAGCCGAAGTTGATCAGGTACGGCGCGTGCACATAAGCCGGGATCGACTCGGCCTCGCACACCGCGCGGAACTCCTCGTCCTGCCGGGGATTCCCGGCGGGCGTGGCCCAGCCGCGCGGATTGGCGACGAAGACCTGGACGGTCTCGGCCTTGAGGTCGTGGGCGTAGGTGAGCCCGACGAAGCTGAGGCCGCCGGCCACGGGGACATGGCCGCCGACGGGGTTGCGGGAGGGGCCCGTCAGGGCGGTGCCGGACTGCTGACTTCTCACCCGATCAGGGTGTCATGCGGTCCGGCCCGCCCGATCACCGGCCGGAGCCGGCCCACGTCACCGGATGGTGATCGTGATCGTCGACCCCTTCGGCGCCGGCTTCCCGCCCTTCACGGACTGCTTCTTGACCGTGTCGCCGAACAGGCCGAGCAGACCGCGGTCCTCCTCGACCTCGAAGCCGGCGGCCTCCAGCTCGGCCCTGGCGTCGTCGACGCTGTCGCCGACCACGTCCGGGACCTCGATCATCTCGGGGCCCTTGGACAGCGTGAGCGTCACGGTGTCGCCCTCGGCGGCCTGCCTGCCCTCCGTCGGCGACTGCTGGGCGACCTGGCCCGCGTCGAACTCGGAGTTGACCCGCGCGGCGGCGACCTTCACCTTCAGGCCGGCCTCCTCCAGCTCGGCCCTGGCGTCGGCCGGGTCGTCGCCGGTGACGTCCGGGACGTCCACCGGGCTGCCCTTGCTCACGGTCAGCGTGACCGCGGAGCCGGAGTGGACCTTGGTGCCGTCGCCGGGGTCCGAGGAGATCACCGAGCCACGGGTGACGTCGTCGCTGAACTCCCGGGTCACCATGCCCGGTTGGAGACCGCTCTCCTTCAGCTCGCTCCTCGCCTTGGCCAGCGGGTAGCCCTGGAGGTCGGGCACCTTCACGGTCTCCGGTCCCGCCGAGATGACCAGCGACACGGAGTCGTTGTGCCGTATGCGGGCGCCGGTCACCGGGTCCGTGCTGATGACGCTGCCGCGCTTGACGGTGTCGCTGTAGGACCGCTCCACCTTGCCGACGTCGAGCCCGGCCTCCTCCAGCCGGTCCCGGGCCTGCGCCTCGGTCTTGGACAGCAGCGGCGGGACCTGGGTGAACTGGCCGGAGTTGATGTACCAGATGCCGACGCCCAGGCCGAGCGCCAGCAGCACGGCGACGACGACGAGCGGACCGCGCGGCGCACGCGAGGTGCGCGACCGGCGCCGGGGCGGCGGAGGCGGCGACTCCAGTCGGCTGGTTCTGTTGAAGACGGCCTCTCGCTCCCGCTCGTCCTCGTTCACGGGCAGCGGTCGCTGGATGTTCAGCGCGCGGGGGATCACGCTCGTACGGTCGTCGGCGTTGCTGTGCTCCGCCGACAGCGCCTGTGGCGGCACCGCGTCCAGCTGGTCCGTGCTCAGCGCGGCGCGCGTGTCCCGGACCTGCGCGAGCAGTGCCACGGCGTCGTACGGGCGGATGTCCGGGTTACGGGCGGTGGCCGACGCGACCAGCTCGTCGAGCTCGTACGCCAGCCCCGGCACGGCGGCCGAGGGCGGCGGGACGTCCTCGTGAAGGTGCTTGTAGAGCACCACCGCGGGGGAGTCCCCGTCGTGCGGCTTGTCGCCCGTGAGCATCTCGTACAGGACGACACCGCACGCGTACACGTCGACACGGGCGTCAGCCGCGCCGGGCTGCTCTATCTGCTCCGGCGCGAGATACGAGACGGTGCCGAGCACCGCGCCGGTGGTGCTGGTCACGGTGTCCACAGACCGCACGAGCCCGAAGTCGGCGACCTTGACCCGGCCGTCGTCCCCTATGAGGACGTTCTCCGGCTTCATGTCGCGGTGCACGAACCCGGCCCGGTGCGCGGCACCGAGCGCGGCGAGCACCGGCTCCAGGATGTCCAGGGCGGCCCGCGGCTGCAGCGCCCCGCGGTCGCGCAGTACGTCGCGCAGGGTGCAGCCCGCGACGTACTCCATGGCGAGATAGACGTACGACCCGTCGGTGCCCTGGTCGAAGACCTGCACCACGTTCGGGTGCGCCAGCCGGGCGACGGACTTCGCCTCCCGGATGAACCGGTCGACGAAGGCCCCGTCCACCGCCAGCGCCGGGTGCATCACCTTGAGCGCGAGCACGCGGTCGAGGCGGGTGTCCAGGGCCCGGTAGACCGTGGCCATCCCGCCGACCGCGATCCGCGCGTCCACGCGATACCGGCCGTCGAGCACCTGCCCGACCAGAGGGTCCTGAAGGGTCGTATCCACGCAGGTGAGTGTACGAGCCGACACCGACACACCGTCCGGTCCCGCCGGGATCGGGGCGGTACTGGAGCCGACCTGTGACGGACGACTCATTGATCGAAGAGCTTTGTCGAACGTGCGTTCAGAACGCGGGACGTTCCGGGTCCAGCCGTGCGATGCCCTCGACCGGCGACGACGCCTCCGCGAAGTGCCGTCGCGGAATCCGTCCCGCCAGCCGGGCCAGCCGCCCCGCCTCCACCGCGTGCCGCATCGCGTCGGCCATCAGCACCGGCTCCTGCGCCCGCGTCACCGCCGAGGCGAGCATCACGCCCGCGCACCCCAGCTCCATCGCGAGCGCCGCGTCCGACGCCGTACCGGCACCCGCGTCCAGAATCACCGGCACGCGCGCGTGCTCCACGATCAGCTGGAAGTTGTGCGGATTGCGGATGCCGAGCCCCGACCCGATCGGGGAGCCGAGCGGCATGATCGCCGCACAGCCGACGTCCTCCAGCTTCCGCGCCAGCACAGGGTCGTCATTGGTGTACGGCAGCACGGTGAAACCGTCGTCCACCAGCGTCTCGGCGGCGTCCAGCAACTCGATCGGATCCGGCAGCAGCGTCCGCTCGTCGGCGATGACCTCCAGCTTGATCAGCTCGGTGCCGAGCGCCTCACGCGCGAGGCGGGCCGTCAGCACCGCCTCACCCGCGGTGAAGCACCCCGCGGTGTTCGGCAGCACCCGGATCCCGAGCTTCTCCAGCACCGACAGCACCGACCCGTGCACCGACGGGTTCACCCGTCGCATCGCGACCGTCGTCAGCTCCGTCCCGGACGCCACAAGCGCCCGCTCCAGCACTTCCAGGCTGGGCGCCCCGCCCGTGCCCATGATCAGACGGGACGTGAAGGACGCACCGCCGATGACAAAGGGATCGTCGGCCATGGGTCAGCCTCCTTGGACGGCGGTGAGGACCTCGACGCGATCGCCCTCGCAGAGGGGCGTCGACGGCCACTGCGCGCGCGGGACGACGGTTTCGTTGAGGGCGGCGGCCACTCCGGAGGGTGCCGCGGTGAGCATCCGTACGGCGACGTCGAGCGCCGTACCGGGAGCGAGCTCTCGCCGCTCCCCGTTGAGGGAGATGTTCATGCCGGCTGCTCCGTGAGGGCGGCGGCGCCGAAGCGCCGGGGCGTGAACGGACGGGCCTCGTCCGGGAGTTCGCCGGTGGCCAGGACGTGCGCCATGGCGTCCCCGGTGACGGGCGTGAGCAGCACGCCGTTGCGGTAGTGCCCGGTGGCCAGCGACAGCCCCGCCAGCTCGGTCGGCCCGAGCAGCGGCGCGTTGTCGGGGGAGCCGGGGCGCAGACCGGCCCGCGTCTCGGTGAGCGGCAGTTCCGTGATGCCCGGCACCAGCTCATGGGCGTCGCGCAGCAGTTCGTACACCCCACCCGCGGTCACTGTCGTGTCCCAGCCCAGCTCCTCGCTCGTCGCCCCGACGACCAGCTCCCCGCTCTCGCGCGGCACCAGATACACCTGGCTGCCGCGCACCACGGCCCGCACGGTCCGGCTCAGGAACGGCGCGTACCGCTTCGGCACGGTCAGTCGCAGCACCTGCCCCTTCACGGGCCGCACCGGCGGCAGTACGTCGTCGGGGACGCCCGCGAACCGCCCGCTGAGGCTGCCGCCCGCGAGGACCACCTGGTCCGCGCCCAGCTCGGTGCCGTCCGTCGTGGTGACACCGGCAGCCCGGTCCCGTACGACGTCGAGGCGCTCGGCCCAGGTGCGGTGGAAGACCACACCGGCCCGCTCGCACGCCGCCACCAGGGCTCCCGTCAGCCGCCGGGGGTCGATCTGGTGGTCGCCGTCGACCCGCAGCCCGCCGCGCACCCCGGGCGCGAGCATCGGCTCCAGGCGCCGGCACTCCCGCCCCGACAGCCACTCCGAATCCAGCCCCGACTGCCGCTGCAGGGCATGCAGTTCGCGCAGATGCGCGCGGTCGTCGGCGTCCAGCGCGACGGCGAGCGTGCCGCACCGGCGGTAGCCGAGGTCGTGGCCGGTGAGGTCGGTGAGCTCGGCCGCGAAGTCCGGGTAGCGGCGGGCCGAGGCGAGGTTCAGGCCCAGCAGGGTCTGCTCGCCGTAGTGCAGTTCCGTGACGGCGGCCAGCATCCCCGCGGCCACCTGGGCGGCGCCGCCGCCCGGCTCGGGGTCCACGACGGCCGTCGTGAACCCGCGCTGCGCGGCCCGCCACGCCGTGACCAGGCCGATGATTCCGCCCCCGACGACGAGGACGTCTGAAGTTCGCGTACGCGACATGGGCGTCCAGCCCCTCCCTTCGCCGGCATGACCCGGATCAGGTTCGTACGGTCGGAGGCCGCCAGCCTCCCTCTCAGCCCGGTGCGTCCGGGCTCCCGCGAGTGCTCTACGTTGGCCACCCTAGCCCGCCGCCATAAGTCTCAGTAAGGGAGCCTCACCCCATGGCCCGCTCGCTCGACGGTCTGGTCCTCGCCCCGGTCGCGGACCAAGCCCCAGGTCAGGTGGGTACCCGCACCCGCTTCACGTACCACGAGAAGGACGGCGAGATCCGGGCCGAGTACGCGGGCGGCGATGTCGTACGTGGGTACCTGGTGGGCACAAGGGAAGGCGACCGGCTGGACTTCCGGTACGTGCAGCTCAAGCGGGACGGGACGACGTCGTCGGGGCACTGTGTGTCCACGGTGGTCGAGCTGGCCGACGGGCGGGTACGGCTGGAGGAGAGCTGGGAGTGGGAGTCGCAGGCGGGCAGCGGCACCAGCGTTGTGGAGCAGGTCACGGAGCACGACTCCTGACTGACGGATTGTCAGTTGTCTATGGTGATCTATTGACGGAGCTACGCCGAACGCACTGCTACCAGCGGTTTTGCCGCCGGTAGCAGCGTCGCTCAGGCCGCCTGGGCCGTCCCTGGGCCGTCGTGAGCTTTCCCGGCTGCTGCATACATGCCGTCCACGGCTGACCGGGTGCGGCTTTCGCTGCTCGGCATGAGGTGTGTGTAGACCTTCAGCGTGAATCCCGGATCACTGTGCCCGAGGTACTGACTCAGAGCCTTGATGCTCTCTCCCGCGTCCAACAGCACGGAGGCGTAGAAGTGCCTCAGCGCGTGCATGCCGTCCTCGCGCGACGCTTGGGCCCGCTTGCCCCGCTCAGGCTCTGGGATGACCCCTGCGGCCACGAGAGCAGGCTTCCAGACGCTCAGGTTGAAGGCGTTCCGGTGCAACGCCGAACCGTCCTCGTTGGTGAAGATCAGCTTCTTCGTCACCAGGGGGCCGTCCAGAGTGCGCCACGGCAGGGTGACGTCTACGGGCGGGTATCGCTTGATGTGGGCAGCAAGGGCGGCGCTGACCTCCTGGGGGAGAGGCGCGTCACGGACCTTTCCGCCCTTCGGCGGCGCGAAGACCAGATGCTTATTGATCGGCTTCACCTGGTAACCCACGTGCAGCCAACCCGTGAAAAAGTCCACCTCATCGACCGGCAGGCCGAAGATTTCGCCCTGCCGCAATCCGCAGCCTCCCCCGACGTCGGCGGTTGCCCGGAAGCGTTCCGGGAGCGCTGCACGCATGGCGAACACACGGTCAACACTCCACGGCCGTACGCGGCCAGCAGCGGGCTTCGGGGCCCTGACCGACCCGGCGCGGCAGGGGTTCCTAGCAATGAGTCGATCGTCCACGGCAGCCCTGAAGACGGACGAGACGTTGCCGAAGATGGCCCGTCGGTACGACGTGGCCAGCCCAGCCGATTCAAGAGTGTGGGACCACACTCGGATGTGCTCGGGATGGAACGAGCCGAGCGGACGGGAGCCGATGTACGGGAAGGCGTGCAGGCGTAGCCGCGTCCCGACGGCCGTGCGGGTTGCCACGTCCGTGGTCTGGGCCGCGATCCAGCGTTCCGCGTACTGCTGGAACGTGGTCCGACTGGCGCGCGGGTCGATGTACTGGCCGCGCGTCATATCGGCCTCAATCTGAGAGAGCCACTTCTCGGCGATGCGCTTCTGTCCATCGGGGAAGCTCTTGGACTTCTCCGAGCCATCGGGACTGACGTACCGGGCCCGGTAGCGCATGCCCGTGCCGTGTCGGTCGGTCTTGACGCGGACGGTCTTGCCGTCGGTGTCGGTCTCGGTCTTGTACCAGCGGTCTTGGATGTGGCCAGCCATGTGGGCTGACTCCCTTCTCGGTAGCAGGGCGCGGCGGGGCCTTGGTGGCGTCCGTCGGGCCGGTTTTGGGGTGTGCTGGGCCAGGCCCGCTACTCGCTACGGGCCTGATCACCGGGGGTTTGGGCTGCTAGCGGGGGTGCTACCGGTATCGGGTGGGGCTGCTACCGGTAGCACCGCCGGGCGGTGCTTCAGGGAGGCTGAGACAGGGGGTCTCGGGCGCCTTCCGGAGGGGTTTTTTTGGGGGGTGCCGGCGCGTGCCTCCCTGCCTCCCTGAGGGGGCATTTGCGCTGATCAGGTAGAGGGATGTGGGCCAGGGAGGCAGTCAGGGAGTTCTCCCTGCCTCCCTGAGCCGGTGGGCCGTTCCTCCCTGCCGCTTCCGGTGTCCGCCGGAGGGCTGGCGGGGAGGCAGAGGCAGAGGCTCCGAGGGGCTTCCCGGGGCGGTTTTCGGAGTGCTGTCGGCGGCGCCTCCCCGCCTCCCCGAACCGCCGTTTGCACTGTTCAGTGCGGGGGTCCGGTCCGGGGAGGCGGTTGGGGAGTTCTCCCCGCTTCCCCGGCCCGGCGGGTGCTGCCTCCCCTGCCGCGCGGCGCGCGGTTCGTTCCGCGCAGTGGCCGCGCGCCGCGCGGTTGATGCCGCGCGTCTGCCGCGCAGCCGCGCGCTCAGGCTGCGTCGTCCAGGGCGGTGCGCTCGGCTTCCCACGCCTGGACGGCGGCCGGGTTGAAGCGGATGTAGCGGCCGACGCGGAAGCCGGGCGGACCGATGCGCTTGCGTCGCCACTGGTAGACGGTCTCGACGCTCGGGAGGCTGAACATGGTGACCAGGTCCTCGGGGGTGAGGTAGCGGTCCGGGAGGCCGCCACGCAGGAGGGCGCGCGGGTCGGTCGGCTCTTGGCGTGCCATGGCTTTGGTGACTCCTCGTGTCCCTTGGGGCGGTGCGTGGGAGTGGTGCCGGTTGCCGTCCTAGAGAGTTGCTGTATTTCAGCGTCCGCAGCTTCCTAGCGTCCGCACGGCCGCGTCATCGCAGGCCAGCGGGGGCGAGAGGTGCGGACGCTGGAGTGGACGCTGCGGACGCTGGACGGCTATAGCGTCCGCAGGTTCGACGTGTCCGGGCCGCTGGTGTGCGGCCCGGCCCGGCGGGTCTTCCGGCTACGTCATGGCTGTTCAGGCGGGGTTCTGCCGTGCCCCGTCGGGGCCACCTCCGGCCAGAGAGAGGCTTGTTCGGGTGCGGACGCTGACTTGTCTTCGTCGGGCGCGCGGGACAAAGTGAGGAGTCGGTGGCGGTGCCGGTCGCGGCTACGTTGCGTGTCGTCCACCGTGATGCCGATGGAGCGCAGCAGCGGGGCGAGGCGCTTGACGCGTCCGCTCGCGCGGGTGGCGTCCTTGGGCCAGTTCGGCGGCCGGACCAGCGGCGCGGGCAGCGCTTCGAGCAACTGGGCTGCGGTGCCCTGCCAGGTGCCCGCCTGTTCGACCAGGTGGGCGATGGCCATGGCGAACGGGTCGCCTTCCATCGCGTCCGTGGCGACGTTCGCCGACGTGGCCAGGTAGTCATCCAGGGTGTTCCAGCCCTGCGTCTGGTCGACGGCCGCGAGGACGCGGGCGAAGTCGGCCATGCGCGGCATGGACTCCAGCCGCACCCCGGGGAGCACCGCGAGCACGCAGGCCAGCACGTCGAACAGGGCCCCGAGCACGGCAGGCCGTACCGCATCGAAGGTGGCGTCCAACTCCTCTTCGGAGCGGCGCCGGTCGGAGTCGATGAGCTGCAAGTCGAGCATGAGGACCCGTTCGGCGAGGTCCCCGGCGAGAGCTCCCGCGTCGATGGTGGTCAGGGCCAGCACGCGCTTGAAGGTGAGCACCACGACGTCGTCGTCGGTGTAGAGGGCGCGGTCGACGACTCCGTCACCGGTCACGGCCTTGCACAGGGTGTCCGACAGCCACGGCGGGATCGTGGAGACGTTGTCCAGGCACAGGGCCCATGAGCTGAACGCCTGGCGCGACCACGCCTTTTCGTCGCGGGGCTGGCTGCGCTTGGCGGCCGGGGACGGGTCGATGAGGTTGATGAACATCTGCGCGGCCTTGGACTTGCCCGTGCCCTGCTCGCCCTTGCAGACCACGGCGGGGTGCGGGATGTCTGGGATCCAGGCCGCGACGAGCCACGCTACGAGCTGGTGAAACGACGACTCGTCCATGTTCAGTAGCGCGTGCAGCTTGGCCAGTCCGTCGCCGTCCAGCACGGGGGCGGGCATCGGGGCCATGGCACCGGAGCGGCGGAAGAGCACCGGGGCGCGGTCGACGATGTTCCAGCCGGTTGCGGTGACCACGACCGCGCGGCCGTCGGCGCTGCCGAGGTCGACCACGATGGCGCCGGCGGGGTCCCGTCCCACCCGTAGGTGCACCGGTTCGGGGTCGGTGTCCTCCGCGATGCCTTCCAGGACGGTCATGGCATCGGCGAGTGCGGACTGTGAGGCCACCTCGCCGGGGTAGGCGTCGGCGAACTGCCGGGCCAGACGCTGGCGTAGTCCGCCCTTGTTCCGTAGCGGCAGCGCGATGTTCGGGCCTTCCAGGGCGACCGCGTACGGGCGGCCGTCGGGAGACATCACGAACCGGTACTGCTCGCGCGCCATGGCCACGATCCGCGCGGCGGCCGGAGGTTTCTTGCCCCCATCGTCGCCGTGGTCGGGTCGACGGCTGGTCGATCGGGTCGGGTCGGCCGTGGGTCGACTCTTGTGGTGCGTGCGGGTGTTCACGGAGTCGGCCGACTCGTTCACAGTGGTGTTCACCGTGTTCACTGGTCGGGCCGATCCGTTCACGCGGCCGTTCATCGTGTTCACGCGAACACCGCCTCTCCGGTCGGGCCCACGCACGCCCGCACCGGCCGGGGTGTGCGCAGGCAGTCCGGCCGCACGATCGACTGCCGCACGGGGCCATGCTGGGTCGATTTCACGAGGTCAGCCATAGACCGATTCATCTCGCTATCCGCCAATTCGTCATCTCTCGTGTTAGGGGTCGGTCGGGACGTGACGTCGGGTGTGACGGGCGTCGTCACGCTGGTCAGAGCCGACTCGTGAACAGCGGCGAGTCGGGCCAACAGAGGCCAGTCGGCCGGGCGGACGATCGGCGCGATCGGGTCGGTCCACGCCAGCAGGACCAGGGCGAGGGAGAGCGGGAAGCGGTCGGCCTTGGCGTCGTTGCACGGTCGGCAGGCCAGCACGAGCGAGGACACCGACCATGAGCGCCAGAGGCTCACCGGGGCGATGTGGTCCACGGTGGCGTCCCGGAGCTCCCGGAAGGGGCGGCGGCAGTAGTAGCACTGCGCGCCGTCGCGGGCGGCGAGCCGCTGCTTACGGGCTCGCCGCCGGTGCGCGTTCAGGTGCGGCGCACGGTGGCTCACGCCGCAACCGCCAGGTCCCGGGCGGCCGTCGCGCGGAACAGCCCGTACGGGCGGATCAGGGTGACCAGACCCTCAGCGCGCAGCATGTTCATGGCCGCGCGGACGGTCTTCGCAGAGCACCGGAAGCGGGCGGCAAGGTCGCGCTCCGCCGGTACCCGCTCGCCCGGCTTCAGCGCCTCCACCTCGCCGCGCAGCGTTGCCGCCAGGGTGCGGGCGGCGGCCCCCTTCTCACGGAACGTGCCATGCATGGTGAGCTGCCCCGCCACCTTGAGCGAAGAAGCGGCGCTGTAAGCGCCCATGATGGCCAGACGGTCGACCCCGAGCCGGGCAGCGATCTGCTTGCTGTCCAGCCCTTCGGCCAGATGCATCAGCAGCACCTGACGCGGGAAGTCACCGATGCGCAGCAGCGCCCGACGCCGGGTGTCATCCAGCGTGGCCAGCGCCTCACGCTGCCAGGCCGGAAGGGACTCCAGCGCAATCGCCTCGCGTGCCATCTCCGGGTGGCACATCTGAACCCGCAGCAGGGCCGTTTCGACCAGCCGGTCACCGGTGTGCAGGCTGCACCCCAGACGCGACGCCACGACGACCTTCGAGCAGCCGTCCAGCCGCAATAGCAGCGCCTCACGCTCCCGCTCCGGCAGGTCGGCCAGCAGCCGCAACAGCTCCTCCGACGGCTCAGCAAGGGGCTGCGCCTGCTGCTCCTCCACCATCGGGGCCAGGACATAGGCGGTGATCGGGTCACTGAAGTCCATCGGCCGCTCGTACGACGACGACCGCTTGAAGTACTTGCCGAGCCGGTTCTGCACACGCACGCACAGGAAGGCTCGCGCGTCGCTCTCGCTCAGCGGCTCGGGGGCCAGCAGGTCCTTTGCGCCCGTCCGGGACACCTCAATCCAGGTGCACTGTGCGATGTCCTCCGCCAGCGTTTCGCTGGCCGCGACGCTGAAGCCGTAGCCGACAAGCTTGCGCTTCGCGTAGAAGACCAGGTAGCTGCCGTACCGCTCGTAGAGGGAGCCGAGACGCTGCGACTGCTCAGCCGTCAGCGGGATGTCCTCCCCCTGACGCAGCCGTCGGCCACCGGGACCATTGCCCTGGCGCGTGCCCTGCTCGGCCCTACGTTCCGCGATGGTTCCAGGCATGATGGATGTACCCCTTGAGGGTCAGGGAGCGGCTATCTGCTTGGCGGTGGAGGCCGCTCCTTGCTTTTCCTGGCGTGACCAGGACTTTTCGCGGAAATCACTCCCTACTCGGAGCGCCCCGCTTGCTGACTAGCTTGCACTAGTCTGCTGTGGTGCACAACCCCTGTGGAGTGGTGTGCACTAGTTCGCTGTGGTGGGTACGCTCAGGGCATGACTGTCACAGGAGGGCCCAAGCCCAAAGCGGTGCAGGTCGCGGACGCGCTTCGCGAGGACATCAAGCGGATGAAGCCCGGTGACAGGCTCCCGTCACAGCGAGAGCTCATCGACCGTTTCGGGTACGCGAGCCAGACCATCCAAAACGGGCTGGCCGTGCTCCGGTCCGAGGGGCTGGTCGTGTCGGCCGGGAACCTCGGTAACTTCGTCGGTGACGGGGCAGCTCCGCAAAACGACGTACGCGACGAGATCAATGAAATCCGCTCCCTGATTCAGGCGTTGGCTGAACGGGTGGAAGCACTCGAAGAGCGCTCCACCGTAAGTGGCGCGTGATCTGCAACCAGCATGCGAGGAACGGAGCGTGTGGCGTAAGTGACACCGAGGGGGCAGACGCGTGAGCTGGGGACATGTCCGGTGTCACCTCGGTGTCCCCTTCCCTGTCCCTGGGGGCGAGGGGCAAGACTCAGCGGGTAGGCACTCGGAGGAGGACGTATGAGCGACGACAGGCCCGCATGGGCTCGGCGCATCGCGGCCGAGCGGGCGGCTCGCGACTGGTCCCAGCGAGACGCGGTGAGGGCTCTCCGGGCCCACGCGAAGGAAGAGCTCCCCGCGGATGACAGCCTGATCCGGCAGTGGAAGCGGTGGGAGTCCGGACAGATCCCCAACGAGTTCTATCGGCCGCTCATCGCGGCGGTGTTCGGTACCGTGACGCACGCGCTCTTCCCCGCGCCGGCGCGTCGGGATGGGGACAGGGAGATCCTGGCCGCGAGCGGTATGGAGACGCTGGAGATCGTGAGCCGCCTCAACCGGTCCGACGTAGACGCGGCCACGCTCGATGCCCTGCGGATCACAACGGACCGGCTGTGCTCGGAGTACCCGTTCATGCCGAGCGAACAGCTCCTCATCGAGGGGCGACAGTGGTTGCGACGCGTTGTAGAGCTGCATTCGAAGAGCCTCACGCTCTCGCAGCACCGCGAGGTGCTTGCCCTATCGGGATGGCTCGCGCTCCTTGTCGGGTGCGTGGAGTACGACACGGGCGCCCGGCACGCTGCCGAGTCGACGCGGCAGGCCGCTCTATCGCTGGCAACAGAGGCGGACCACGCGGAAATCGCCGGATGGGCGCACGAGATGCGAGCCTGGTTCGCGCTCACCACGGGGGACTATCGCGGGGTCATCGCCGCGGCGCAGGCCGGAACCGAGCTGGCTTCGCATCAGGGTGTAGCCGTGCAGCTTGCCGCGCAGGAGGCTAAGGCGTGGGCCCGACTCGGGGACCGGCGGCGAGTTGAGGTGGCGCTCGACAGGGGGCGCAACCTGCTTGAAGGCATGCCGCACCCGGAGAACTTGGATAACCACTTCGTAGTGGACCCGGCGAAGTTCGACTTCTACTCGATGGACTGCTACCGCCTGGTGGGAGAGGACAAGCTGGCTCGGACGCTGGCTGAGGAAGTCCTGCGAGCAGGAACGGACTTCGACGGCATGGAACGCTCACCCATGCGCAACGCGGAAGCACGCGTCACGCTCGGTGTGACAGCCGCGCGGGAAGGCGACCTTGAGCAGGCGCTGATCATGGGGGAGCGCGCTCTTGAAGGTGACCGCCGGTCGGTTCCATCGCTAATCATGACCAGCCGCGAATTGGCGGCCGAAATGCGGCGCCGGTACGCCTCCGAGCCCGCTGCTCAGGGCTACCTCGCCCACCTGCACGAGTTGGGGCAGACAGCGCCCGGCTTTCTGCCACAGCAATAGACGGAACGGCCTACGGCCGCACGACCCTTGGCAGCTCGCTGCGCTCGCGCGCGACGGCCGCCGGAGCTCCCGAGCGCCATCGCGCGCTTCCGCCGGGCTCGTAGCGAAAAACGAAGAGGCCACCCCGCCGCAGGGGTGGCCTCTTCGGCATTCCGAAGGACTCAGCGTCCACAGCGTCCATAACCTGCCCCCGTCTAAGAGCCGCCCTGACCTGCGCAAACGCGCTCTTAGTAACTTTGCGTGACCGGACGCTGTGGACGCTAGCGGACGCTAAGTGTTTTGTTTAGCGTCCGCAGGAACAGTGCAGGACAGAGGGGGTGAGCAATGCCCGACGGACGCTGCGGACGCTATCTTCCCTCAACTCTCTAGTAAGAGAGTGAAGGGCGGCTCTTCAGGAGGGGGATCGTGGTGCGCACAGCCGTCTGCACCTCCTGAAAAGCCGTGGTGAGCCGCACAGAGCGGGAGGGGCTCGGCGATGGTCACCCAAGCCTGCCGACCGCCTCTTGGAAGGCCCCCGGATGGCATTCCAGGCGGGCGGGCAGGTCCGCCGCCCCTGAATTGCCGTCCTCCGTACGAGCAAGAGGAGCACCCCGGGCGGAGAGTGGTGCTCCTCTTGCTTGTACGGCGCGGTGTGCCGGGCTGAAATCCCGCCCGATTTGGGGTGGTTGCTGCCACGGGTTGCGTCGATGATGCCGGTTGACCACCTGCAACCATCTCTGACCTGCGAGTTTCCAAGTTTCCACGGGTTCCGGGCAGGGGGCCCTACGCGCACGCGCGCGTAGGGAGACGCGAACTGCCGCGTCACAGCGCCTCCGTGGGGTCATGGGCGGCCGTTCGCGCCTGCGGAAGTCTTCCACCTCGCGCAAGGGGGTCCAGGCGTCCTGGGGGGGGGCTCACGGCCTTCGCTCTGACGACGGTTGGCGCGCGAGCGTAGCGAGCGGCCAGGGAACACGCGGCCGTAGGCCGCTCCTTCATGCTCTTCCCCCGGGAGGCCGTCAACAGTGCCTTGCCGACGCCCGCTTGTCTTGTAGCTTGTCGCTTGTCGTGGGGAGGCAGGGCCGCACTGCGCGGGAGTCGAAGCAGGCTCTGACCTGCGAGCCGACAAGCGACAAGACAAGCGACAAGCCGCCCAGGCCCGATAGCGATCCGGCCGGCGCCTCTTTCAGAGGCGCCGAGCGGCACGATTCCGGCCCCCATACGGGAAAACCTTTAGGCCTACAAATCCGGCAATAGCGCCGGGTCCGCGTTCGGTTCCTTGGGCATCAGCTGGCATATGAACGCCACGACGAGCGGCTGCGTGGAGGTCATCGTGTCCTCCGCGCTGAACGCATGCGTGTACTTGCGGTCTGATGTCTTTGAGAATTTTCCCTGAGTCTTGAAGATCCAGAAGCCTGCGTTGGCGTCGATTTTGGCCTTCGTGGCGAAGGACGAACTACTCAAGTTGAATCCTTTGGTCGTCACCGTAAGGTTTCGTGCGACGATCATCTCGGTCGGAATCATCTGCCACTGGCCCCGAGTCAGAGGCGGGGCTGCCCCGTCAGAGAACAGGATGGCACCCGCATCAGGTCGACTCTTGGTGGCTCCTTCCCACCACCAGGCCCGGCTCATTAACAGGAAACTGTTAAACCACTGGGAGCGGTCCAAACGTATACGGGCGAGCTCGAATTCCACTTCGAGATTTTCCGAATGGAAGTCCTCGACGGCGCTCTCCTGTCCCCACTCGAAGTCTGCCTTTGCTGTCCAGAACAAGTAGCTGAAATTTGCTCCGGCACTGTAGCTTGTGCTGCTGTTTGTCGTGAACCGCGAGTACTCTGATTGTACTAGTTTGAACTTAGGCCATGTCTGGCCTGCGTCAAAGATGTTCGCGGGGTGGATGCCGACCGGGACAAAGTGGCGCCCTGTGCTCGTCTCGTTCTCTCCCAGGACATCGTCATATGTGGTGATGAGTCCATCCATCGTGGTCCTGAGTCCGAGCCGAGCGTAATACTCCACGGTCGCCCGAGCGCTTTCGTACTGAGACTTGTGTCCTTTCGCCAAGAACACTTCCCGTGCCGTATTGGCAGCCCTGCGGGCCGTGGTGACGGCCTGTAGCCACCCTGGTGTTGACCTTGGCGTTTGAAGGGCGCACTGGAGGTCCATGAGTGCATTTCCGTGTTCACTCTGGTATTCCAGGTACTCGTCGATGTGTGCGTCGACGTAGGCTTGCGCCTCGTCCAGCTCCTTTTTTTGGGCGTCAGTGAGTTTCACTCCCGCGACTCGTGCGTCCTTTAGCCATATGCTCCGATACGCGAACGCCATGTCGTCGGACCCGGCGTACCAGTTGTCCGCAGCGATAGGGATCGTGTTGACTTGTTGGGCGAATTCCTTGGCCGCGTCCGCGTTCGCGTCACCCGAGTAGGGAGGTTGTATGGTTGCCCAACTCATTTGCGACGGAATGATCGGCAATCCGCCACCCACGAAGGATATGAATGCTCCACGGGGGACCCCTCCGTCGGCGGTGAGGATCTTGAGGAGCTTGTTCTGAAGGGCCGTGGTGGCGGTGACTGACATGGCTGTCTCCTGCTTTCTCGAATCAACCCCGACCCCGGTGGGCGGTCCGGAGCGGACTGTTTTAGCCGCATGGGCCCATGCGTGCCGAACGCCAGTTTTTTCCCTTGGATGAATGTAGCGCCATGTAGAGGTATGTCCAGGTGTCTGGGTGTACTAATCGAGTCGTATATCTGAAGGGAATAGTGTTACTGGTGCGTCGACGGTGCAGAAGGGGCGAGTAGCTATAGCTGAGCGATTGAGCCGTCAAGTAGCTACGGGTTTCCGTTCTTGAACCCGAGCCTACGGCGGCATCTTGAGGCGTCCTTGCCAAAGTTCGCGGTGGGGATCCACGTACCCCAGGGGCCCGGCATCGGGGTGCGCGTCGGGCAGGGAGGTGGGTTCTTGCCGCGCATCATCACGAGGTCGGGCCCCTCGTAGTGATCAAGGGGGGCTTCGTGCGGACGCCCCGGTGGATCACGTACGGGGCCTCCTCGTGGGGCAAGCTCCTGCATTAGCGGGACAACCTCAGCACTAGAGGCTCTTCGAGGCCGAGGCTGGGCCGTCTGTGGGCCGTCCGAGGGTGGCCGACGACGACAGACGACGACAGGCGACGAGTGCTGCATCCCTGGTTACGGGGGCATCGCGTAGCCCATTTGCAGGTAAGCAGTACCCATCACGAGTCTATGGTGATCAGGTGAGCGAGCAGACGACGCAGTCGCAGCGGAGAGTGGTCGTCGCCGGCGCCGGCATGGCCGGTGTGCAGACGGCGGTCGCCCTGCGCGAACAGGGCTTCACCGGCACCGTCACCCTGATCGGCGCCGAGCCCCACCAGCCGTACGACCGGCCGCCGCTGTCCAAGGCCGTACTGCTCGGCAAGGCCGAGGGCTCCGCCTTCGACGTCGACTTCGAGGCGCTCGGCATCGAGCTCCGGCTGGGGCGCGAGGTGCTGGGCGTGCGCGTCGCCGACCACGAACTGGACACCGAGGCCGGGCCCGTCCCGTACGACGTCCTCGTGCTCGCCACCGGCGCCGAACCGATCCGGCTGCCGGGCGCGGAGGGCGTCCCCGGCGTGCATCTGCTGCGCACCCTGGACGATGCCGAGCGGCTGCGGCCGGTGCTCGCCCGGCAGCACGACATCGTGGTCGTCGGGGCCGGCTGGATCGGCGCGGAGTTCGCCACGGCCGCACGCGAGGCGGGCTGCGCGGTGACGGTCGTCGAGGCCGCCGACCGGCCGCTCGCGGGTGCGCTGCCCGCCGAGGTGGCCGCGCCGATGACCGCCTGGTACGAGGAGAGCGGGACGGTGCTGCGCACGCACGCGCGCGTGGAGCGCGTCGAGCCCGGCGCGGTGATCCTCGACGACGGCACGTGGCTGCGTGCCGGCGCCGTCGTGGTCGGCATCGGGGCCCGGCCCGCCACGGCCTGGCTGACCGGCTCCGGCATCGAGCTCGGCGCGTACGGCGAGGTCGTCGCCGACGACCGGCTGCGCACGTCCGTGCCGGACGTCTACGCGGTCGGCGACTGCGCGTCCTTCCCCTCGGGACGGTACGGCGAGCGGCTGCTGGTCCACCACTGGGACAACGCCCTCCAGGGCCCGCGCACGGTCGCCGCGAACATCCTCGGCGAGACCTCCGCCGTCTACGACCCCGTGCCGTACTTCTGGTCCGAGCAGTTCGGCCGCTTCGTCCAGTACGCCGGCCACCACGCCGCCGCCGACGCGACCCTGTGGCGCGGCGACCCGTCGGGCCCGGCATGGACGGTCTGCTGGCTGCGGGACGACCGCCTCGTCGCCCTCCTGGCGGTGGGCCGTCCGAGGGACCTCGCGCAGGGGCGACGGCTGATCGAGTCGGGCACGCCGATGAACGCGCGGCTGATGGCGGACCCGGCGAGGCCGCTGAAGGCGGCGACGGCGTAGCGCGTTGAGGCGACAGCGCCTCCCGGGTGGACCGGCCTGACTTCCGACTGTCAGTGGCAGATGGCAGGCTAGTTTCCGTGACCGAGATTGACGCAAAGATCGATGCTCTCGTCCCCGCCTGGCTCACCCTGCCCGACATCGCAGAGATGCTCGATGTCGAGGTGACCCGCGTACGGCAGCTGGTCAAGGAGGGCCAGCTCATCGCCGTACGCCGTGGTGAGAACCGCGCGCTGCACGTCCCCGCCGCCTTCATCGACGGGGACAAGGTCGTCAAGGGCCTGTCCGGGACCCTGACACTGCTGCGGGACGACGGCTTCACGGACGAAGAGATGCTGGAGTGGCTCTTCACCCCCGACGAGAGCCTGCCCGGCACCCCCGCGCAGGCCCTCAGTGAGAACCGCGGCACGGAGGTGAAGCGCCGCGCCCAGGCGCTCGCCGTCTGATCCGAACCAGCGAGTCCGAATATCGTCCGGTGTACGGGCCGGGGCCTGCGGGCCACGGCCACGGTCGGCTGCGGCCGGGTGCGGAACGCCCGCCGCGCCGGGTCGCCGGGTCCCGCGACCCGGCCCGTACGCCATCACAGACGGCACCGCCGCAGCCGCCGGCAGGTGCCGTCCGCGCGCTCAGCTCCGGCTACCGTGCCACCGTCCGGCACCCGCCCGACACACCCGCCCGGCAACCCGACCACAGGGGGCACACCGCATGTCCGACACCGTCACCGCAGGCAGCGTCCGCAGTCAGCTCGCCGACGCCCGGCTCTACCTCTGCACCGACGCCCGCAAGCGGCAGGGCGACCTCGCGGAGTTCCTGGACGCCGTGCTGGCCGGTGGGGTCGACATCGTGCAGTTGCGGGACAAGGGCATGGAGGCGGCCGAGGAACTGGAGCACCTGAGGGTCTTCGCCGACGCCTGCGCCCGGCACGGCAAGCTCCTCGCGGTCAACGACCGTGCCGACGTGGCGCACGCCGCGGGCGCCGACGTCCTGCACCTGGGCCAGGGCGACCTCCCGGTCCCCGCCGCCCGTGCCCTCCTCGGGGACGACATCCTGATCGGCCGCTCCACACACGCCGACGCCGAGGCCGACGCGGCCGCCGCCCAGGACGGCGTCGACTACTTCTGCACCGGCCCCTGCTGGCCCACCCCCACCAAGCCCGGCCGCCACGCCCCCGGCCTGGACCTGGTCCGGCACACCGCCGCCCTCGCGACGGACCGCCCCTGGTTCGCCATCGGCGGCATCGACCTCGGCAACCTCGACCAGGTGCTGGAGGCGGGCGCCCGCCGCGTCGTCGTCGTACGGGCGATCACGGAGGCCACGGACCCGGGTGCCGCGGCGGCCGAGTTCGCGAAGCGGCTGCGGCAGGGGTAGCTCCAGCTCGGACGGCCGCGCCGTACGGGGCCGTCCGACCGCGCGTCTCATCCAGTGGTCACGGCGGCAGTGTTCCGGTGAATTTGGCGCCCGGTTCGGCCCCTGTTTGTCCAAGGAGTGGACAACAGGCCGACAAATCGGGCAAATGTCCGGTGTCCGGTTGGGGGACCGAGGACCCCTGGCTAACCTGCGAGTATGGCCCTCGGCACCGCATCCATCAGGTCGGACCACGCTCGTACCGTGCGCGACATGCTCGCGACCGGCAAGACGACGTATTCCTTCGAGTTCTACGCCCCCAAGACCCCGAAGGGCGAGCGGAACCTGTGGAACGCCCTGCGCCGGGTCGAGGCCGTCGGACCCGACTTCGTCTCCGTGACCTACGGCGCGGGCGGCTCCACCCGCGCCGGGACGGTCAAGGCGACCAAGGCCATCGCCTCGGACACCACGCTCACGCCCATCGCCCACCTCACCGCCGTCGACCACTCGGTGGCCGACCTGCGCAACATCATCGGCCAGTACGCCGACGCCGGGATCCGGAACATGCTGGCGCTGCGCGGCGACCCGCCCGGCGACCCGCTGGGCGACTGGGTGCGGCACCCGCAGGGCCTCACCTACGCCGCCGAGCTCGTCGAGCTGATCAAGGCGTCCGGCGACTTCTGTGTGGGCGTCGCGGCCTTCCCCGCGATGCACCCGCGCTCCGCCGACTGGGAGACCGACGTCGGGCACTTCGTCGACAAGTGCCGCGCGGGCGCGGACTACGCGATCACACAGATGTTCTTCGAACCGGAGGACTATCTGAGGCTGCGCGACCGGGTGTCGGCCGCCGGCTGTGACACCCCGATCATCCCGGAGATCATGCCGATCGCCAGCACGAGGACACTGGAACGGATCCCGTCCCTCACCAACGCCGCCTTCCCGGCCGCCCTGAAAG
This sequence comes from Streptomyces sp. NPDC111802, assembly GCF_055634335.1. NCBI lineage: Bacteria > Bacillati > Actinomycetota > Actinomycetes > Kitasatosporales > Streptomycetaceae > Streptomyces > Streptomyces sp. NPDC111802. The sequence continues at coordinate 45,761 of NZ_JBVKCZ010000034.1, read as the reverse complement.
AGCGGATCCTCACAGCAAAGGACGATCCGACCGCTGTACGCTCCATTGGCATCGAGTTCGCCACGGAGTTCTGCGCTCGGCTGCTGGCCGAGGAAGTGCCCGGACTGCACTTCATCACGCTCAACAACTCCACGGCTACGCTGGAAATCTACGAGAACCTGGGCCTGCACCACCCACCGCAGGCCTAGACCGGTCGTCCTGGCATACGTCACACTGCGTAGGCGGCCAATGGGAGAGGGGCGTACATGGGCTGGACGGTCCTCTACATCGCGTTCGGCGTCGTCGCGCTGTGGCTGCTCGGCGAGGTGCTGCTGCAGTACAAGGCGAGGCTGCGCTGGCGGCTGCTCGCCTTCGCCGGCTTCCTCGGCGTCGTGGTCGGGGTGCTGATCCCGTCCGTCATCGTCATCGGGCTGGGCGCGGCGGCGTTCGCGATCGGCCAGACCTACGTCACGCTGTCGTTCCGCCGCGGCTTCTCGGCCGGCTGGGCGGTCTCCGCGCCCGCGCTGGGCCCCCTCGGCAGCAAGCGCCGCCGCGACGAGCCGGAGCGCCAGGAGCCGACCCTGGAGGTCTCCGACCTGGAGGCGTCCGAGGGCGGATTCGCGGGCGGCGAAGCCCAGTACGGCCCGGACGGCTACGGCGACGACTACGACCGCGACGACGTCTTCACCCCCACGCGCGCGCAGCCCTCGGCAGCGGAGAGGACCGCCGTCTACGAGCCGCAGCCCATGCCGGAGGACACCGGCTCCTACGGCATATACAACGGCGCCGCCTACGCCGCCGCCGACCAGAACTACGCGGCCGCCGGCCAGCCCCAGGACCAGTACGCCACGGCCGACCAGGGCTACGCGTACGACGCCTACGCCGGCTACGACCAGCAGCAGTACGCCTACGACCCCAATGGCCAGGAGCAGTACGCCGCCTACTCCGACCCGTACATCGGCACCCAGACCTACGGCGGCGCCTCGTACGACGCCTACGGCCAGCAGCAGTACGGTCAGCAGGGCTACGGCCAGGACCAGTACGCCACCGGCACCTACGGCGAGACGACCCCGCCCGGCGGCGTCTGGGTCCCGCAGCAGCGCACCGACGAGGCGTACGGCGGCGAACTCCCGCCGGAGCAGCAGTACCCGTACCAGGGCAACGGCCCGCAGCAGGAGCAGGGGTACGACGAGCAGTACCGTTTCTGAAGGTCTCTGACGGCCTCGGCGAGCGGGATCACTGAGAGCCCCGGAACTCCGGTCCTTCCACGATCAGTCCGGCCACCAGCGCGCCCGACATCCCTGCGTGCGGGAGCCCGCCACCGGGGTGGGACCAGCCGCCCACCGTGAACAGGCCGGATATGGCGGTGCTGTTGGACGGGTGCAGCAGACGCCCCTCGGCCGCGGCCAGCGCCGGTGCCGGAACCGCCCCGCCCTCCGCGCCGGTCGCCTCCGCGATATCGGCCGGGGTGCGCGCCTCGTGCCAGAGAAGTCGCTCGCGCAGGTCCGGCACGGCACGCTCGGCGACGTCGATCAGGTGTTGCGCGTGCCGAATGAGGATCTCCGGCTCCGCCGGGCCCGCGTCGGGCTGCGCCGGCACCGTCGCGGTGAGGGTGATCGCCTCATGGCCGGCGTCCGGAACCAGCGCCGGGTCGTCGGGCCGAAGAACCGTGACCGTGCTGCCTGTGGTCATGTCGCCGGAGCCGCCGAACAGGGCGTCCAGCTCGCTCTGGCGGTCCCGCGCATGCACCACCGTGCGGTGAGCCGTGCCCTCGGGCCGGCCGCCTCGCAGCGCCAGCAGGACCGTCAGACGGCTCGCCGCCGCGTGCTGGGGCGCGACCTCGCCCTCGCCTCGGATCGCCGTTCCCCGGACGAGGCGGCCCAGGACTCCCGGTGCGACGCCGGAGACCACGAAGTCGGCCTCCGCCACTGTCCCGTCGGCGAGCTCCACCCCCGCCGCCCGGCCGTCCTTCTCCAGGATCCCGGCGACCTCGGCACCGAAGCCGAACTCGACCTTCCTGGCCACGCACCGCTCGTACACCGCCCGCGCCAACTCCCGTATGCCGCCCCGCACATACCAGGTCCCGAAGGCATGCTCCAGGTACGGCAGTACCGCCGCGCTCGCCGGGGCCGCGCCGGGGTCCAGGCCGTACGCCAGCGCGTGGCTCTCCAGCAGGGCGATGAGCCGGGGGTCGCGCAGCTCCCAGGCGCCGACCTCGGCGAGCGTGCCGGCCCGGCGGGTGCGCAGGAGTCGCTTGTGGGGGACCGACGGATAGGGCTCGCGCTCGGCCAGCACCTGCCAGTTCGGCCACAGGGGCTCTTCCAGCAGCGGTCTGCGGGTGCGGTCCCAGGCCTCGCGGGCGCGGACCAGGAAGTCACCCCAGCGACCGCCCGTGCCGGCGCCCAGGGCCTCGTCCAGGGCGGCCACGACACCCGCGCGCGAGGCGTTCGGCAGCGAGACCTCGGTGCCGTCCGCGAAGACGTGCCGCGCGGACGGGTCGACCTGGACCAGCTCGACGCACGCCTCCAGCGGCTCCTTGCCGGTCTTGATGAACAGGTCGCGGTACACGGCGGGGAGCGGGAGCAGCCCCGGGCCCGTGTCGAAGCCGAAGCCGTCGCGCTCGAAGCGGCGCACCGCTCCGCCGTACGTCTCCGTGCGCTCGTACACCGCCACCCGGTGGCCCGCGACCGCCAGCCGGGCAGCGGCCGCCATGGCGCCCATCCCGGCGCCGATCACCGCAATCCTTGCCATGCGTGGGACTTTATCGGCCGGCACTGACAACGGCGCACTGACCTCGCAATACGGCTCAGCCGGGCCGCTGCGTCACCGCCTGGGCGAGCCGTTTCTCCGCCCGCCGCTCGGCCCTGCGGCGCAGGAAGCGACGGATCCGCGACACCAGGAAGCAGAGCAGGAACAGCCCGGCGAACAACAGGGCACCCGCGACCACGGCCGCCGCCACGGGATGGAAGATCGCGAGGGTGATGATCGCGGCCACCCCGAGATCCTCGGCGATGCTCACCACGACGTTGCTGAACGGCTCGGGCGAGGTGTTGACCGCCATCCGCGTCCCGGCCTTCACCAGGTGGCTCACCAGCGCCGTGGAACCGCCGACCGCCCCCGCCGCCAGCTCCGGCACCGACCCGCTCTGCCCGGCGAGCAGCGCGGCGACGACCGCGCCCGCCACCGGCCGGATCACCGTGTGGACCGAGTCCCACGCCGAGTCGACGTACGGGATCTTGTCGGCGACGGCCTCGCAGAGGAACAGCACGCCGGCCGCGATCAGGACGTCGGGCCGCTGCAGCGCCTCGGGCACCTCGTCGCTCAGCCCCGTCGCACCGAATATGCCGAGCAGCAGCACCACGGCGTAGGCGTTGATGCCGCTGGCCCAGCCGCTTGTGAACACCAAGGGGAGTACAGACACGGGGGCGATCGTAACCAGTCGGCGACGCAGGGTCTTGGGGGTGCGTACGCAGCTCTGAGTACCCGTACCTAGCCGGTGAGATGAGTACGCGCGCGGATGGGGCGCGACCTGCGTGAACGAGAGAGTGGAGCCACGGAGAAGGGGATCGGCTCCGCACCGGCGACACGGGGCGCCGGAACGGAGCGTCCCCGGATCCGCTCCTTCCGCCGGCCCGGCGTCGGCGGAAGTGAGACCGGGGGACCCGGGGGAACGACCGAACGGGGGTCCAGGGGGACACGGGGGAACGGGGGGCCCGGGGGAGTACGGGGGAAACGGGGGAGCACGAGAGGGCGCCGGTTCGAGGTGGCCCGCGGGGGACGCGGCCACATCGAACCGGCGCTTTCGTGTGTGTATGTGCGCCGGACGCCTCAGGGGCGTCCGCTCACCCGGCCCTGCAACAGCCGCGACAGCGCCGCGTGCACGTCGTCCAGGGAGCGTTCCGGCTGGAAGGACTGCCAGTCCAGCGCGGCCACCAGGACCATGCCGACCAGGGCGGCGGCGGTCAGCGGGATGTCGATCTCCTCGCTGAACTCACCGCTCTCCACGCCCTCGCGCAGCACGCCCTCGACGACCGCCACGGCCTGCTGCCGGACCACCATCAGCGTGGACTGCCAGGCCCGGTTCGTCCGCCACAGCTCGGCGACGTAGAGCTGGGTGAAGGACGGGTAGCGGTCGATGAAGACCAGCCCGGCGCGGATCATCGCGTCCAGGGCGTCCACCTTGCCGCCGCCGTCCCGGGCGGTCTGTTCGGCGGCCTCGCGCAGGGAGGCGGTGAGAAGGCCCACTCCGTGCCGCAGCAGCTCCTCGAAGAGGACCGACTTGCTCGCGAAGTTGTAGTAGACCGTGCCCTTCGCCACCCCGGCCCGCTCGGCGATCTCGTCGACGGTGGTGGCGGAGAAGCCCTGCTCGGCGATGAGCGTGACGGCCGCCTCGTAGAGCTTCTGCCGGGTGGCCTCACGGCGTGTGCTGCCGCCCGACGCGGCGTTGCTGCTTTCCATGCGCCTGATTGTCCCGCGCGCGCTCACAGGCTCAGCTCCGGGTGCAGCCGGTCGAGCGTCCACACCTGGCGGCGACGGGCCGACAGCGCGGTCAGCGCGAGCGCGCCCGCGGTGAAGGCGACGAGCACCACGCACGCGTGCCACACCGGTCCCAGACCGCCGCCCGTGATGAGCCTCCTGAGGGCCTCCACGACGTAGCTCATCGGGAGGAAGGGGTGCAGCGCGTTGAAGAAGCCCGGACTGGTCTGCACGGGGTAGGTGCCGCCCGCGGAGGTCAACTGGAGCATCAGCAACGCCAGGACGAGGATCCGGCCCGCCGCACCGAAGCGCGCGTTGAGCCACTGCACGATCGCCGCGAAGCACGCCGTCACCAGGAACAGGAAGCCCACCGTCCCGGCCGCCCGCGCCATCTGGAGCCCGACCGCCCAGTGCAGCACCGACATCAGGGCCACCGTCTGGAGCACCCCGATCGCCACCACGGGCAGCCATCCGGCCAGTGCGATCCGCCACGCCGGGGCGCCCGCGGCGAGCGCGCGCCGGTTCATCGGCGTGATCAGCATGTACGCCACCATCGCGCCCACCCACAGGGACAGCGGGATGAAGTACGGGGCGAATCCGGTGCCGTAGTTGGGCGCCTTGTGCATGTCCTTGGACAGGAGCTGAACCGGGTCGGCCATGACCTCGGTGCGCTGGTCGCGGTCCTTCTTGTCGTAGTCGGGGATGCGCCCCGCTCCGTCGTGCAGCCCGTCCGAGAGCTTCCCGGAGCCGTCGACGAGCTTGTAGATGCCGCCGTTGAGGTCGTACGCGCCGGTCCTCAGCTTGCCCACACCGGTGTCCAGGGCGGCCGCACCGGTCCGGGCGCCGCCCAGCCCCGAGTGCAGCTTCTTGGCGCCCGCGGCGACCCTCGCGGCTCCCTGGTTCAGCTTGTTGACCCGGGTGACGGCGTCGTCGAGGTCCTCGGAGAGGCGCGGCGCGCGGTCGGCGAGCGACTGGGCCTGCTTCTGGAGGGTGGCGAGGTGCTTGTCGAGCTTCTTCAGGTCGCCGTGCTGGTCGGCGATCAGTGTGTTGAGGTCGTCGGCGATCGTCGCCACGTCCGCGGCCGACTGCTTCGCCTTCTTCAGGTCGGAGCAGGCCGGGTCGGGCAGTACGGCGTCCTCGCAGCGCGCCTTGTAGATCAGGTTCAGCGCGTCGGACGCCGTATGGGCGCCCTTGGCGGCGGCCGGAGCGCGCTCCACCAGGTCGTCGAGGTTGTTGCGGATCGCTGCGGAGGAGTCGGCGACCAGCTGGGCGGTGTCGCCGATGGTCTTCTCGTTGTCCTTCAGGAGCGGGCCGATCTTGGCGTCGACGCCGTTGACCTTGTCGGCGAGGGTCTGCGTGCCCTCCGCGACCCGCTTGGAGCCGTCCTCCAGATCGCCCGCGCCCTTGTTGAGCTTCTTCAAGCCGGTCGACAGCTTGCCGCTGCCCTCCTTGGCGTCCTTCAGCCCGTCGGCGAGGTCCTTGGAGCCCTTCTCCGCCTTCCCGATGCCGCCTTCGAGCCGGTCGGCGCCGTTCGCGGCCTTGACCGTCGCGCCGTGGATGTCGGAGAACGACACGAAGATCCGGTCCAGGAACGACCGCGACGCCTTCGTGGACGCGGCCTCACGCACCTCGCTGAAGACCGTCCGCGAGATCTGCCCGACGATGTAGTTGTTCGCGTCGTTCGTACGCACCTGAAGGGCGCCCGTCTCCGGCACGTCACCCGCGCTGGAGGCGATCCGCTCGCTGAAGTCGGACGGCATGGTCAGCGACAGGTAGTAAGTGCCGTTCTCGACGCCCTTCTTGGCCTCGGCGGCACTGACCTCGCGCCAGTCGAAGACATCGCTCTCGAGCAGCCCCTTGGTGATGTCGTCGCCGGCCGTGAGCTTCCTGCCCCCTACGGCCGCCCCCTTGTCGTCGTTCACGAGCGCCACGGGGATCCGGTCGAGACGGCCGTACGGGTCCCAGAACGACCACAGGTAAAGGGCGCCGTACAGCAGGGGCAGCACCAGCAGCGCGACCAGCGCGGCACGCGGCAGCTTCCCCCGGCCGAAGCGCCTCAGCTCAAGCGCGGCCAGCCTCGGCGAGCGCATCGGCGGCCTCCTTTCCGTCGGAATCCGGGTCGTCCTGCGTCTCATCGGTGTCGTCGGTCGCCGCCTGCGTGGACACCTTGACCGTGCCGTCCGGGGCCTCGCTGCACACCGCCACGACCGTGGTCCCGGCCTCGGCGATCGACTTCAACAGCGCCCAGACCTCGGCTCGTTCGGCGTCCGAGAGCTTGAGGTCGGTGTCGTCGACACCGAGCAGCCGGGGGCGCCCGATCAGGGCCAGCGCGACGGACAGCCGCAGCGCCTCCGAACGCTCCAGATCCCGTACGGCCGTACGGGAGCCCTTGGGCAGCGACTCCCGGTCGAGGCCCGCGGCCTTCAGCGCCGCGTGGATCCGAAGCTGTTCCTCCGCCTTCCGCTCGGCACGCGGGCGCATGAGCCCGCGCAGCGAATCACCGAACCGCCGCTGGAGCAGCGCCCGTTCGTGAAGGTGCTCGGCGACGGTCAGGGCCGGGTCCAGGTCGGTCACACCCGGGACATGGGCCAGGGCGCTGACGCGCCGGACCGCCGCCATGCGCTTGGGCAGTGCCGCCCCGCCCACGGCGGCGGTGCCCTCAGTGGGCTTCATCCGGCCCGTGAGGGCCAGCAGCAGGCACGTACGGCCGGTGCCGGACGGCCCCTCGATCGTGATCAGCGAGCCGGGCTCCGCCTCGAAGGAGACCCCGCGGAACGCCCATCCGCGGGGCCCTTCGAGCCCGAGGCCCAGGGCCGTGACGCCGACTCCGGTCACGGTTCCCCCCATCCCTGCCCCCATTCCCCAATGTGAAATGAAATTTGAACTGACTGGTCAGTGCAAAATCTAGCCCGAACTCTCGATCGAAGCAAAGGCGCAGGTCAGAACGGATTGTCAGTGCCATACCTCACGATGGGCACATACGGCATCCCGTATCGGGCATGCCGTCACACAGACGACAGGAGGTTCGTCATGGCCAGCTATCACGCAGCAGCCGCCCGCCGGCGCCGCGCCACCGGCCCTGCCCCCTCACTGACCGGCCCGGCGAGCGATGTGCACCCCGTGCTCCGCCGGACCACGGCCCCGCCCGCCGCCCTCGACCTGCTCGCCCAGGCCCGTGCCGGACTGGACGAGGCCACCGTTCTGGAAACGCCGAACGAGCGCTATGCCACCGCCCATCTGGCCGCCCTGCGCACCGCCGCCGCCGTGCTCGCCGCGCGCGGGCGCCCGGAGCCCACGTCCAGGCGGCGGGCCCGCATCAGGAGCGCTTGGGAAGTGCTCCCCGAGATCGCGCCCGAACTCGCCGAGTGGAGCGCCCTGTTCGCCTCGGGCGCCCGGCGCCGCGCCCGGGCCGAGGCGGGTATCCAGGGCGCGGCCAGCCGCCGGGACGCCGACGACCTGATACGCGACGTGGCGATGTTCCTGCGCCTCGTCGAGCGGATGCTGGTGCTCCAGCCGGTCCTGCCCCAGCCGCGCCCGGACGCGGACGCGGAGGAGGCGGGCAGCGCGGCTCATCGGCGCGACGACATGCCGGACGCGGGCTGACGGGGACCGGCCGGCGCCGTGCCGCACCGGGGGGCGACGCCTGGTCGCGGCCCCTGATCGCCGCTCTGCTGTCCGCCGTGCGAGACGGACGGCGTCGCGTGGCACCGCGATGACCGGGTGGGACGTCGCAGGCAATAGGGTGGAGGGCGCCTGAAGCCTTCCCGTCCCCGTGACCCGGCCCGGGAAGGCAGCCCGTTCGCTCCGCCGTGCAGACGGCGGTGCCGCGCCGAGGAGTCAAACGCCGTGTCGGACCCGATGCGCCCGCCCGTCTCCCACCACCACCCTCAGACGGCGTCGCTGCGCTCCGAGACCTCTCGGCCCCGCGCGGCGCTTCGTACCGCCGTGGTCTGGGAGGTCCTCCAGGACGCCCTGGACCGCCGCGTGAAGGCCACGGGTCGCCAGGCGCTGGACGTCCTCGACACCGGTGGCGGCAGCGGCAACTTTGCCGTGCCCCTGGCCCGCCTCGGCCACCGCGTCACCGTCGTCGACCCCAGCCCGAACGCACTCTTCGCACTGGAGCGACGCGCCGCCGAGGCCGAGGTCGCCGACCGGGTGCAGGGGGTGCAGGGCGATGCCCACGGCCTGTTCGACGTGGTCGAGCGCGGCGGGTACGACGTCGTGCTGTGCCATGGCGTCCTGGAGTACGTCGACGACCCCGCCGAGGGCCTCCGCAACGCCGTGGCCGCTCTGCGCCCCGAAGGCGTCCTCAGCCTGCTCGCCGCCGGCCTAGGCGGTGCCGTGCTGGCGCGGGCCCTTGCCGGCCACTTCAAGGAAGCCAAGCAGGCCCTCCAGGACCCGGACGGCCGGTGGGGGCAGGGTGACCCCATGCCGCGCCGTTTCACCGCCGAGCAGCTCACCGGGCTGGTCGAGCGGGCCGGGCTGAGGGTCGGTGCCGTGCACGGGGTGCGGGTCTTCGCCGACCTGGTTCCCGGGGTGCTCGTGGACACCGAGCCCGGGGCGCTGGAGGCGCTGCTGAAGCTGGAGGAGGCGGCGGCCGAGCTCTCCGCCTTCCACTCGGTGGCCACCCAGCTCCATGTGCTCGGCGAGACGGGAGAGACCCCGGAGGGCTGAGCCGCTAGCTGTGAGCATGCCGCAGGGAAGCGCCTTGATCAGGGACTTGGCTGCACATGGAGTACACCACAGGCCCCCCGATCGGGCGCGCGTCGCCGTATGATCGAGGGAGACCGTTCCGGCATGACGGGTCGGCCGCTGGGGAATGAAGATCTCAGCGAGCCGGGGCGTCCATGCCGGAGCCCGGTTGGCCAATTGGCGTAGAGGGGCGGGTTTCACGGGGGCGATTCCCTGCCTATCCTGAAGGGACCCCCCGGGTCGCCCCGGCGACTGCACGATGAGGAGGACTCCGTGCCGCTCTCGGAGCACGAGCAGCGAATGCTCGAGCAGATGGAGCGAGCGCTGTACGCCGAAGATCCCAAGTTCGCGACAGCGCTTGAGGGAAGCGGGCTGCGTACGTACACCCGGCGACGGGTCTACCAGGCGGTCGCGGGCTTCCTCGTAGGTATCGCGCTCCTCATGGCTGGAATGGTCGCCAAGCAGGTGTGGCTAAGCGTGGTGGGCTTCCTCGTCATGCTGGGCTGTGCGGTACTCGCGGTGACCGGCTGGCGCAAGGCCCCCAAGCCGGGCGAGCAGCCCACCGGCGGCCCACAGGCCCGCCGCCAGCCCCGTCAGAAGCGCTCCCTGATGGACCGTATCGAACAGCGCTGGCAGCGCCGCCGTGACGAACAGGGCGGCCATTAGCTCGACGAGCAGCTCCTAGGCAGACGCAGGGGGTGACCACCGGTCGGTGGCCACCCCCTTACGCATGTCCTCCCAGGCGTGACCGGGCCGTCACCCTGGTGTTGTCCGGGTGCCGAGGGCCTGCGCAGGGTCGGTCGGGCCGCGGCGGCGCGCCGTTTGAGGTGGGTCCACGAGTCGGTCACCGCCCACACCCCTCGCGCACTGGACCGTGCAGGCCCTGGCAAGCGGGCTTCGGAACCGTCCGGCGCCAGGCACCAGCCCTCGGCTCTGCTTCGGCGAACCGTCACCCCTGGTGTTGTCCGGGTGCCGAGGGCCTGCGCAGGGTCGGTCTGGCCGCGGCGGCGCGCCGTTTGAGGTTGGTCCACGAGTCGGTCACCGCCCACACCACCCGAGCACTGGACCGTGGGGCCAGCCTGGCGCGCAGGTTCGTCGTCCAGCCGGACTTGGACCGGAGGTCGGACCGGACGCGGCGCACGTCCTCCGCGAGGCCGGCCGTCGGCCGGGGGCTCGGGGCGTAGAGGACCTGTTCCACCGCGTCGGCGACCCGGTGGACCGACGCCGCGGCCGGTGGGTCGAGGTGGCCCAGGCGGACGATGCGGGCGGCCGTCTTGCGAGGCGTGTGGGAGTCGTCCGGCGGGATGCCGAAGTCCCAGGCGGTGTCCGTCAGTTCCTGCCAGACCGCCAGTGTGTGGAGCGATACCTCCGACTCCGTGCGGCCATGCGCTCCCAGCCGTACGGCTCTTGCCCGCAGCCGCCACAGCATCGGCGCCAACGGGATCAGCAGCGCCGCGGCCCCGCCGAGCACCCACGCGAGGAGGACGTACCACTTCGGGCCGTCGCCGCCGGCGGCGATCGCGGCCTCGGGGGACTCGCTGGCGCACAGCTCCGGCTTCTGCCCCGCGCAGCTCTCGCTCGTCGAGGGAGTCGCGGACGGTCCCGCGCTCGTCGACTGCGAGGGCCGCGCCACGTCCGGGAGCGTGGAGCCGGGCGTGTCCGACTGGGTGTACGACGGCACCGAGCCACGGGTCGGCGTCGGCTCGAAACGGGTCCAGCCCACGCCCTCGAAGTACAGCTCGGGCCAGGCGTGCGCGTCCCGCAGTCCGACCGAGACCGAGTTGTCGCCCTGCGGGGTGCCGGGCGCGAAGCCCACCGCGACCCGGGCCGGGATGTCCAGCGAGCGGGCCATCGCCGCCATCGCGAAGGAGAAGTGGACGCAGAAGCCCTGCTTGTCCCGCAGGAAGTTGGCGATGGCCCGGGGGCCGCTGCCGACCTTCACGTTGGTGTCGTACTGGAACCCGCCCGTGCTGGCGAAGTACTCCTGAAGCTTGACCGCCTGGTCGTAGTGACTGGTCGAGCCCTCGGTGACCTCGCGCGCGGTCCGGGCGACCACCGCGGGCAGCGAGTCGGGCAGCTTGGTGAACTCACGCTTCAGCGCGGCCGGCGGCTCAGGCGCACCCGCGAGCTGCTCCGCCGTCGGCTGCACTTCGAGGCTGCGCACGGTGTACGTCACCCCGCGAGTGGTCTGGCGGCGGTCGCCCACGACCGTCATGCCCAGCGGTTCGTACCGCCACTTGCCGTCGACGTCCACGCCGCTCGGCGGGTACGGCATCGGCAGCCAGTTCTGGGCGTACCAGTCGGCGGCCGCGACGGTCGTCTCGATCTCCGCGCGCCGGACGTCGGGGCCGAGGCCGAAGGGGGTGGGGAACTTGTCCGGCACGGCCTCGATATTGCGCTTGGAGGGCTGCCAGGTGGTGCCGTCGAAGTCGTCCAGGGACACGATCCGCAGGTACAGGTTCGACAGGTCCGAGGTGTTGGTCTTCAGGGACAGGACCTCGCGGTCCTCGTCCACGTTCAGACTGTCGCGCAGCGACACCAGCGGATTCACCGCGGATATGGTGCCGCCGTTCCCGCTGCCGGGGCCCACCCCGGTGCCCGCGGCGTCCAGCAGGCCGCCGTTCATCGAGGGCAGGGCGAGCGGCACCGCCAGGGCGATGCCCAGCGCGACCACGCCGATGCGCCGCCCGGTGCGGACCGGGGCCACCGCAGCGCTCGGCTCCACGCCCGGCGTCCTGGGCGCCCCGCCGAAGACCCGGCCCCACTGCGAGAGCCGGTCGCGGCCCTCGGCCAGCAGCAGCATCAGATAGCCCATGGCGGCGACCAGGAACCACAGCCAGTCCGCGCCGCCGTCCGACAGCCCCGCGGCCACCGAGTACAGCGCCAGCAGCGGCAGCCCCGCCGGCGCGGCGCTGCGGAACGTCACCGCGAGGGTGTCCACCGCCAGGCCGATGATCAGGACGCCGCCGATGAGCATCAGCCGGATGCCGTCCGACAGCGGCGCCGGGATCGAGTACCGGCTGACGTCGTCCGCGCCGCTCTGCAACAGATCGCCGAAGTGGGCGAACGCCTCAGGACCGGGGATCACACCGATGATCGCCTGCTGGTTGGCGAAGGTCAGGGTCAGCAGCATCAGCGCGACCAGGGCCTGCGCCGCCACCGTCAGCGGCCGGGCCAGCGGCACCCGCCGGGTCGCCATGCCCACGCCGGTCTGGATCGCCAGCAGGAAGATCGCCTGCATCAGCCAGGTGATCGGGGAGACCAGTGGCAGCAGGGCGCACGCGGCCATCAGGGTGGCCGCCGCGGCGCACAGCGCCATCCGTGTCCGCCCGCTCATGCCGCTCCCCCCTCGCCGCGCACGCCCCCGGCCGCCGCGGCGTCCGTACGCGCTCGGTCGGCCCGGCGCCACAGCTCGTCCAGCGAAGCGCCCCGCGGCACGCTCAGGGCCGTCCAGCCCGCCTCCCGCAGCAGCCGAAGCCGCTCTTCGTTTCTGTCCAACGCGCCCGGCACATCGGTCGGTTCCCGCACCCAGGCCCCGCTGTCCAGCACGAACGCCACCGCGCCGCCGCTGCGCTGACGCATCTTGGCGGCCACGGTCGCCTGCTCCTCGTCGAGGTCGCCGAAGAAGGCGACCAGCAGCCCCTCGTTGCCGCCGCGCAGCACGTCGTACGCCCGCGACAGGCCCGTACCGTCGGAGTGGTCGATCACCGCGAGGGTGTCCATCATCAGCCCGGCCGCGTCCGCCGACTCCTGGCTCGCGCCCGCGAACCCGTCGGTGCCCTCGCCGGGCACCGAGCTGCCGGTGTCGGTCAGCAGCCGGACGGAGAAGCCCCGCTCCAGCATGTGGACCAGCGCGGACGCCGTACCCGAGACGGCCCACTCGAAGGCCGAGTCCGGGCCGGCGCCCCGGAAGGCCGTGCCCCGGGTGTCCAGCAGCACCGTGCAGCGGGAGCGCTGCGGCTGCTCCTCGCGGCGCACCATCAGCTCGCCGTAGCGGGCGGTGGAGCGCCAGTGGACGCGGCGCAGGTCGTCGCCGTAGCGATAGCCGCGCGGGATCACGTCGTCCTCGCCGGCCAGCGCCAGCGAACGCTGCCGGCCGTCGCCGTACCCCTTCGCCTCGCCGCTGAAGCGCACCGGCGGCAGCGGCTCCATGCGCGGGATGACCGTGAGGGTGTCGTACGTCGAGAAGGAGCGGGTCAGCTCGCACATGCCGAACGGGTCGCTCAGGCGCAGCTGCAACGGTCCCAGCGGATAGCGGCCGCGCAGGTCGGAGCGCACCCGGTAGGACACGTCGCGGCGGCCGCCCGGCTCGACCCGGTCAAGCACGAAGCGGGGGCGCGGGCCGAGGACGTACGGCACCCGGTCCTGGAGCATCAGCAGGCCCGTGGGCAGCCGGGAGACGTTGTCCATCCGCAGATGCACGCGGGCCTCGCTGCCGGCGGGCACGCGCGCGGGGGAGAGCCGGCGGCTGCCCGCGACCCGGTAGCGGGTGCGGTACAGGACCGTCGCGCAGACCAGTGGGAGCACCGCGAGCAGCAGGCCCACGCGCAGCAGGTCGCTCTGGCCGAGGACATAGGCGCAGATGGCGGCCGCGATGCCGGCGGCCAGGAAGGAGCGGCCGCGCGTGGTCAGCCCGGCCAGTGCCGTGCGGATCCCGCTCTGGTCGCCCCGGTCCGCCTCCGCCTGGCCCGTACTGCCGGAGGTCATCACAGCCTCCGCGGCGGCTGCTGGCCGTATGCCGCGGTGCCGCGGCCGAGGCCACCGAAGCCGCTCTGCTGCTGCGGCGCGGCGGGCAGCGAGGTGCGCTGGAGGATCTCCTGGACGACCTGCTCGGACGTGCGGCGGTTCAGCTGGGCCTGCGCGGTGGGCAGCAGGCGGTGCGCCAGGACGGCCACGGCGAGGGCCTGCACGTCGTCCGGGAGCGCGTACTCCCGGCCGCTGAGGGCGGCCGACGCCTTCGCCGCGCGCAGCAGATGCAGCGTCGCGCGCGGGGAGGCGCCGAGTCTGAGGTCGGGGTGGGTGCGCGTGGCCGCGACCAGCTCCACCGCGTACCGGCGGACCGGCTCGGCGACGTGCACACCGCGCACCGCGTCGATCAGCTTCACGATGTCGTGCGCGTGCGCCACCGGCTGCATGTCCTCCAGCGGTGAGGCACCGCCGTGCACGTCCAGCATCTGCAGCTCGGCCTCCACGCTGGGGTAGCCGACGGAGACACGGGCCATGAAGCGGTCGCGCTGGGCCTCGGGCAGCGGGTAGGTGCCCTCCATCTCGACCGGGTTCTGCGTGGCCACCACCATGAAGGGGCTCGGCAGCTCGTAGGTCTGCCCGTCGATCGTGACCTGGCGCTCCTCCATGGACTCCAGCAGCGCGGACTGCGTCTTCGGCGAGGCGCGGTTGATCTCGTCGCCGATCACGATCTGCGCGAAGATCGCGCCGGGCTTGAACTCGAAGTCCTTGCGCTGCTGGTCCCAGATGGACACACCCGTGATGTCCGACGGCAGCAGGTCCGGCGTGAACTGGATGCGTCGCACCGAGCAGTCGATGGACCGCGCCAGAGCCTTCGCGAGCATGGTCTTGCCCACGCCCGGAACATCCTCGATCAGAAGATGTCCCTCTGCGAGCAGTACGGTCAGCGAAAGCCGTACGACCTCGGGCTTGCCCTCGATCACACCCTCCACGGAACTGCGGATCCGCTCCACAGTCGCGGTCAGATCAGTGAGGCTCGCTCGATCGTCATAGGTCGTCACCCGGCCCTCCTCGGCCCGTTCTTTCCGGGCCGACGCATGTCACGCGGACCGGCCCACCCCTGGAACACGGACAGCACGCGTGAAACGTTCCGCGTGTTGCCACACTGGCATTCTTGCTGCCGTTACCGATTCGTGTCACTCGCCTGTGGACAACTGCCCGCGTTATGTCGCGTCTTACGGCCTTTTGGGCACGCCCGAGCGCACATTGACAGCGAAACGACAGGTACGGCGGAAGGTCACGCGGGATTCGTGGCGCCGTTACGCGGGGTCGATCTCGCGCAGCAGGCCCGTCTTCACGTCGAAGACGAAGCCCCGCACGTCGTCGGTGTGCAGCAGGAACGGCGAGGTGCGCACGCGCTGCATCGACTGCCGTACGTCCTGGTCGACGTCCCGGAAGGCCTCCACCGCCCACGCGGGACGCTGGCCGACCTCCAGCTCCAGCTCGTTGCGGAAGTCCTCGGTGATGCTCTCCAGACCGCAGCCGGTGTGGTGGATCAGGACGACGCTGCGGGTGCCGAGCTTGTGCTGGCTGATCGTCAGCGAGCGGATCACGTCGTCCGTGACGACCCCGCCGGCGTTGCGGATGGTGTGGCAGTCACCGAGCTCCAGACCGAGCGCGGCGTGCAGGTCGAGGCGCGCGTCCATGCAGGCCACGACGGCTACGTGCAGGACGGGACGGGCGTCCATGCCCGGGTCGGTGAAGGCGGCGGCATAGCGCTCGTTGGCGTCGACGAGACGGTCGGTGACCGTGCCGCGGTCGACTATCGCGCTGTCGGGGCCTGCGGGAACCGATGCAGAAGTCGTCATACCCATGACGTTACTGGTCACGTCCAGACCGGTCCTGTTGTGAGAGGGGACAAAGAACGCCATCGAGGCTTGTTGTGAGTTAACCCACAGGGGTGGCGTGACTACGCCCATAGGAGCCATTTTCGGCGCCGGACGACTCCGGCGGAACCCGAAGCGGCGACGCGCAGGCCGGTTGATTGACCGCGCGACACCGTGGACTAAAGTGACGCGAAGCGGGAGGCGAGACTCCCTGCTGGACTGTTTTCCCCGGAGACCCCGGCGATTTTTCCGGAGATCTCCCCGCGTGCGCGGCGCGTACGTACGGCTCGGCCTCCTCCCGCTCCCGGTCGGCTGACGCTTCCGGCGCCGGCAGGCCTCCCCTTCACGAGCGGGCGGGGACCCGGCGGTGCGCAGGCGCCGGATCAGAGAGGGCCCCTTGAGTCACAGTCGACATGTCCCGGTGATGCTCCAGCGGTGCCTGGACCTGTTGGCCCCCGCCCTTCGGCGGCCGGGAGCGGTCGTCGTCGACTGCACGCTCGGCCTCGGCGGCCACAGCGAGGCGCTCCTCCATCAGTTCCCCGAGGCCCGGCTCGTCGCCCTCGACCGCGACAAGGAGGCCCTGCGCCTGTCCGGCGAGCGGCTCGCCCCGTACGGAGAACGCGCGACCCTCGTGCACGCCGTCTACGACGAGCTCCCGGACGTCCTGGCAAGGCTCGGCCTCGCGCGCGTGCAGGGCGTCCTGTTCGACCTGGGCGTCTCCTCCATGCAACTCGACGAGGCCGACCGCGGGTTCGCGTACGCCCAGGACGCCCCGCTCGACATGCGTATGGACCAGACCACCGGCATGAGTGCCGCCGAGGTCCTCAACACCTACCCGCCCGGTGAGCTGGTCCGCATCCTGCGCGCGTACGGCGAGGAGAAGCAGGCCAAGCGGATCGTCTCGGCGATCGTCCGGGAACGCGAGAAGGAACCCTTCAGCAACAGCGCCCGGCTGGTCGAGCTGATCCGCGACGCGCTCCCGCAGGCCGCCAAGCGCACCGGCGGCAATCCGGCCAAGCGCACCTTCCAGGCGCTGCGCATCGAGGTCAACGGCGAGCTCTCCGTGCTGGAGCGGGCGATCCCGGCCGCCGTGGCGGCCCTCGACGTCGGTGGGCGGATCGCCGTGCTGTCGTACCACTCGCTGGAGGACCGGCTGGTCAAGCAGGTGTTCGCGGCCGGCGCCGCCAACACCGCACCGCCCGGACTGCCCGTCGTCCCCGAGCAGTACCAGCCCCGGCTCAAGCTGCTGACGCGCGGTGCCGAACTTCCCACGGAGGAAGAGGTCGCCGAGAACCGGCGCGCGGCACCGGCGCGCCTGCGCGGTGCCGAGCGCATCAGGGAGTCCATCGAATGAGGGACGTGAGGCATGGGCGGGCGTCCCGGTCCGGGATCCGGACCCGTGAGTTGGAGAACCGGACTCGGGGGAGGGTGAGTGAGTAGGAAACCCGAACTGAGAGGTCGGGCCGCCAGGCTCGCGCGGCTGTTCCCTCCGGGCGCCGGACAGGCCGCCCGTGCCCCCTTCGTCCTCCTCGTCGTCCTGCTGCTCGGAGGCGGCCTCATCGGGCTCCTCGTGCTGAACTCGGCCCTCAGCGAGGGCGCGTTCCGGCTCGACGACATCAAGCGGGGGACGAAGTCCCTCACCGACGAGGAACAGTCCCTCCAGCGGGACATCGACGCCTACTCCGCACCCGACGCCCTCCAGCGCCGCGCCCGCGAACTGGGCATGGTCCCCGGCGGCGACCCCGCCTTCCTCGACCCGGACGGCACGGTCAAGGGCGTCCCCAGCGCCGCGCCCACCGGGCAGATCCTCGGGCGCAACCCCCTCGTCCTCGCCCCCGAAGCCCTCGCAGGCGAGCCCGAGACACTGACGGCACCCAGCCCGACGTCCACCACGCCGACCTCCGCGACCACCACGGACGCGGCCCAGCCGTCGGCCGTCCAGGGCACGTCCCCGTCCGCGCCCGAGTACGAGCCCCCCGTCCAGCAGTCCGACCCGTCCGCCCAGTCCTCCACGTACCCGACCCCTGGCAGGTGACGGAAGTGTCCGACAGGGAACCGCCGCGCCGCCGCGTGCCCGGACCCGCCAAGCCCGCCCGCTCCGGCGGCGGTGCCCAGCGGCGCCCGGGCCCCGGCGCCCGCCCGGCCCGCCGCCCGGCACGACCCCGCCCCGGGGCCCCCGGCACCATCCGGCTCGGCAGCCCCCGCCCCCGGCTGCGGATGGTCGGCCTGGCCCTGACCCTCGTCCTGAGCGCCTTCGTCGTACGGCTGCTCCAGGTGCAGGGCGTCGACGCGAGCACCTACGCAGCCAAGGCCGAGAAGAACCGCTACGTCGGATACACCCTGGCCGCCGAGCGCGGCGGCATCACCGACCGCAACGGGGTGGAGCTGGCGGCCAGCGTGGACGCGTACGACATCACCGCCGACCCCACGCTCTTCTCCCGTGAGCAGCTGAAGATCGACGACGGCCCCGAGCAGGCGGCCGCCCTCCTCGCGCCGATCCTCGGCCAGGAGCAGGAGACGATCGTCAACAAGCTCCGGCCCGCCAACAAGAACCTGCGCTACACCCTGCTGGCCAGCCGCCAGACCCCGCAGGTCTGGAAGCAGATCAAGGACCTGAAGAACGCGCTGGCCACCAAGGCCGAGAAGGACAAGGACACGGTCAACGTCCTCGGAGGCGTCCTGTCGGTCGCCAGCAGCAAGCGCGTGTACCCGAACGGCGAGCTCGCCGCCGGGATACTGGGCTGGGTCAACGCCGACGGCAAGGGCGGCGGCGGGATCGAGCAGCAGCTGAACAAGGAACTGTCCGGCAAGGACGGCGAGATCCGCTACGCCCAGTCCGGCGGCCGTCAGGTCCCCACCGTGGGCTCCACCGAGACACCCGCCGTGCCCGGCAGCGACGTAGAACTCACCATCGACCGCGACATCCAGTGGGCCGCGCAGAACGCGATCACCGAGCAGGTGGCCGAGTCCCGGGCGGACCGCGGCTATGTGATCGTCCAGGACACCCGCACCGGCGAGATCCTCGCCATGGCCAACTCGCCCGGCTTCGACCCGAACGACCTCTCCGAGGCCAGCAGCGCCAACATGGGCAACGCCGCCCTCCAGGACGCCTACGAGCCCGGCTCCACCGCGAAGGTCATGTCGATGGCCGCAGTACTGGAGGAGGGCGTGGCCACCCCCGGCACGCATGTCATCGTGCCCAACCGGCTGCACCGCGGCGACCGGCTCTTCAAGGACGACATCGACCACGACACCTGGTACCTCACGCTCAACGGCGTGCTCGCCAAGTCCAGCAACATCGGGACCATCCTCGCCACCGGCCAGCTCGGCAAGACCCAGCGGCAGTCCAACAAGGTCCTCTACGACTATCTGCGCAAGTTCGGCCTCGGCAGCTACACCGGCCTCGGCTTCCCGGGCGAGACCCGCGGCATCCTGGCCGCCCCGGACAAGTGGTCGACGTCGCAGCAGTACACGATTCCTTTCGGCCAGGGCTTGTCCCTCAACGCGATGCAGGCGGCCTCGATCTACTCGACGATCGCCAACGGCGGCGTACGCGTCGAACCCACGCTCGTGCGCGGCACCGAGGGGCCCGACGGGCAGTTCACCGAAGCGGCGAAGCCCAAGAAGACGCGGGTGATCAGCGCCAGGACGGCGAGAACCCTCGCCCAGATGCTGGAGTCGGTCGTGGACGACCGGGAGGGCACCGGCACCAAGGCGCGCATCCCCGGCTACCGGGTCGCGGGAAAGACGGGTACGGCGAACCGCGTGGATCCGGCCACCGGAAAGTACCGCGGCTACACGTCGTCGTTCGCCGGCTTCGCGCCCGCCGACAAACCCCGGATCACGGTCTACTGCGCCATCCAGAACGCCACGCAGGGCAACTACTTCGGTGGCCAGATCTGCGGCCCGATCTACAAGCAGGTGATGGAGTTCGCGCTGAAGACCCTCCAGGTCCCCCCGACCGGGGCCAAGGCCGCCAAGCTCCCGGTCGCCTACAAACCCTGACCACCCTGATCAGCACCGAGCAGCCAGGAACCACCTCGTGACAACGATCACCCCCGACTCCGGGAACCAGGGCGAGCCCCGCCCCTCACTTCGCTCTGACGCGGGTGCGCCCGGTACGCTCACCGCCGTGCCACACGCTGATCAGTCCCAAACCACCCAGAAGGGGCAGCCCGTGACATATCCGGGACCGCCCAGGCCGGCCCAGGTCTCCGCCACACCCCTCGCGGAGCTCGCCGACCAGCTGGGTGCCCCCGCGCCCGCGGGCGCCGACGGCTCCGCCGAGGTCACGGGCATCACCCATGACTCGCGCGCCGTCCGCCCCGGCGACCTGTACGCCGCCCTCCCGGGTGCCCGTCTGCACGGCGCCGACTTCGTCACGCAGGCCGCCGGCCTCGGCGCGGTCGCCGTGCTCACCGACCCGACCGGCGCCGAGCGCGCCGCGGAGACCGGCCTGCCGGTCCTGGTCGTCGACGACCCGCGCGGGCGGATGGGCGAACTGGCGGCCACGATCTACGGCCGACCCGGTCGCGATCTGCTCCAGATCGGCATCACCGGCACCTCCGGCAAGACCACCACGGCCTACCTCGTCGAGGGCGGCCTGAAGACGTCCCGGTCGACCGGCCTGATCGGCACGGTCGAGATGCGCATCGGCGACGAGCGCATCAAGTCCGAGCGCACCACGCCCGAAGCGACGGACCTCCAGGCCCTGTTCGCCGTCATGCGCGAACGCGGCGTCGACGCGGTCGCCATGGAGGTCTCCAGCCACGCGCTGGTCCTCGGCAGGGTCGACGGCTGTGTCTTCGACATCGCCGTGTTCACCAACCTCAGCCCGGAACACATGGAGTTCCACTCCGACATGGAGGACTACTTCCGGGCCAAGGCGCAGCTGTTCACGCCGAAACGCAGCAGACTGGGCGTCGTCAACCTCGACGACGAGTACGGCCGCAGGCTCGCCGAGGAGGCCACCGTCCCGGTCGTCACCTTCTCCGCCGAGGGCCACCCCGACGCCGACTGGCGCGCCGAGGACGTCGAGGTCGGCCAACTGGACTCGACGTTCACCGTGATCGGCCCCAAGGGCGAGCGGATCGGCGCCAGGTCCCCGCTGCCGGGCCCCTTCAACGTGGCGAACACCCTCGCCGCCGTCGTCGCCCTGGCCGTGGCCGGCCTCGATCCGCAGACCGCCGCCGACGGCATCGCGGCCGTACCCGGCGTGCCGGGCCGTCTGGAGCGCGTGGACGCCGGGCAGCCGTATCTCGCGGTCGTGGACTACGCGCACAAGACCGACGCCGTCGAATCCGTCCTGCGCGCCCTGCGCAAGGTCACCGAGGGCAGGGTGCATGTGGTGCTCGGCTGCGGTGGGGACCGCGACAAGACCAAGCGGGAGCCGATGGGCGCCGCCGCGGCCCGGCTCGCCGACACCGCCGTACTGACCTCCGACAACCCCCGCTCCGAGGACCCCCTCGCGATCCTCGCAACCATGCTCCAGGGCGCGGCGTCCGTGCCGGTGCACGAGCGTGGCGAGGTCCAGGTCTTCGAGGACCGGGCCGCCGCGATCGCCGCGGCAGTCGCCCGCGCCGAACCCGGCGACACCGTGCTGGTCGCGGGCAAGGGCCATGAGCAGGGCCAGGACATCGCCGGAGTGGTCCGTCCCTTCGACGACCGCCAGGTACTTCGCGAAGCTATCCAGAAGACCCAGGGATGAACTTGTGATCGCCCTCTCTCTCGCCGAGATCGCAGAAGTCGTCGGCGGGCAGACGCACGACATACCGGATCCGTCGGTCCAGGTCACCGGATCCGTCGTCCGGGACTCCCGTGAGGTGGGACCCGGCAGCCTCTTCGTCGCCTTCGTCGGTGAGCGCGTGGACGGCCACGACTTCGCTCAGGCCGTCGTGGCGGCCGGCGCGGTCGCCGTCCTGGGTTCGCGCCCCGTGGGTGTGCCCACGATCGTCGTGGCGGACGTCCAGAAGGCCCTCGGTGCCCTCGCCCGGCATGTCGTCCAGCGGCTCGGCGCGACCCTCGTGGCCCTGACCGGCTCGGCGGGCAAGACCAGCACCAAGGACCTGATCGCCCAGGTGCTCCAGCGCAAGGCGCCGACCGTGTGGACGCCGGGCTCGCTCAACAACGAGATCGGGCTGCCGCTCACCGCCCTCAGCGCCACCGACGAGACGAGGTTCCTCGTCCTGGAGATGGGCGCCCGGGGTATCGGCCACATCCGCTACCTCGCCGATCTGACGCCCCCGAAGATCGGCCTCGTGCTCAACGTCGGCACCGCCCACATCGGCGAGTTCGGCGGCCGTGAGCAGATCGCGCAGGCCAAGGGCGAGTTGGTGGAGAGCCTGCCGGAGGACGGCGCGGCGATCCTCAACGCCGACGATCCCCTCGTACGGGCCATGGCGTCCCGTACGAAGGCGAAGGTGATCCTTTTCGGAGAGTCCGGCGAAGCGGACGTACGCGCCGAGAACGTGCGACTCACGGACAGCGGACAGCCTTCCTTCATGCTTCACACACCCTCCGGGTGCAGCGATGTGACCATGCGCCTGTACGGTGAGCACCACGTGTCGAACGCGCTCGCCGCGGCCGCCGTCGCCCATGAGCTGGGCATGTCCGCAAGTGAGATCGCCACCGCGCTCTCCGAGGCGGGCTCCCTCTCCCGCTGGCGTATGGAGGTCACCGAGCGCCCGGACGGCGTGACCGTCGTCAACGACGCCTACAACGCGAACCCCGAGTCCATGCGGGCCGCCCTCAGGGCGCTGGCGGCCATGGGCAAGGGACGTCGTACGTGGGCGGTGCTCGGCAAGATGGCCGAGCTCGGGGACGAGGCGCTCGCCGAGCACGACGCGGTCGGACGGCTCGCCGTCCGGCTCAACGTCAGCAAGCTCGTCGCGGTCGGGGGCAGGGAAGCGTCCTGGCTGCAACTGGGCGCATATAACGAGGGTTCGTGGGGTGAGGAGTCGGTGCACGTGTCCGACGCACAGGCGGCGGTCGACCTGTTGCGCAGCGAGTTGCGCCCGGGGGACGTCGTGCTCGTGAAGGCGTCCCGTTCGGTCGGTCTGGAGGGCGTCGCCGAGGCGCTGCTCGCGGGCGGTACCGAGGGTGAGGTTGCCGCCCGATGATGAATCAGATCCTGTTCTCAGGAGTCATTGGCCTCTTCCTGACCCTGGTCGGCACCCCGCTGCTGATCAAGCTGCTGGCCCGCAAGGGCTACGGCCAGTACATCCGTGACGACGGCCCGCGCGAGCACCATGCCAAGCGCGGTACCCCGACGATGGGCGGTATCGCCTTCATCCTGGCGACGATCGCCGCGTACTTCCTGTCCAAGCTGATCACCGGCAAGCCGCCGACGTTCTCCGGCGTCCTGGTGATCGGGCTGATGGCCGGCATGGGTCTGGTCGGCTTCCTGGACGACTACATCAAGATCGTCAAGCGCCGCTCGCTGGGTCTGCGGGCCAAAGCCAAGATGGCCGGCCAGCTGTTCGGCGGTATCGCCTTCGCGGTGCTCTCGCTGCAGTTCGCGGACAACCGCGGCAACACCCCGGCCTCCACCAAGCTCTCCTTCGTGCAGGACTTCGGCTGGTCCATCGGCCCGGTGCTGTTCGTCGTCTGGGCACTGTTCATGATCCTCGCCATGTCGAACGGCGTGAACCTGACCGACGGTCTGGACGGCCTCGCCACCGGTGCCTCCGTGCTGGTCTTCGGCGCCTACACCTTCATCGGCGTGTGGCAGTTCCAGGAGTCCTGCGCCAACGCGCAGACGCTGACCAACCCGGGCGCCTGTTACGAGGTACGAGATCCACTCGACCTCGCCGTCGTCTCCTCGGCGCTGATGGGCGCCTGCCTCGGCTTCCTGTGGTGGAACACCTCGCCCGCCAAGATCTTCATGGGTGACACCGGTTCGCTGGCCCTCGGCGGCGCGCTCGCGGGTCTCGCCATCTGCTCGCGCACCGAGCTGCTGCTCGCCATCCTCGGCGGCCTGTTCGTGCTGATCACCATGTCGGTGGTCATCCAGGTCGGCTCCTTCCGGCTCACCGGCAAGCGCGTCTTCCGCATGGCGCCACTCCAGCACCACTTCGAACTCAAGGGCTGGTCGGAAGTGCTCGTCGTGGTCCGCTTCTGGATCATTCAGGGCATCTGTGTGATCGTCGGACTGGGCCTCTTCTACGCGGGATGGGCAGCGGACAAGTGACCGACTGGCAGGGGAAGAACGTCACCGTCGCCGGACTCGGCGTCTCCGGGATCCCGGCGGCCAAGGTGCTGCACGGCCTCGGCGCGAACGTCACCGTCGTCAACGACGGCGACGACGCACGCGCGCGTGCCCAGGCCGCCGAACTGGAGGCGCTCGGCATCACCGTCCGCCTCGGCGACGGGGCGACCCTGTCCGAAGGCACCGAACTGATCGTCACCGCGCCCGGCTGGAAGCCGGACAAGCCACTGTTCGCGGCGGCTCGGGAAGCGGGCGTCGAGATCTGGGGCGACGTCGAGCTCGCCTGGCGGCTGCGCGGCCCCGACGCCGCGCCCTGGCTCGCCGTCACCGGCACCAACGGCAAGACCACGACCGTCCAGATGCTCGCCGAGATCCTCAAGGCGGCGGGCCTGCGCACCGCCGCCGTCGGCAACATCGGCGTCTCGCTGCTCGACGCGGTGCTCGGCGAGGAGCAGTACGACGTCCTCGCCGTCGAGTTGTCCAGCTACCAGCTGCACTGGGCGCCCAGCTTGCGCGCCCACTCGGCCGCCGTGCTGAACCTCGCGCCCGACCACCTCGACTGGCACGGCTCCATGGAGGCGTACGCGCGCGACAAGGGCCGTATCTACGAGGGCAATCGCGTCGCCTGTGTCTACAACGTCGCCGACAAGGCCACCGAGGACCTGGTGCGCGAGGCGGACGTCGAGGAGGGCTGCCGGGCCATCGGCTTCACGCTGGGCACCCCGGGCCCGTCCCAACTCGGTGTTGTCGAAGGCATCCTCGTCGACCGCGCCTTCGTCGAGAACCGGCAGAAGAACGCCCAGGAGCTCGCCGAGGTCTCCGACGTCAACCCGCCGGCCCCGCACAACATCGCCAACGCCCTTGCGGCGGCGGCCCTCGCCCGCGCCTTCGGGGTGCCCCCCGTCGCCGTACGGGACGGGCTGCGCGCCTTCACGCCGGACGCCCATCGCATCGCGCATGTGGCGGACGTGGACGGGGTCGCGTACGTCGACGACTCCAAGGCCACCAACACGCACGCGGCGGAAGCGTCGTTGGCGGCGTACGAGTCCATCGTGTGGATCGCGGGCGGGCTCGCCAAGGGTGCCGTCTTCGAGGAGCTGGTCGCCAAGTCGGCCGAGCGGCTGCGCGCGGTCGTCCTGATCGGCGCCGATCGTGGCCTGATCCGTGAAGCCCTGGCGCGACACGCGCCGGAAGTACCCGTCGTCGACCTCGACCGGACCGACACTGGGGCGATGCTCGCGGCAGTCCAGGAGGCCCGGCGACTCGCTGTTGCCGGAGACACGGTGCTCTTGGCACCGGCTTGTGCCTCGATGGACATGTTCGCCAACTACAACCAGCGCGGTGACGCGTTCGCGGAGGCGGTTCGCGAACTCGGCGCGGGCGCCTGACGCGGGTCTCGGCCACTGCGGGTGCTTCGGGACCCTTGGAGGGACGCGTGACTCGGATGTGGCCGGACGGTTCGCACGCCCACGGCGAGGCGGTGAGCGCCGATGCCCGGTAGCCGTACGGGACGGCCGCCCGTACAGCGAGCCGTTCGCCGGCCCGTCACTGCGGGGCCGGCGCGCGAGAACGCCGTACAGCGGCTCCACTCGCGTCTGCACCGGGCGTGGGACCGGCCGCTGACCGCGTACTACCTCATCCTCGGCGGCAGCCTGCTGATCACCGTGCTCGGTCTGGTGATGGTCTACTCGGCCTCCCAGATCACCGCGCTGCAGCTGTCCAAGCCGGGGTCGTACTTCTTCCGCAAGCAACTCCTGGCCGCCGTGATCGGCAGTGTGCTGCTGTTCGTGGCCTCGCGCATGCCGGTGAAGCTGCACCGGGCGCTGGCCTACCCGATCCTCGCGGGCGCCGTCTTCCTGATGGCGCTGGTGCAGGTGCCCGGGATAGGAGTCGCGGTCAACGGCAACCAGAACTGGATCGCCCTCGGCGGCTCCTTCCAGATCCAGCCCAGCGAGTTCGGCAAGCTGGCGCTGGTGCTGTGGGGCGCCGACCTGATCGCCCGCAAGCAGGACAAGAAGCTGCTGACCCAGTGGAAGCACATGCTGGTGCCGCTCGTGCCGGTCGCCTTCATGCTGCTCGGGCTGATCATGCTCGGCGGCGACATGGGTACGGCGATCATCCTGTCGGCGATCCTGTTCGGCCTGCTGTGGCTGGCGGGGGCACCGACCCGGCTGTTCGTGGGCGTGCTGTCGGTCGCCGGTCTGATCGGTCTCGTCCTGATCAAGACCAGCCAGAACCGAATGGCCCGCCTGCAGTGCCTGGGCGCGACCGAGCCGCGCGGCGGCGCCGTCGACTGCTGGCAGGCCGTGCACGGCATCTACGCGCTCGCGTCCGGCGGAATCTTCGGCTCCGGGCTGGGTGCGAGTGTGGAGAAATGGGGTCAACTACCCGAAGCCCACACCGACTTCATCTTCGCCGTCACCGGTGAGGAACTGGGCCTGTCAGGGACGCTGTCGGTGCTCGCCCTCTTCGCGGCTCTAGGCTATGCGGGTATCCGCGTGGCCGGACGCACGGAGGACCCCTTCGTGAGATATGCCGCGGGAGGCGTGACCACCTGGATCACCGCGCAAGCGGTGATCAACATCGGTGCGGTGCTCGGTCTGCTGCCGATCGCCGGAGTCCCCCTCCCGCTGTTCTCGTACGGAGGGTCAGCCCTGCTGCCGACCATGTTCGCCATCGGGCTGCTGATCGCCTTCGCACGCGATGAGCCCGCTGCGCGGGCAGCGCTTTCCGTGCGGCAACCCCGCTTTGGTAGAAAGCGTGCGGGAGGCGCCGTGCGAGACCGGGGGCCTCGGAGATGGAACACGATGCGACGGCGTGCCGCTGCGGCGCGCTCGTCCGGAGAGCGGTGAATTTCGGTGCATGTCGTACTCGCCGGTGGGGGGACCGCCGGCCACATCGAGCCCGCGCTCGCCCTCGCGGACGCCCTGCGCAGGCAGGATCCGACCGTGGGGATCACGGCCCTGGGCACGGAGCGTGGCCTGGAGACCAAGCTCGTTCCACAGCGGGGTTATGAGCTCGCGCTGATCCCGGCGGTCCCGCTGCCGCGCAAGCCCACCCCCGAGCTGATCACCGTCCCGGGCCGGCTGCGCGGCACGATCAAGGCGACCGAGCAGATCCTGGAGCGCACCAAGGCGGACGCCGTCGTCGGCTTCGGCGGCTATGTCGCCCTGCCCGGCTACCTGGCCGCCAAGCGCCTCGGCGTGCCGATCATCATCCACGAGGCCAACGCCCGGCCGGGCCTGGCCAACAAGATCGGTTCGCGGTACGCCAGCCAGGTCGCGGTCTCCACGCCGGACAGCAAGCTGCGAGGCGCGCGTTACATCGGCATCCCGCTGCGCCGCACCATCGCCACCCTCGACCGGGCCGCCGCCCGCCCCGAGGCCCGCGCGATGTTCGGGCTCGACCCGAACCTGCCCACGCTGCTGGTCTCCGGCGGCTCGCAGGGCGCCCGCCGTCTCAACGAGGTCGTCCAGCAGGTCGCGCCCTATCTCCAGCAGGCCGGGATCCAGATCCTGCACGCGGTCGGCCCGAAGAACGAACTGCCGCAAGTACACCAGATGCCGGGAATGCCCCCGTACATCCCGGTACCGTACGTGGACCGGATGGACCTCGCGTACGCCGCGGCCGACATGATGCTCTGCCGCGCGGGTGCGATGACCGTCGCCGAACTCTCCGCCGTCGGACTCCCGGCCGCCTATGTCCCGCTGCCCATCGGCAACGGCGAACAGCGGCTGAACGCCCAGCCGGTGGTCAAGGCCGGCGGCGGACTGCTGGTCGACGACGCGGAACTGACGCCCGAGTGGGTGCAGCAGAACGTACTGCCCGTGCTCGCCGACCCGCATCGGCTGTACGAGATGTCCCGCGCCGCAAGCGAGTTCGGCCGCCGGGACGCCGACGACCTGCTCGTCGGCATGGTGTACGAGGCGATCGCCTCGCACCGCCGTTAGGAACCGTATGACGGAGGGCAGGGAGCGTGGCCGGACCGACGACCGCCGAGCGCGGTGAACGCCAGCAGGAGTCGTCCGACCCGCCCCTCGCCCGGCGGAGGTTGGGACTGCCGCGCCTTCGTACGATGATCATTCTTGTTGTCGTCCTTGCACTCCTCGGCGCAGGCTCCGTATGGGTGCTGTACGGCTCCCAGTGGCTGCGCGTGGAGCGCGTATCGGTGGCCGGGACGCGGGTTCTTACGTCCGAGCAGGTCCTGGAGGCGGCCGACGTCCCCGTCGGGGCGCCGTTGATTTCCGTCGACACCGATGCGATTGAGGCGCGACTGCGCCGGAAATTGCCCCGAATTGACGAGGTCGACGTCGTCCGCTCCTGGCCCCATGGAATCGGCCTGAAAGTGATGGAGCGTACTCCGGTTCTGGTCGTTCAAAACGGCGGAAAGTTCATCGAAGTGGACGATGAAGGTGTCCGTTTCGCCACAGTTTCTGAGGCTCCGAAAGACGTTCCCACATTGGAATTGACGGTGTCCCGGTCGAGCTCCGCCGCCGCGAGCCTGCGCCGTTTCGGCGAGGCCCGTCTGGTGCGGGAGGCCGTGCGGGTCGCCGACGCACTTCCGGCAGCCGTGGCGCGCGGCACCCAGGTCGTCAAGGTCCGTTCCTACGACGACATCTCGCTGGTGTTGAGCGGCGGCACGACCGTCGACTGGGGAAGCGGTGAGAAGGGGGCCGCGAAAGCTCGCGCACTCAACGCTCTCATGAAAGCCTCGCCGGATGCGCGGCACTTCGACGTCAGCGTTCCCACCGCCCCTGCGTCAGCGGGGAGTTGACGCACATTCGCGCAGGCCAGCACCCTGGTTGGGCAGCGACATGGCTGATCACATAGGGTGAAAAGAAAAACGGGAGGTTCGGCGTGTTCGTTGAACGTGCGCCACTTGTCGACTTAGTGTCCTGTTCAGAAGACTTCAAGGAACAGACACACTGGTAACCCTAAACTTCAGGGTTAGGGTTCGGGTCGGCGCTACGGACCGTCCCATTCGGCATCAGTCGCCGGTTCGCGAAGCACATCGCTCCCCGCGATCCGACGACCCGTAACTCGAGGCGAGAGGCCTTCGACGTGGCAGCACCGCAGAACTACCTCGCAGTCATCAAAGTCATCGGTGTCGGCGGCGGTGGTGTCAATGCCATCAACCGGATGATCGAGGTCGGTCTCAAGGGCGTCGAGTTCATCGCCATCAACACGGACGCGCAAGCTCTGTTGATGAGCGACGCCGACGTCAAGCTCGACGTCGGCCGTGAACTCACCCGCGGACTCGGCGCCGGAGCCAACCCGGCCGTCGGCCGCAAGGCCGCCGAGGACCACCGCGAGGAGATCGAGGAGGTCCTCAAGGGGGCCGACATGGTCTTCGTGACGGCCGGTGAAGGCGGCGGCACCGGCACCGGCGGCGCGCCCGTCGTGGCCAACATCGCCCGCTCCCTGGGCGCCCTCACCATCGGTGTGGTCACCCGCCCGTTCACCTTCGAGGGACGGCGCCGCGCCAACCAGGCCGAGGACGGCATCGCCGAGCTCCGCGAAGAGGTCGACACCCTCATCGTCATCCCGAACGACCGGCTGCTGTCCATCTCGGACCGCCAGGTCTCGGTACTCGACGCCTTCAAGTCGGCCGACCAGGTCCTGCTCTCCGGTGTCCAGGGCATCACCGACCTCATCACCACCCCTGGTCTCATCAACCTCGACTTCGCCGACGTCAAGTCGGTCATGTCCGAGGCCGGTTCGGCGCTCATGGGCATCGGCTCGGCCCGCGGCGACGACCGTGCGGTGGCCGCGGCCGAGATGGCGATCTCCTCGCCGCTGCTGGAAGCCTCCATCGACGGGGCCCGGG
Organism: Streptomyces sp. NPDC111802; assembly: GCF_055634335.1. Taxonomy (NCBI): domain Bacteria; kingdom Bacillati; phylum Actinomycetota; class Actinomycetes; order Kitasatosporales; family Streptomycetaceae; genus Streptomyces; species Streptomyces sp. NPDC111802. The sequence continues at coordinate 16,009 of NZ_JBVKCZ010000034.1, read as the reverse complement.
GCGTGCTGCTCTCCATCTCCGGTGGCTCCGACCTCGGTCTGTTCGAGATCAACGAGGCCGCCCAGCTGGTCAGCGAGGCCGCCCACCCCGAGGCCAACATCATCTTCGGCGCGGTCATCGACGACGCCCTCGGCGACGAGGTCCGGGTCACCGTGATCGCGGCCGGCTTCGACGGCGGCCAGCCGCCGGCCCGCCGGGACAACGTCCTCGGCTCGACCTCGTCCTCGGCCCGCCGCGAGGAGCCCACTCCGGTACGGCAGCCCGAGAGCCGCCCGTCCTTCGGCTCGCTCGGCAGTGTCACGCCGAAGGAGGAGCCGGAGCCCGCGCCGGAGCCGGTGGCCGACATCCCGGTCGCCCCGCCGGTCCCGCCGTCGCGGACCTACGCCGACAGCGCGGCGGAAGAGCTGGACGTCCCGGACTTCCTTAAGTGATCCTTCAGACGTGATAGGACAGCGCGACACCGTGAGCGGCGCGCACTTCGCTTTCACCGACAGGTGGGGCGGGGTGAGCGCCGCTCCGTATGAGGAGCTCAACCTCGGCGGTGCGGTCGGCGACGACCCCGAGACGGCACGGACCAACCGCGAGCTGGCCGCCAAGTCGCTCGGGCTCGCTCCGGGCGACGTCGTCTGGATGAACCAGGTGCACGGCAACGACGTCGTCGTGGTCGACGGACCGTGGCGGGAACGTCCGGTGCCCGACGTCGACGCGATCGTCACGGCGCGGCGGGGTCTCGCCCTCGCCGTTCTCACGGCCGACTGCGTGCCGGTTCTGCTCGCCGACCCGGTCGCCGGGATCGCCGCGGCGGCCCACGCGGGACGGCCGGGCATGATCGCCGGGGTGGTCCCGGCCGCGCTACGCGCGATGACCGAACTCGGCGCCGACCCGGCCCGGATCGTCGCCCGCACCGGCCCGGCCGTCTGCGGCCGGTGCTACGAGGTGCCGGAGGCGATGCGCGCCGAGGTGGCCGCGGTGGAGCCGACGGCGTACGCCGAGACGAGTTGGGGCACGCCCGCGGTGGACGTGGCCGCCGGCGTGCACGCCCAACTCGCGCGCCTCGGGGTGCACGACCGGGCACAGTCCCCGGTCTGCACCCTGGAGTCGAGCGACCACTTCTCTTACCGCCGCGAGCGCAGCACGGGGCGACTCGCGGGATATGTCTGGTTGGACTGAGAGAGCATGACGGACCGCAAGGGCGAACTCGCCACAAACCTGGCGAAGGTGGAGGAACGCATCGCCGCCGCGTGCGTCGCCGCAGGGCGCAAGCGCGAGGAGGTGACCCTCATCGTGGTCACCAAGACCTACCCGGCGAGCGATGTGCGGATCCTGTCGGAGCTCGGTGTGCGCCATGTCGCCGAGAACCGCGACCAGGACGCGGCGCCGAAGGCCGCCGCCTGCTCGGATCTGCCCCTCGCCTGGCACTTCGTCGGCCAGCTGCAGACCAACAAGGTGCGATCCGTGGTCGGTTACGCGGACCTCGTACAGTCCGTCGATCGGTCCAGGCTGGTGACGGCCCTGTCGAAGGAGGCCGTACGGCAGGAGCGTGAGGTGGGCTGCCTCATCCAGGTGGCCCTGGACGCGGGAACGAGCGAGCGGGGCGAACGGGGTGGTGTGGCGCCCGGCGGCATCGAAGAGTTGGCCGACGTCGTCGCGTCGGCTCCGGGGCTGCGGCTCGACGGGCTGATGACCGTCGCCCCGCTCGCCGGGGAGTACGCGGGGCGCCAACAGGCGGCGTTCGAGCGGTTGATGGATTTGTCGACCGACCTGCGCCGAGCTCATCCGGCTGCGAACATGGTGTCGGCAGGGATGAGTGCGGATCTCGAAGAGGCGGTGGCGGCGGGTGCGACACATGTGCGCGTCGGCACTGCGGTACTCGGAGTCCGCCCCAGGCTCGGGTAACGTCGCCAAGAAGTCGGACCACAGCAGAAAATATGGTCAATGTCGCCGAAAGGCGGGCGTAACGACCGTGTGGATCACAGGCACTTGGCAGTCGCCGATCCACCACAGAGCGGAGGACTCAGAGCATGGCCGGCGCGATGCGCAAGATGGCGGTCTACCTCGGCCTCGTGGAGGACGATGGGTACGACGGCCGGGGGTTCGACCCCGATGACGACTTCGAGCCCGAACTGGACCCGGAGCCCGAGCGGGACCACCGACGGCACGAGCCGTCACATCAGTCACACGGCGCACATCAGTCCCAAAGGGACGAAGAGGTGCGAATCGCTCAGCCGCCCGCGCCGCGCGAACCGCTGGCTCGTGCGGCTTCGCTACCCGCGGAATCCGGCCGCCCGGCGCGCATCGCGCCCGTGGCGTCCATCACACAAGAACGCGCAAGCCTGGAGAAGAACGCACCGGTGATCATGCCCAAGGTCGTGTCGGAACGAGAGCCGTACCGGATCACCACACTTCACCCGCGGACCTACAACGAGGCCCGTACCATCGGGGAACACTTCCGTGAGGGCACCCCGGTGATCATGAATCTGACTGAGATGGATGACACAGACGCGAAGCGACTTGTCGACTTTGCGGCAGGTTTGGTGTTTGGTCTTCACGGCAGCATCGAGCGGGTGACCCAGAAGGTGTTCCTGTTGTCTCCTGCTAACGTCGATGTCACGGCGGAGGACAAGGCCCGCATCGCAGAGGGCGGGTTCTTCAACCAGAGCTGAGACGCACCACCGGAAGAACAGCACGGAACAGGGAACAGGGGAGAGGGAAACACCAGTCATGAGCGTGGTCTTGCAGGTTCTTTACATCGCGCTGATGGTGTTCCTCATCGTGCTCATCTTCCGGTTGGTCATGGACTACGTCTTCCAGTTCGCCCGCTCATGGCAACCCGGCAAGGCGATGGTGGTCGTTCTGGAGGCCACCTACACTGTCACTGATCCACCGCTGAAGCTTCTGCGGCGGTTCATCCCGCCGCTGCGTCTCGGGGGCGTGGCGCTCGACCTGTCCTTCTTCGTACTGATGATCATCGTCTACATCCTGATCACCGTTGTACGGAGCGCGATGTGAACGATGTGACAGATACGGTCTTGCCGACTGCCGACGACTACGTTGAGGTGAAGAGATGCCGTTGACCCCCGAGGACGTGCGGAACAAGCAGTTCACGACCGTCCGCCTCCGAGAAGGCTATGACGAGGACGAGGTCGATGCCTTCCTCGATGAGGTCGAAGCCGAACTGACGCGCCTGCTCCGCGAGAACGAGGACCTGCGCGCCAAGCTGGCCGCGGCCACGCGTGCTGCTGCCCAGAACCAGCAGAACATGCGCAAGCCTCCGGAGGGGCCCGGCGGTCCGCAGGACCAGCAGCAGGGTGGCATGCCCCAGCAGGGCGGTATGCCGCAGGGCATGCGCGGTCCCGGGTCTCCTGTCCCCGCTGGGATATCGGGCCCGCCGCAGCAGCAGATGGGTGGCCCCATGGGTGGTCCGCCCCAGCTGCCGAGCGGTGCCCCGCAGCTGCCCGCCGGTCCCGGCGGTCAGGGTGGCCCGCAGGGTCCCGGTCCGATGGGCCAGGGTCCGGGGCCGATGGGCCAGCCCCCCATGCAGCAGATGGGCGGCCCGATGGGTGGTCCGATGGGCGGCCCCATGGGTGGTCCCGGTCAGGGCGGCCCCGGTGGCGACAGCGCCGCGCGCGTTCTGTCGCTCGCCCAGCAGACCGCCGACCAGGCGATCGCCGAGGCCCGTTCCGAGGCCAACAAGATCGTCGGCGAGGCGCGTTCGCGTGCCGAGGGTCTTGAGCGTGACGCCCGTGCCAAGGCCGACGCCCTGGAGCGGGACGCGCAGGAGAAGCACCGCGTCGCGATGGGCTCCCTGGAGTCCGCCCGCGCAACGCTGGAGCGCAAGGTCGAGGACCTGCGTGGCTTCGAGCGCGAGTACCGCACGCGGCTGAAGTCCTACCTGGAGTCCCAGCTGCGCCAGCTGGAGACCCAGTCGGACGACTCGCTCGCCCCGCCGCGCACCCCGGCCACCGCGTCCCTCCCGCCGTCCCCGGCGCCTTCCATGGCACCGGCCGGCGCGAGTGCCCCGTCGTACGGCGGCAACCAGACGATGGGCGGCGCCCCGTCTCCGGCTGCTCCGTCCTACGGCGGTCAGCAGCAGATGTCGCCGGCGATGACCCAGCCGATGGCACCGGTCCGGCCGCAGGGCCCCGGCCCCATGGGCCAGGCCCCGTCGCCGATGCGCGGGTTCCTCATCGACGAGGACGACAACTGACGGTTGGTAGTACGCCATAGGCGTCGGCAGCGTTCAGGGCGGGGCCCCGGATTTTGATCCGGGGCCCCGTCCTTTTGCTACGCGTGTTCACGAGGTTTGCGGTGTTTGTTCGGCGTTGGGTGCGGTGTCCGACGTACGCAACGCCGAAGGCCCGGGACCACCAAGATTCTTTGGTGGTCCCGGGCCTTCGGTCGTCCGGCTGAGGCTCGCTACTGCTTGCGCAGGCGGAACGTCAGGGTCAGGCCCTCGTCCGTGAACGGGGAGCCGTAGCTGTCGTCCGCCTCGCCCTGGGCGAAGTCCGTCGCCAGGACCTCGTCGGCGATGAGCTCGGTGTGCTCGCTCAGGGCCGCGATGGTCGCGGGATCCGTCGCCGTCCAGCGCAGGGCGATCCGGTCGGCCACGTCCAGGCCGCTGTTCTTGCGGGCCTCCTGGATCAGGCGGATCGCGTCACGGGCGAGGCCCGCCCGGCGGAGCTCCTCCGTGATCTCCAGGTCGAGGGCGACCGTCGCGCCGGAGTCCGAGGCCACGGACCAGCCCTCGCGCGGGGTCTCCGTGATGATCACCTCGTCCGGGGCGAGGGTGACCGTCTCACCGTCGACCTCCACCGACGCCGTGCCCTCGCGCAGGGCCAGGGACAGCGCCGCCGCGTCGGCGTTCGCGACGGCCTTCGCCACGTCCTGGACGCGCTTGCCGAACCGCTTGCCCAGGGCGCGGAAGTTGGCCTTGGCCGTGGTGTCCACCAGGCTGCCGCCGACCTCGGAGAGGGACGCGAGCGAGCTCACATTCAGCTCCTCCGTGATCTGCGTGTGCAGCTCACGGTCGAGGGCGGCGAAGCCCGCCGCGGCGATGAGCGCCCGGGACAGCGGCTGGCGGGTCTTCACGCCCGACTCCGCGCGCGTGGCGCGGCCCAGCTCGACCAGCCGGCGGACCAGGACCATCTGCTTCGACAGCTCCGGGTCGATCGCCGTCAGGTCCGCCTCCGGCCAGGAGGCGAGATGGACCGACTCCGGGGCGCCGGGGGTCACGGGGACGATCAGGTCCTGCCACACCCGCTCGGTGATGAACGGGGTCAGCGGGGCCATCAGCTTCGTGACCGTCTCGACGACCTCGTGCAGCGTGCGCAGCGCCGCCTTGTCGCCCTGCCAGAAGCGGCGCCGCGAGCGGCGGACGTACCAGTTCGACAGGTCGTCGACGAACGCCGAGAGCAGCTTGCCGGCGCGCTGGGTGTCGTATGCGTCCAGGGACTGGGTCATCTGGTCGACCAGCGCGTGCAGTTCGGACAGCAGCCAGCGGTCCAGGACCGGGCGGTCGGCCGGGGCCGGGTCGGCCGCGGACGGCGCCCAGTTCGACGTACGGGCGTACAGGGCCTGGAAGGCGACCGTGTTCCAGTAGGTGAGGAGGGTCTTGCGCACCACCTCCTGGATCGTGCCGTGGCCCACACGGCGTGCCGCCCACGGGGAGCCGCCGGCCGCCATGAACCAGCGCACCGCGTCCGCGCCGTGCTGATCCATCAGCGGGATCGGCTGCAGGATGTTGCCCAGGTGCTTGGACATCTTGCGCCCGTCCTCGGCAAGGATGTGACCGAGGCAGACGACGTTCTCGTACGACGACTTGTCGAAGACCAGCGTGCCGATCGCCATCAGCGTGTAGAACCAGCCGCGGGTCTGGTCGATGGCCTCGCAGATGAACTGCGCCGGGTAGCGGGCCTCGAACAGCTCCTTGTTCTTGTACGGGTAGCCCCACTGCGCGAACGGCATCGAACCCGAGTCGTACCAGGCGTCGATGACCTCCGGTACGCGCGTGGCCGTCTTGGCGCACTGCGGGCAGGCGAAGGTGACGTCATCGATGAACGGGCGGTGCGGGTCGAGGCCCGACTGGTCGGTGCCGGTCAGCTCGGTGAGCTCCGCGCGGGAGCCGACGACCGTGAGGTGGTCGTCCTCGCAGCGCCAGATCGGCAGCGGGGTGCCCCAGTAGCGGTTGCGGGACAGCGCCCAGTCGATGTTGTTGTTCAGCCAGTCGCCGTAGCGGCCGTGCTTGACCGTCTCCGGGAACCAGTTGGTGTCCTCGTTCTCCTGGAGGAGACGGTCCTTGATCGCGGTGGTGCGGATGTACCAGGACGGCTGCGCGTAGTACAGCAGCGCGGTGTGGCAGCGCCAGCAGTGCGGGTAGCTGTGCTCGTACGGGATGTGCTTGAAGAGCAGACCGCGCTGCTGGAGGTCCTCGGTGAGCTTTTCGTCCGCCTTCTTGAAGAAGACGCCGCCGACCAGCGGGACGTCCTCGTCGAAGGTGCCGTCGGGGCGGACCGGGTTCACCACGGGCAGGCCGTACGCGCGGCAGACCTTGAGGTCGTCCTCACCGAAGGCGGGGGACTGGTGGACCAGACCCGTACCGTCCTCGGTGGTGACGTACTCGGCGTTGACCACGTAGTGGGTGCCGCCCTCGGTCTCCGGGAACTCGACCAGCTCGAAGGGGCGCTGATATGTCCAGCGCTCCATCTCGGCGCCGGTGAAGGACTGGCCCGTGGTCTCCCAGCCCTCGCCGAGGGCCTTGGCGACGAGCGGTTCGGCGACGACGAGCTTCTCCTCGCCGTTGCTCGCGACGACGTAGGTGACCTCGGGGTGCGCGGCCACGGCCGTGTTGGAGACGAGCGTCCAGGGCGTGGTCGTCCACACCAGGAGCGCGGCCTCGCCGCCGAGCGGACCGGAGGTGAGCGGGAAGCGGACGTACACCGAGGGGTCGACGACCGTCTCGTAGCCCTGCGCCAGCTCGTGGTCGGACAGGCCGGTGCCGCAGCGCGGGCACCAGGGGGCGACGCGGTGGTCCTGGACCAGCAGGCCCTTGTTGAAGATCTCCTTCAGCGACCACCAGACGGACTCGATGTACTCGGGCTCCATCGTGACGTAGGCGTCGTCGAGGTCGACCCAGTAGCCCATGCGCGTCGTCAGGTCGGAGAAGGCGTCGGTGTGGCGCAGCACGGACTCGCGGCACTTGGCGTTGAACTCGGCGATGCCGTACGCCTCGATGTCCTTCTTGCCGGAGAAGCCGAGCTCCTTCTCGACCGCCAGCTCCACCGGCAGGCCGTGGCAGTCCCAGCCGGCCTTGCGGGCCACGTGGTAGCCGCGCATGGTGCGGAAGCGGGGGAAGACGTCCTTGAAGACGCGGGCCTCGATGTGGTGGGCGCCGGGCATGCCGTTGGCGGTGGGCGGGCCCTCGTAGAACACCCACTCGGGGCGGCCCTCGGACTGCTCCAGGCTCTTGGCGAAGATCTTCTGCTCGCGCCAGAAGTCGAGCACCGCGTGCTCGAGGGCGGGCAGGTCGACCTGGGCGGGCACCTGGCGGTACGTCGGCGTTGTCATCAGCGAGCTTCCTCCGGCGGACTTGCTGCCTTCCGTCCGGAGGGACGAGAGCCGAGTCATTCCCTACGCCGGTTTCGGCGCGCTCCCGCGGTACCACCCTCCTTGGCCCTCCGGCGCGGGGTGTGCGCCGATGAGCCCCCTCATTGGGGTCGCGATGCCGGTTCTACTGACCGCTGCTGTTCAGCTGCGGCTTTCTTCCGACGGCTCCGGGGTGATCTTCACGTCGCGCTCGCCCCCGGGCTTCCACCGTCCCCGGGTCGCTATGGGCTGCGTACGTCGCTACTCGTCCCCATCCACGCTTTTCGCTCCGCCCAGTGTACGGCGCCGCACGGACAGCGGCCGACCGGATTTCCGGGGCGTGGGGCGGGGCGCGGCTTCGGGCTGCGGTGACCCGAATGGTGCGGTACGCCTGTTCGGATTCTGGGACGTTCAGCTTGGCGGCATACCCGGCGGGGAGCTGGGCACAACGCATGCAGGTCTGCCGCGCGACATGCGCGAGGCGGGCGAATCGGGCGGTGTGCCCCGTTGCCGCGGGACTCAAGTCGATTTATCGTCCCAGCACGATTCGCGAGCAAGATCACAATATGTGAAGGGGCCGCGGCATGGTGGCGAAGAAGACCGCCGTACGGCAGTCGGCGTCGAGCAGGTCCACACATGCGCGTGCGGATGCTTCCGGCGGGGCGGCCAAGGATGCGGGCGCGAAGAAGGGCACGCAGGGGGGTACTGAGGGGGCGCGGGGCGGGAAGCCGGTGAAGACGGTCCAGGCGGCCGCCGGGGGCGGGACGGCTGCGCGGAAGGCCGCGAAGAAGGAGGAAGGCGCGCAGGCGGCCGGGAAGCTTGCCGGGAAGGCGGCTGGGAAGAAAGCGGTCGCTGCCGAGGTGGTGGCAGAGGCGCCCAAGGGGGCCGGGAAGAAGAAGGCTGCCGTATCGAAGAGCGCTCCCAAGGAAACCGCTGCCAGGAAGGGCGGTGCTCAGAAAGGCGGTGCTCAGAAAGGCGGCGCTGAGGAGAGCGGTGCTCAGAAGGGCAGCGCTGTGAAGGGCGGAGTCGAGAAGGCCGCGGCCAAGAAGGCGGCTGCGTCCAAGGGCGCTGGGAGCGCTGCCAAGGGCAAGGCGGCCGAGCAGGCCAAGGAGAGCGCTGCCAAGAAGACGGCCGGGACCGTGGCCGGCAAAGCACGGGTCGGAAAGGAGACGGCCGGCAACAGGGTCTCAAGTGAACAGGGCGCCGGCGTCGCCAAACCGAGCGCAGCCAAGAAGAGCGTCGCCAAACCGAGCGCGGCCAGGAAGAGCGCGGCCGGGAAGAGCGCCTCCGGAAAGAGCATGGGCGCGCACGGGGCGGCCGGGTCCGGTGCGGTCGCCGACAGCAGGGTCAAGAAGGTGGGCGCGGCGCAGGCCGCGGAGCAGACGGGAGCCACGACGGTGGTTGCGAAGAAGACCCCTGGCACGGCCACGGCGGCGAAGACCGCTGTTCCCAAGGCACGCCTCGCCGCGGCGGTGGAGCCCGGCGAGCTCGCGGTGCGCCCCGGTGAGGACCCCTGGACCCCGGAGGAGGTCGAGGAGGCACGGGCCGAGCTGATGGCCGAGGTGATGCGGCTCCGCGACGAGATCACGTCCTCCGAGCAGTCCCTGGTCGGCCTGATGCGGGACTCCGGGGACGGCGCGGGCGACGACCAGGCCGACACCGGTGCCAAGAACATCACGCGCGAGCACGAGCTGGCGCTCGCCGCGAACGCGCAGGAGATGCTCACCCAGACCGAGCGGGCCCTGGAGCGGCTCGACGCGGGCACCTACGGACTGTGCGAGAACTGCGGCAACCCGATCGGCAAGGCACGTATGCAGGCCTTCCCGCGCGCGACCCTGTGCGTGGAGTGCAAACAGAAGCAGGAACGGCGGTACTGACCGGTCTCCGGGTGCCGCGGGACGTGCCGTACTCTCGTCCTCAGTCAGGTACTAGGTTGAGGGACTCACGTGGCAGAGGCGGAGCGCATCATCGGTACGCCGGATACCCCAGAGCCGGCGGGAGCCGAGCCGGAGCAGTCCGACGCGGGCGCGCATGCCGCCGGCGACGCCGGGACCACGGTGTCGGCCGACGGTGACGCCGCGCAGGGCGCTCCGGCCGAGCGGCCTCGGGGCAAGCGCCGGATCGCCGTGCTGTTCTGGGTTGCCGCGTTCGCGTATGCCCTCGACCTGGTCAGCAAGATGGTCGTGGTCGCCACGCTGGAGCACCACCCGCCGATCGAGATCATCGGGGACTGGCTGCAGTTCGAGGCGATCCGCAACGCGGGCGCGGCCTTCGGCTTCGGCGAGGCCTTCACCGTGATCTTCACGGTGATCGCGGCGGCCGTGATCGTGGTGATCGCCCGGCTCGCCCGCAAGCTGTACAGCCTGCCCTGGGCCATCGCGCTCGGCCTGCTGCTCGGCGGCGCGCTCGGCAATCTCACCGACCGGATCTTCCGCTCGCCGGGCGTTTTCGAGGGCGCGGTCGTGGACTTCATCGCGCCCAAGCACTTCGCGGTGTTCAACCTCGCCGACTCGGCGATCGTGTGCGGCGGCATCCTGATCGTGCTGCTGTCGTTCCGGGGGCTCGACCCGGACGGCACTGTCCACAAGGACTGAGCGCGCGGTCGGGTCTGTCTCACCCGTCCGGCATACTCGTCGGGTGAGCACGATTCCCGAGATCCGAACCCTGCCCGTGCCGGACGGCCTGGAGGGCGAGCGCGTCGACGCCGCCATCTCCCGCATGTTCGGCTTCTCCCGTACCAAGGCCGCGGAGCTCGCCGCGGCGGGCAAGGTCCAGGTCGACGGCGCCGTGGTCGGCAAGTCCGAGCGGGTGCGCGGCGGGGCCTGGCTGGAGGTCGAGATGCCGGGCGCGCCCGCGCCGGTGCAGATCGTCGCCGAGCCGGTCGAGGGCATGGAGATCGTGCACGACGACGATGACGTGGTCGTGATCGTCAAGCCGGTCGGCGTCGCGGCGCACCCGAGCCCCGGCTGGTCCGGACCGACGGTCATCGGCGGGCTGGCCGCCGCCGGGTACCGGATCTCGACGTCCGGGGCCGCCGAGCGCCAGGGCATCGTGCACCGGCTCGACGTGGGCACCTCGGGACTGATGGCCGTCGCCAAGTCCGAATACGCGTACACGTCGCTCAAGCGCCAGTTCAAGGAGCGCACGGTCGACAAGCGCTACCACACGCTCGTCCAGGGCCACCCCGACCCGACCAGCGGCACCATCGACGCGCCGATCGGCCGCCACCCCAACCACGACTACAAGTGGGCGGTCACGGCCGAAGGCAAGCCGTCCATCACGCACTACGACCTCATCGAGGCGTTCCGCGCGGCCTCGCTGCTCGACGTGAAGCTGGAGACGGGCCGCACCCACCAGATCCGCGTCCACATGGCCGCCCACCGCCACCCCTGCGTCGGCGACCTCACGTACGGCGCCGACCCGACGCTCGCCAAGCGGCTCCGGCTGACCCGCCAGTGGCTGCACGCCGTGCGGCTCGGCTTCGAGCACCCCGGGGACGGGACGTGGGTCGAGTTCGAGAGCGACTACCCGGCCGATCTTCAGGAGGCGCTGGACCAGGTCCGCGAGGAGACGTGGGCATGACCTCCCCGTCGAGCGTCCCGTCGTATGCCGTGCGGGTCGCCGAGGACCCCGCCGACCGCGAGGCGTGCTTCGCGGTGCGCAAGGAGGTTCGTCGTCGAGCAGGGCGTCCCGCAGGAGATCGAGTACGACGCCTACGACGCCGAGGCCGTGCATGTGCTGGCGGTCCGGGAGGACGGGCTGCCGCTCGGGACCGGGCGGCTGCTGTACGGCGAGGCGGCCGCGGCCAAGGTCGACGGCGATCCGTCGGTCGGCTCGCTGGGGCGGCTCGCGGTGAACCAGGCAGCGCGTGGGCTCGGCGTCGGGGCGGCCCTGGTGCGGGCGATCGAGGAGGCGGCACGCGCGCGTGGCCTCACAGCCGTGGATCTGCACGCGCAGACGCATGCGCTGGGGTTCTACGAGCGGCTGGGATACGTGGCCTACGGGCCGGAGTTCCCCGACGCCGGGATACCGCACCGGGCGATGCGGCGCGCTCTGTAGCCGGGGCCCGTAGGCGCTGGTGAGAAGGGCGGCGTGGCAGGCTTGAGGCCTGCCTTGTGGATGCCGATGTCACCGGAGCGCTGACCGTGGATCAGTTGGCCCTGCTGTTCGTGCTGTTGCTCGGGGCCGTGGTGAGTGTCCCGGTGGGGGATCGGTTCGGGTTGCCCGCGCCGGTGTTGATGACCCTGCTCGGGATCGTCCTCGCGCTGCTCGACTTCGTGCCGAACGTCGACGTGCCGCCGGATCTGATCCTCCCGCTGCTGTTGCCGCCCTTGCTGTACGCGGCCGTGCGACGGACCTCGTGGCGGCAGTTCGCGGCGAATGTGCGGCCCATCTTCCTGCTGGCCGTGGCGCTGGTGTTCGTCACGACGCTGTGCGTGGCCGCGGTCGCCCATGCCATCGTGCCGGGGCTGCCGGTCGCCGCCGCCGTGGCGCTGGGCGCGCTCGTCGCGCCGCCCGATCCGGTCGCCGCGACCGCGGTCGCCGGGCAACTCGGGCTGCCGAGGCGCCTGGTGTCCATCCTGGAGGGCGAGGGGCTCTTCAACGACGTGACGGCCATCGTGCTGTACCACGTGGCCATCGCCGCCGCCGTGAGCGGCAGCTTCACCGCGTGGGAGGCAGGGCTCGATCTCGTTCTCTCGGCCGTCGTCGCGCTGGCCGTCGGGCTCGCCCTCGGGTGGGGCGCCAACAAGCTGATGGACATTCTGGGGGACGCGACCCTGCAGATCGGGCTCTCGCTGCTCGTGCCGTACGCCTCCTACGTGCTGGCCGAGGAGCTCCACGGCTCCGGTGTGCTCGCCGTGCTCGTCACGGCCCTGTTCCTCGCCGAGTACGCCACCGACGCCGACGACGTGATGACACGGCTCGCCGGGCACACCTTCTGGGACATCGTCGACACGCTGGTCACCGGCGTCGCGTTCGGGCTGATCGGGCTCGAACTGCACATCGCGGTGGGCACGGCGTCCGGGCGCTGGCAGGAGATGCTCGGCTGGGCGGGCACGGTGGTCGGTGTCGTCGTACTGGTGCGGCTGCTGTGGCTGCTGCCGGCCACCTGGCTCACCAAGCGGATGCACGCCAAGCGGGACGTCGACGAGGAGATCCCGGTGAGCTGGCGCGAGACCGTCGTGATGTGGTGGTCGGGGATGCGCGGCGTGGCGTCCGTGGCCCTGGCGCTGGCCATCCCCCTGGAGACCGACTCGGGCGCCCCCTTCCCCGACCGGAACGAGATCGTGTTCATCGCGTTCGGCGTGATCATGGCGACGCTGGTGGTGCAGGGGCTGACCTTGCCGTGGCTGGTGAAAAGGCTCGGGGTGCGTGCCGACAGCGAGCGGGAGAAGGATTTCGAGAAGCAGCTTGCGGTGCGCGCGGCCAAGGCGGCGAAGCGCAGGCTGCGGGAGATCGAGGCTGTCGAGGACCTGCCGGAGGAGTTGTCCGAGCAGATGCTCCGGCGGGCGTTCGACATCGGGGTGCGGATCAGCCCGGAGATGGGGGAGGACGAGCGTCGGGAGGCCCATCAGCAGCGGGTGCGGCGGCTGAAGCGGGTGCGGCGGATCCAGGGCGAGATGCTGAGCGCGGCGCGGCACGAGGTGCTGGCGGCGCGCAGTGAGGCGGGGGCCGATCCGGAGGTGGTGGATCGGGTGCTGCGGCATTTGGACGTGCGCAGCCTCAGGTGATCGCGCTGCCGGTGCGCCCCTTTCGTAGGATCTGATCATGGCTCGCAACGTGGTGATCAGTGGAGGCGGTACGGGAATCGGGCTCGCGGCGGCGCAGCTGTTCGCGGCGGACGGGGACCGGGTGCTGCTGCTCGGCAGACGTGCCGAGGTGCTGGAGCAGGCCGGCGTGCCGGACGCCCTGATCTACGCGGCGGATCTGAGCAGGCCGCGCGGTGTGCGGGGCGTGGAGCGGTTCGTGGCGTCGGAGCTCGGCACCGTGGACGTACTGATCCACAGCGCGGGTGGCTCCGGATACCTGGAGCCCAAGGTGGACAGCGACGAGCCCCTCGATGTCGTCCTGCACAACTGGACCCTCAACTTCGGCCTCAACACCCTGACGGCGGCCCTGCTCACCGAGGCCCTGAAGGACCGGCTCGCCGACCCCGGCGGGCGGGTGCTGTTCCTGAGCTCCATCGCCGCCTTCCGGGGGTCCGGCAGCGGGGCGTACGCGGCGTCCAAGGCCGCGCTGCATCCGTACGCCCATGATCTGGCCCGGCAGTTGGGGCCGCGCGGCATCACCGTGAACGTGGTCGCGCCCGGTTATGTCGAGGACACCGAGTTCTTCGGCGGCGACGGCATCGACGAGGAGCGGCGGGCACGGCTCGTCGCGGAGACCTCGACCGGGCGGGCCGGTGCGCCGGGGGACGTCGCCGCGACCCTGCACTGGCTGGCGTCCCACGGCGCCGGGCACATCACCTCGCAGATCATCCAGGTCAACGGTGGGGCCGAGCGCGGTCACTGACTCGGTCAGGAGCGATCCGGGCGCGCTGCCGGCTGATGGTCGTGCTGATGGGTGCGGCGGGCCGTCGGGATACGCCCGGGGACGGGGAAGCCCGGCGGCAGGGCCGCGTCCGTGGCGTTGACGCGCGGCAGCGCGTAGGGGTGCTTCTCGGTCAGCCAGCGGATCAGCTGTTCGCGCACCGCGACCCGTACCGTCCACAGGTCGTCCGCGTCCTTCGCGGTGACCAGGGCCCGCACCTCCATGGTGCTCGGCGTGGAGTCGGTGACGACCAGGCCGTAGTCGCGGCCGTCCCATGCCGGGCACGCGCGCAGGATGTCGCGCAGCTGCTCGCGCATCGCCTCCATCGGGGCCGAGTGGTCGACATGGAGGAAGACGGTGCCGGTCATCTGGGCGCCGCCGCGCGACCAGTTCTCGAAGGCCTTCGACGTGAAGTACGACACAGGCATCGTGATCCGGCGCTCGTCCCATGTCCGCACGGTCAGGAACGTCAGCGTGATCTCCTCGACCGTGCCCCACTCGCCGTCCACCACGACCGTGTCCCCGATGCGCACCATGTCGCCGAAGGCGATCTGCAGCCCGGCGAACATGTTGCTCAGCGTGGACTGCGCGGCGACACCGGCGACGATGCCGAGGATGCCGGCCGAGGCCAGCAGCGAGGCACCGGCCGCGCGCATCGCCGGGAACGTCAGCAGCATCGCCGCGACAGCCACCACGCCGACGACCGCCGACACGACGCGCATGATCAACGTCACCTGCGTGCGCACCCGGCGCACCCGGGCGGGGTCCCGGTGAACACGGGCGTAGCGGCTGTACGTCGTCTCCACGACCGCCGCGGCGATACCGATCGCCAGCCAGGCGGCCGCCCCGATCAGCACCAGCGTCAGCACCCGGCCGATCGCGACCCGGAACTCCTGGAGGACCTGGGCCTCGTCGTACGACCCTCTGAGCAGGGCCGCGCACAGCACGAGCTGGTAAGGAATCCGGGCGCGGCGCAGCAGACCCCACAGCGGGGTCTCGCTGTGCCGGTCGTCGACCTTGCGCAGCAGGCGGTCGGTGGCCCACCCGATGATCAGGGTGAGCAGGACCGAGCCGCCGATCACGATCAGCGGGCGGAGTATGTTCTCCATCCTCCGAACGTAACCACCCGAGGGGGGTCATGAACATCCGCGCCCGTGAGGCGGTGGTCACTGTGCTGTCGTACCCGGCTGGCACCATGGCCTCATGAACATCATGCTGTTTCACTCGACCTTCGGACTCAGGCCGGCGGTGCGCCAGGCCGCGGACCGGCTGCGCGCCGCCGGACACGAGGTGTGGACGCCGGACCTCTTCGAGGGGCGCACGTTCGAGACGGTCGAGGAGGGCATGGAGTTCAACGAGCGGATCGGCAAGGACGAGCTGCTGAAGCGGGCGGTGCTCGCCGCCGCGCCCTACTCGGAGCGAGGCCTTGTGTACGCCGGGTTCTCGCTCGGCGCGTCCGTCGCCCAGACCCTCGCGCTCGGCGACGAGAAGGCGCGCGGGCTGCTGCTCCTGCACGGCACGTCGGACATCGCGGCGAGCGCCTCGGCGGACGGTCTGCCGGGGCAGCTGCATGTCGCCGAGCCGGACCCGTTCGAGACGGACGACTGGCTGAGCGCCTGGTATCTGCAGATGGGCAGAGCGGGCGCCGATGTCGAGGTGTACCGATACGCGGGGGCGGGCCACCTCTACACGGACCCCGATCTGCCGGACTACGACGAGGAGGCCGCCGAGGCCACCTGGCGGGTGGCGCTCGGCTTCCTGGAGTCCCTCTAGGGCCTGTCGTTTGGATCAGGTCGGCTGAAAGAGACTGCGCCTCTCAACCGACCCGAGCGGGGGCGATGGGGGTGCCCCCGCGCGAGCCGAGCGAAGCCGGTTCGAGCGTGGGGGAGCGTGCAGC
>NZ_JBVKCZ010000033.1:0-108421 GCF_055634335.1 Streptomyces sp. NPDC111802 | reverse complement strand
GTCGTCCGCCCGGAGGGCGGGCCCCGCGGCGTCTGGTGCGTGCTCTCGGCGTGCCGGGCGGAGCCCCTTGTACTGGATGTACTCGGGGCTTTGCCAGGTGCGGCGAGAGTGCGTGCCAGGCGTCGTGGGGCAGGCGGGACTTTGCGGACACGACCTAGCGCCCGAAGCGGTACTTCAGATGGGTGGCGAGCGGTGTGCCGACGACCCTGACCGGTTCGAGTCGCCGCCGCTGCCCGGCACCCGCTCCTTCGAACAGCCGTAGCCCGTCGCCGAGGAGCGCGGGTACGACATGCAGCTGCAGCTCGTCGATGAGCCCCTCGCCGAGGTACTGCCGCACCGTCCTCGCGCCGCCCGCGATGTCGACGTTCCGGTCACCGGCGGCGGCCCTGGCCTGCCGCAGGGCGCTGTGGATGCCGTCGGTGACGAAGGTGAAGGTGGTGCCGCCCTCCTTGACCAGGGTGGGCCGGGGCCGATGGGTGAGGACGAAGACCGGCGCCCGGAAGGGCGGGTTGTCGCCCCAGAACTCCTCCCCCGTGTCGTACATCGTCCGGCCCATCACCACCGCTCCGGTGGCGTCGAACCACTCGCGCATCAGCTCGGAGTCCTGGTTCTCCTCCCCACCCGTCATGCCCTGACGCTCCCGCCAGCTCGCCAGATTGTGGATCCACTCGAAGAGCGGCTCGGCACCGTCGCCGCCCGGGTTGTCGAGGGTGACGTCGGTGCCGGCGATGTAGCCCTCGAGGGAGATGGCGAGGTCCGCGGTCACGATCACGATGGGTACTCCTAAGTCCTGGGCGGTGCTGCCTTCACCTTCACCCTCACGTCGATCGGGCAACGGCACATTCGACACACCTGGCACACCCGGGCCGCGTCGGGCAGCACGCGCGGACTTCGCATCCGCACCCTCTACGCCGCGTTGCGTAGGCTTGACGACGTCCTGGGCCGACTGCCTTGCGGGGCAAGCCGGTTCACCGGAGCGAACCCGAAGGAACCGTGAACGTGTCGTCGAAGAACAACCGGCTCAGGCTTGCGTCCGTCGCCCTCGTCGTGGCGCTGTCCGCCCTGGCCACGGCGGGACCGGCCCTGGCGGGCACACAGTTCGTGGACCTGCCCACGAGCCCCCTCCCGGCCGACGGTGAGCGGCACGAGTTCACGGTGACCTACCGCAACGACGGGACGGCGGACCGGACCGTCGCCCCGCAGCTCCTGGTCACGTCCCCGGACGCGGGCCCGTTCCTGGACCCGGCCGACATCAGGCTGGAGCGACGCACCGCGCACGGCTGCTGGGAGCCCCTACAGGTCGGCACGCGGACCGGCACGCTGTTCACCGACCTCACGCCCGCCCGGCGCACCCTGCACGCGGGCGAGACACTCACCCAGGTCTACCGGCTCACGGTCACCGACCCGTCGGCCCAGGGCACGGTGGCCCCGAGGGTGGCGCTGTCGCCCAGCGCGCCGGAGTGACGCCGGGTCCGGCGGCCAACGGGTGAATCCGGCCGCGCGGCAGATGGGTCCTGCCCGGCAGCGGGAAGGGCATTGCCCGTACCGGACGGAGCGTCCCGATGCCGAAGTTCCTGATCCAGGCGACCTACACGCCCGAGGGCACCAAGGGGCTGCTCAGGGAGGGCGCGACCGGCCGCCGAGCCGCCGTCGACCAGGTCGTCCGCGGCCTCGGCGGCGAGGTCGAGGCCATGTACTTCGCCTTCGGGCAGGACGACATCGTCCTCATCGTCGACTTCCCCGACCCGGTCTCCATGGCCGCCGTCAGCCTCACCGTCAAGGCCAGCGGCGCCCTCCACACCCGGGCCACGCCCCTGCTCACCCTGGAGGAGATCGACGAGGCGGCGCGCAGACAGGTCGCGTTCCGCGCGCCCGGGGCCTAGACCAGTAAGTCCGATCTCCGGTCAGTGGTCATAGGGATCAGTGACCGGGTGATCGAGGCTTTGGTTGCGTTGTTGTGCGAGCAACGAGACCCTTCTCCCTTTGCGCCCGCAGGATTTCGGACCTACTCGTCCAGCCCTGCCAACCGGGGTGGGGAGGGGCCGCTCAGCATTCGTTACGGCGCGGGAGCGGCCCCCGCTCACAACCGGCGGGTGAACTCCTGGCGGTCGGCGAAGTTCTCGTAGCCTGCCCGTTCGAAAGCCATGATCATGGCGGTGTTGGCCGCGTCGCAGTCGCCGCGGATCTCCTCGGCACCCGCTTCGACCAGCAGCCGCGTGCCGCGGGCCACCACCGCCGTCGCGTAGCCGTTGCCCCGGCAGGCGGGAGACACAGCCACCAGGCCGATCACCGCGGTCGAAGGGTTTCGGGCGGGGAGGCTGAGGGCAGCGGGCGTGCCGTCCGGAGCGTAGCCGAGTTCCCACCACGAGGGCTCGTACGAGAAGTCCTCCATGTCCGCGAAGAGGCTCTCCGCGGCACGCCGGGCGCCAAGCCGGGCGACCTTGGCGGCGAGTTGGGCGTCGGCACTGGTCGGCAGCGCCTCGGCGAGGAGAGCGATGAACGGCTCACGGCCCAGACTGGGCAGGGAACGCCAGGTCAACCGGTCATCATGCGAAGTGAGTTCTCCCTCGGAGCGCCGACGGAAGCGGCGACCGTCACGGGCCCGCTCGAAGCCCGCCAGACGGAGAAGCTCGGCGCGCCGTTCCGGCTCCGCCTGGTACTGCGGCGGCTGCGTCGGCGAGTCGATGACGTGCTCCAGCTCCGTGGCACCGAGCGAGCCGGCCAGGGCGACGGCCTCGGCCAGCAGCGCCTGGCCGGTGGCCAGGCCGGATTCGTCCCACGGTGTCTCAAGGAGCACCAGGGCCATCGGGACGTCGTTCCCGGGGAGGGTCCACAGCGCGGTGGCCGCGGTCAGCCGACCGGCCTCGTCCTCCGCGACCAGGCACCACTCGGGCCGGGTGCACTTCTTGGCAAGCAGGTCGGTGAGGTAGGCGGCCGTCCCGGCGTTGCGCTCGGGCTGGTCGGAGTGCTGGACGAGGGCAGGTAGTTCGTCAGGGCGCGCGATACGTATAGGCATGTACCGGGATCATCCTTCTCTCGATGATGAAGCTGGAATTTGCATGAAACCGCCACCCAGTGGCACCGGCAGGCCTGACTGTTCCTGCCCTTGTCGGACCGACCGTCAGACCGGGTAACGCACCACCAACACCCCCTCCACATCCCTCCCCACCGCCTCGTACAGATGCGGCACATCAGCCGCCCACCGGGCGTGGCCGCCCGGACCCACCTCGAGCGGGGCGGAGGCGGGACCAACCCGGGCCGTGCCGCTGAAGACCAGCAAGTGCTCCTCCGTGCCCGGCACATGAGCGGCCGAGCGCTGCACCGCGCCGCCCCGAATGCGGATGCGATACACCTCCGACACCGCAGCCGCGTCCTGCACGCGATCCGTCAGCACCGCGTGCACCGCCGCACCCTGCACCGGGGCGGGGCCTACGACCGTGCTTAGCGGCGCCTCGAGTG
Organism: Streptomyces sp. NPDC111802; assembly: GCF_055634335.1. NCBI lineage: Bacteria > Bacillati > Actinomycetota > Actinomycetes > Kitasatosporales > Streptomycetaceae > Streptomyces > Streptomyces sp. NPDC111802. Next base: position 104,962 of record NZ_JBVKCZ010000033.1, on the reverse strand, counting down.
CCGTGGTCAGCGCGTACAGCGTCTCCAGGGTCGGATTACGCTGACCCGTCTCCAGTTCCGAGAGCGTGCCCTTGCCGACGCCGGAGCGGCGGGCCAGTTCCGACAGCGACAGGCCGCGGTCCTGGCGCAGACGGCGCAGCCGCTCGCCCACCTCCTGGGCCAGTTCCATAGCTTTCCGCCTCTACCGCGCCGCCGGTGATGCATTGTCGTGACGCGACTAGCGTTCCACAAACAGAACGTTCTGTAAACGGAACGATCGTGGCGATGCACACGCAACGCGGCGCAGGCGTGGGTTCGGACTTACTCGTCCCTATCCGGTCTGCGCGCACCGGTGGTGGTGGAACTCGCCGGACGGGGCAGACGTTGGCTGGGTGACACGCGGAGCGCGCACGGACGACCGGAACGACAAAGGCTGAAGCCGAGGTGGCACGGATGGCTATGTGGGATCGGATCAAGGACCAGGCCAAGGGCCTGCAGCAGCAGGCGCAGGGCGGCACACGGGGCTCCGCCGGGCACGGGCGGCCGGGTTCCGGCTCCCGCGGGGGATCCAAGGCGCAGCTGGTCAGCACGTTGAAGTCCCAGCTCACCTCGCTGAAGACGGAGTTGAAGAGCGGTGCCTACCGGGACGCCAGCATGGCCATGTGCGCGCTGGTCGCCGCGGCCGACGGACATGTCGACCCCGCCGAGCGCCAGCACGTGGAGTCGCTGATCCTGAACAACGACGTCCTGCAGAACTTCCCGTCCGAGCAGCTGCGGACCCGCTTCAACAAGCATGTCGACCAACTGGCGTTCAACTTCCAGCAGGGCAAGGCCGAGGCCCTCCAGGAGATCGCCAAGGCCGCGAAGAAGCCGGCTGAGGCCAGGGCGGTCGTCCAGACCGGTTTCGTCGTGGCGGGCGCCGACGGATACATCGCGCCGGCCGAGGAGCAGGTCCTGCGCGAGGCGTGCTCGGTCCTCGGCCTGCCCACACAGGAGTTCGGCCTCTGACACCGCGGTGACGACGACGTCGGCGGGGCCGCCGTAGGCTGCCGGGCGAGGAAGCCGGTCCCGCCGTGTCGTCATGGGTGCTCGGTCCTCGGCCAGAGTGTGGCGCACGTCACGGAAGTCGACGTGGGGTGCCGGACAGCTCATTGAGGTGAGCACTCATATGCGAACCCGGGTACGGGCCGGGGAATCGAGCGCGTTCGCGGAGCTTTTCGACGCCTACGCACGCGCCGTCTACAACCATGCCTTCCGGCTCACCGCCGACTGGTCCGTGGCCGAGGACGTGATGGCCGCGACCTTCCTGGAGGCATGGCGGCTGCGCGAGCGGGTGGACCCCGAAGGCGGCTCGCTGCGGCCCTGGCTGCTGGGCATCGCCACCAACACCGCCCGCAACCAGTACCGCAGCAACCGGCGTTACCGGTCAGCCGCCAACGCCGCCGCGGCGGCCGAGCTGTCGGTGCCGGACCACGCGGACGAGGTGGCCGACCGGGTCGACGACCGGCGCCGCGTCGCCACGGCCCTCACCGCCCTCGCCAGGCTGCGCGGACCGGAGCGTGAGGTCGTCACGCTCTGCCTGGTCGAGGGCCTGGACTACGAGGCCGCCGCGGTGGCTCTCGGGATACCCGTAGGCACAGTGGCCTCCCGGCTGTCGCGGGCCCGCAAGAAGCTGCGCGCGCACGCCGAGGACCGTCCGGTGCGCGCCGCGGCCAGGACGTCGTACGAGAAAGTTCGCGGAAATCGGGAAGGCGGCCGTCCCGCCCGACAGACAAGAGGTGATCACACCAGCGTGATCCGGCCCGCGCAGAAGGGAAACCGATGAACGCGAACACGTCCCGGCAGCACCCGGCCGACGGGGATCAGAGCACGACGGAGCTGCTCTCCCGGACGGCGCGTGACCTGCCGGCGGGCCGCCATGAGTTCCACAAGGAGCGTCTGATGGCCCAGATCCACGACATGCAGCGGGAAGAGCGCACCACGACCCCGGCGCCCGCGAAGACCCGGCGGCTGCGTCTTCCGCGTCCGGCGATAGCGCTGCCCGTGACGGCGGTCGCCGTGGCGGCGGCGGTCATCGCCGGAGTGTGGCAGAGCGGCGGTGGCGCCGGCGGGGTCAGGGACAGCGGCGTCGCCACCGGACCTGCACTGACCACCCGGATCGGCGCCGCGAGCAGCGAGGACGTGCCCCGGCTGCTCGGCGAGATCTCGCTGGCGGCGGCCGATGTGTCCCACCCGGACATCAAGCCCGGTCAGTACGTCTACGTCGAGTCCAGGACCGCCGACAGCTTCGTCAAGACCGTCGACGACAAGTCCGGCCTGGCATCCCACGCGCTGCACACCCGCCAGGTGTGGGAGTCGCCCGACGGCACCAAGGGCTGGCTGATCGACCCGGCGGTCAACGACAGCCCCGAGGGCGAGACCCTCAGCCTCCCCGACGAGCAGGGCAACACCCCGGAGGCGACCCTGAACGCCCCCTCGTACGACTACCTGGCGAAGCTCACCACCGACCCCGACGCACTGCTCGCCAAGATCTACAAGGAGACGGAGGGGATGGGCAACTCCCCGGACCAGCAGGCGTTCACCACCATCGGCGACCTGCTCGGCGAGAGCTACCCCCCGGCGGAGCTCTACCCGGCGCTGTTCAAGGCCGCCGCGAAGATCCCCGGAGTGGTCGTGGTCGACGACGCGGTGGACGCCGCGGGGCGGCACGGGGTGGCGGTGGCCCGGCTCGACGAGACCAGCGGGCAGCGCGAGGAGTGGATCTTCGACCGGAAGACCCATGTCTTCCTCGGCGAACGCACCGTCCAGGTCCGCAAGTCCACCGGTACGGACGCCCTGATCACGCCCGGCACCGTGCTCTACACCAGCGCCATCATGCAGCGGGCCATCGTCGACGAGATGAAGCAGACCCCGGCACAGACCGGCTGACCCGCCCGGCCGCTCCCGCCCCCGGCACCCTCACCTGTGGTGCGGCGGCGGGGGCGGCATCGTCGTCAGATCGGGGGCCGGTTCGGGCCAGACCAGCAGCAGCGGGCACGCGGCGTGGTCGACGACGAAGCGGCTCGCCGGGCCGAGGCTCGGCGGGCCGAGGCGGGTGCGGTCGCCGTCGCGGGCCAGGACGAGCAGTTCGGCGTCCTCCGTCGCGGCGACGACCTCACGCTCGACGCGACCGCTGCGCTCGACGCGCGTGCAGGGACGGCCCAGCCGCTCGGCGGCGGCCTGGAGCAGGCTCTCGGCGGAGGCGGCGGCGAGGTGTTCGACGCGGGTGCCCGGGTCGCGTTCCGGATGCCCGCGGCCGAGCAGCCCGGCGAAGGCGCCGTGCGCGGCGTCCGCGACATCGTGCCCGGTGACATGCAGCAGCACGATCTCGGCGTCCTGCGGCGCGTGCGCACGCGCGGCGTCCACACAGGCGGGCCAGGTGCCCTCGACGATCCAGACGACCACCGCCATGGGATCAGCCTCCTCCGATCACGGCCAGCGAGGCCCACAGTGCCGGCACCGCGGCAAAGAGGCTCGCGGGCACGGCGTATAGGCCGAGCCGGGTGAACTCCCCCAACTCCACCTCCGCGTCATGGGCGTGCACGATACGCCGCCACAGCAGGGTGGCCAGCGAACCGGCATAGGTGAGATTGGGGCCGATGTTCACCCCGAGCAGCACGGCGAGCACGGCACCCGGGCCGGAGTCGGCGACCAGCGGCAGCAGCACAAGCACCGCCGGCAGATTGTTGATGACATTGGCCAGTACGGCGGCCAGCGCGGCGATCGCGAACAGCGCCGCGAGCCCCGTGCCGTCGGGGATCAGCCGGCCCAGTGCCGTGTCGAGCCCGTTGTCCACGACCGCGCGCACCACGATCCCCAACGCCAGTACGAAGGCCAGGAACGGCACCGAGGCGGACCGCAGCAGCGCCTTCGGTGTCGTACGCCGCCGCAGCAGGGCCCGCACGGCGAGGACCGCGGCCCCGGCCAGCGCGGCCCAGGCCGGGTCGATGCCGACGGCCGAGGTCAGCACGAACCCGGCGAGCGTGCCCGCCACGGTCACCAGCGCGAACAGCGGCAGTTCGGGCGCGTCGCCGCCGGGCTGCTCCTGCGCCCCGGCGTCCAGGTCGGTGGCGAAGAAGCGCCGGAGGACGACGTACTCGACGGCGATGGCGGCCAGCCACGGCAGCGCCATCAGCGCGGCGAACCGGGTGAAACTCAGCCCGCTGGCCGCGAAGGCCAGCAGATTGGTGAGGTTGGACACCGGCAGGAGCAGGGAGGCCGTGTTCGACAGATGGGTGCAGGCGTAGACATGCGGCTTGGGCCGGGCGCCGAGCCGGGCCGCGGTGGCGAACACCACCGGGGTGAGCAGCACCACCGTGGCGTCCAGGCTCAGTACGGCCGTGATCGCCGAGGCGGCCAGGAACACCTGCGCCAGCAGCCTGCGCGGCCGGCCCTTCGCCGTACGCGCCATCCAGGCCCCGCAGGCCTGGAACAACCCCTCGTCGTCGCAGAGTTGGGCGAGGACCAGTACGGCGGCGAGGAAGCCGATCACCGGCCCGAGCCGTTCGGCCTCGTCCAGCGCGTGGGCCGGCGAGATCGCCCCGGTGGCCACCACCAGCGCCGCGGCCGGCACGGCGACCACGGCCTCCGGCCAGTTGAAGGGACGCACGACGGCGACCACCAGCACGAGCACGAGCATGGCCACGGACAGGGTCTCCGCGAGCGGGGTGTTCAGGGTCGGATCCTTCCGGGCATTTCAGTCCTTACGGGCACCGGCCGCCGAGCCGCCGGTGATCCCCGGCGCACGGTACTCCGCCGAGGTAAGCCCGGTCGGACAACAGAAGGACGGTGCCGGGCGTCCCCTCCCGGCACCGTCCGGGCCGTGTGCCGCTCAAGGCACGGCCCGCTCTGGGGTGGCGTTCGCTCAGGCGGTGCCTGAGGAGGCCCGCTGCCGGTCGGGCGTTTCCCGCGGCGCTGCCTCCCGGCCGTCGGCGTCCGCCTTGCGGTGTCCCGGCAGTACCGCGAGGACGATCATCGTCCCGGCGGCCATGATGATCCCGCCGATCAGGCTGGTCTGGGCGACACCGTGGGCGAAGGACTCGTGGACGGCGTCGACGAGGGCCTGGGCATGCTGGGCGCCGCCGGAGGGGTTCTTCGCCACCTCCTGGGCCACCGCGAGGCCGCCGCCCACCGAGTCCTTGGCCGTCTCCAGCGCGGCGTGCGGCAGTTGGCCGCCGATCAGGTCCGTGAGCTTGTCGCGGTACGCGGTGCCCAGCAGCGAGCCGAGGATCGCGATGCCCAGAGCGCCGCCCAGCTCCAGCGAGGTGTCGTTGGCGCCGCCGCCGACGCCCAGTTCGGACTCGGGGAAGGAGCCCATGATGGTGTCGGTGGCCGGGGACACGCTCAGGCCGATCGCGAAGCCCAGCATCAGCAGCGACGGCAGGAAGTCGGTGTACGTCGAGCCCGACTCGATCCGCGTGAGCAGGAAGACTCCCACCGTGCCGATCAGCATGCCGGTGCCGACCATGGCCTTCACACCGAGCTTCGGGGTCAGCCGCCCGGTTGCCGCGGCGCCGGCGAACACGGCACCGGCCAGCGGCAGCAGTCGTACGCCGGTCTCCAGCGCGCCGTAGCCGAGGACGAACTGCAGGTACTGGGTGGCGTAGTAGAGCGCGCCGAACGTGCCGAAGAAGAAGAACAGCACCGCGAGCATCGAGCCGCTGAACGGCCGCTGGGCGAACTTGCGCACATCCAGCATCGGGTGCGGGTGCCGCAGCTCCCAGGCGACGAAGGCGAGCAGACCGACCCCCGCGACCACGGCCGCGGCGATCGGGCCGGCGCCCCAGCCGAAGTGCGGGCCCTCGATGGCCGCGTACACCAGGGAGCCGACCGAGACGATGGACAGCAGACCGCCGACGTAGTCGATCCGGCCCATGCCCTCCGCCTTCGACGGCGGGACCAGCGCCAGCGCGCCGACGACGGCGAGGACCGCGATGGGGACGTTGATCAGGAAGGTCGAGCCCCAGGCGTGATCCTCGAGCAGCCAGCCGGCGACCAGCGGACCCACGGCGATGGCGAGGCCCGAGGTGGCGGTCCAGCCCGTGATGGCCTTGGCGCGCTCACCACGGGGGAAGATCGCGACCAGCAGGGACAGGGTGGCCGGCATGACGACGGCGGCGCCGACACCCATGACCGCGCGGGCCGCGATGACCAGCCCGGTCTCGTCGACGAGGCTGCCCATCACCGAACCGCCCGCGAAGATCAGCAGACCGGTGACCAGGGCGCCGCGGCGGCTGTACTTGTCGCCGATCGCGCCAAGGACGAGCATCAGCGCCGCGTACGGGACGGTGTAGCCGTCGATGACCCACTGAAGGTCGCTGCTGCTCAGGTCCAGATCCCGGGTCATGGCGGGCGCGGCCACGATCAGCGACGTGTTCGCCATGACGACGATCAGCAGGCTCAGGCAGAGCACGAGCAGTGCCCACCAGCGCCGTGCGTACGGCCCGGTCATCTTCTCGACGGGTGTGTTGGCAAGGAAGGGCACGGGGACTCCCAGAGGGCTGCGAGTTACTTGCACATTGATGAGCAGACTAGTTTCTTGCCCGTCAATGTGCAAATATCGCGGTCAGCCCCCTGACCCCTCCCTGCCGCACCGAGGTGCCGACGTGAGCAGCAGCACGACGCCCCCGCCACGGGCCCGAACGCGCCGTACGACGCGGATCACGCGCGCCCGCATCCTGGACGCGGCACTGCGGGAACTGGGCCGCAACCCCGACAGCAGCCTCGGCGACATCGCCGAGGCCGCCGGGGTGGCCCGGCGCACGCTGTACACGCACTTCACGGGGCGCGCGGCGCTGGTGCAGGGCCTCGCCGAGGACGCGGTGGCGGCGATACGGCACGCGATGGCCATCGCGAGCGCACCCGGCCCCGGTTCCGACCCCGGCCCCGGTTCGGGTTCCGACGCGGCGAGTGCCCTCGCGCGCTTCGTTCTCACCCTCTGGCCGGTCTCTGACGCGTATCGCACGCTGATCGGCCTCGCCCACCAGGACCTCGGCCACGACCAGGTGAGCGAACTCCTCGCCCCGGCCCGCGAGACGGTCGCCGGCATCCTCGCCGAGGGGCAGCGCCAGGGCGTTTTCCACACCGTCGTCCCGCCCGGCCCGCTCAGCGGCGCCATCGAGGCCCACCTGCTCGCCCTGCTCGGCACGGTCAACGCCGGGATCTGGGCGGACGACGGCACGGGCAGCGCCACGGCCGCGCTGATCGTCGCCGGGATCGACAGCGGCACCGCCGCCGCCACGGTCCGCCGACTGCGCGACGCCGACCGTCCCCGGCCGGCCCCTCCCCCCGACCGACCCCACCGATCCCCTTGAGGAGGACCCGCCCATGGACCCCTTCCAGCCCGGACACACCGACCAGGACTACGAGCACGGTCACAACGACGAGCCTGCTCACGGTGACCAGCCGCGCTACCGCCCCCGCCGCAGCCGACGACGACCCGCGGCCGTCGTCACCGCCACCCTCGTCGCCCTGGCCCTGCTCCCCGTCGCCGTCGACCGGGCCGTGGCGGCGCGTATCGAGTCCCGTACGGCGAAGGCGTTCCAGGAGGGCATGGACACGGCACGGCCCCCGGAGGTCCATGTACGCGGCTTCCCCGTGGTGACCCAGGCGGCCTCCGGCACCCTGCGCCACGTCGACATCACCGCCCACGACATACCGGCCCGCGGCGCCGACCGGCCGCTGCCGGTCTCCGAACTCTCCCTGCGGCTCGACGGGTTGACCAAGTCCGACGACGACAGCGAGGCGCGGGCCCGCAGCGCGCAGGCGACCGCGTTCCTGTCGTACGAGGACATCTCGAACGCCCTCGGGCTGGAGATCGCCCGGGGCGGGAGCCCGGGTCAGGTGCGCGCGGACGTACTCATGCCCTTCGGGGAGGAGGTCGGCGTGACGACGACCGTCTCGGCCCTGTCCGGAAACCGCATCGCCTTCAAGGACTTCGCGGTCAGCGGCGGTGCGCTGCCCGCCACCGGGAGCGCGGTCCTCGACAAGGTCTTCGAGCGGCCGATCCGGCTGCGGAACATCCCCGACGGTCTGCGCCTGCGCTCGGTCACCACCACGGCCGACGGCCTCGACGCCCACTTCTCCGGCCGCTCGGTCACCTTCCGGCCCGAGCGCGCCTCGAAGGGCGACGCCGGGGAGTTCTGAACACCCGTCAGACGGTTCTTCTACGTGGAGGCCTGCCCGGAGCCGGACCCGGCGGGGCCCCCGGCGACCTCCCGTCGCACGGTCTCGGCGACGCTGGAAAGTGCCGCGGCGAGGTGGCGGCGCTGCACAGTGGTGAGAGGGTCGAACACGAGTCGGCGTACCTGCGCGACGTGCCCCGGCGCGCTGTCGACCACTTTCTGCAGACCACCGTCGGTCAGCGTGGCCAGGGTGTAGCGACCGTCGCTCGGGTCGATTCGGCGAACGATCCACTCTCGCGCCTCAAAGCGGTCCATCAGCTTCGACAGCCGCGGGAGAGTGCTGTCGCAGTCCCGCGCCAGCCCGCTGAGCCGCATGGTGACCTGAGGCGCCATCGACAGCCGGGCGAGCACGCTGTACTCGAAGTTCGAGATGCCCGCGTCGCGCTGCAACTGACGGTCGAGGGCCGTAGGCAGCGCGATCACGACGGTGAGAAGGTCCTGCCAGAGTTCTTGCTGCTCGGCGTCGAGCCACGGTGACGGTTCGTCCATGTGATCCATCTTACTTGCCTGGGCAACAGACATCTGTTGCCCAGGCAATTCAAAGCTGTCTACCTTTGAGTTGCCCAGGAAAGTGAAAGCCTCAAGGAGTCCTCTGTGATCAAGCTCAGCATCTTCCTGACCCGGCGGGCAGACCTCACCCACGAGGAGTTCGTGGACTACTGGACGCAGCAGCACACCCCGCTGCTCTCGAACCTGCCCGCCGGAGAGGTCCCGGTCCGGCGCTATGTCCAGCTCCTGCCCACCGGCGACGAGATCCCCGGCATCAGCACCGCCGCCTACGACGGTGTCGCCGAGGTGTGGGTCGACGACATCGCCGACGCCGCCCGCTGGTTCACCTCCGACACCTACACCACGACCGTCGCCGCGGACGAGGAGAAGTTCCTCGACCGCTCCCGGACCCGCTTCCTCTACACCACCGAGACCCCGGTCTTCGGTTGAGCCGGCCACAGGTGAATCGCCCGGTAAGGAGCGACACGCCATGACCACACCGCACACGCCCCGCATCCCGGCCGGGGCCTACGACGATCACCTCGCCCGGGTCCTCCCACAGGCCCGCCGACAGCGGCTCTGGAGCCCTGCCGACGGGCCGCTGCCGAGCCTGTTCGTCAGCCACGGTGCGCCCTTCACCCTCGATGACCCGCAGTGGCTCGACGACCTGTTCACCTGGGCGCAGTCCCTGCCCAAACCCAAAGCCGTCGTGATCGTCTCAGCGCACTGGGAGGACGCACCGGCCGCGATCTCGGGCGCGGCGGCGGGCACCCCGCTCCACTACGACTTCAGCGGCTTCCATCCCCGCTACAAGACCCTGCCCTACGCGACCCCGGACGCGACCGGCCTCGCCCGTCGGCTCGCGGCCACGCTCGGTCCGGCGACCACGGTGCACGAGCACCCCGACCGAGGTCTCGACCACGGCGCGTTCATCCCCCTCATGGCCATGTATCCCGCGGCGGACGTTCCGGTCGTCCAGCTGTCGATGCCCAGCCTTGTTCCCGCGGAATTGCTCAGGTTCGGGGCACGTCTGCGATCCCTGCGCGACGAAGGCGTCCTGGTCATCGGCTCGGGCTTCATGACCCACAGCTTCGCGGTCCTCCGCCGTCCGGACCTCGCCGCGTACACCCGAGCCTTCGACGAGTGGGCCGTCGACGCACTCGGGCGGGGCGATGTCGATGCCCTCACCGACTACCGGCGCAAGGCGCCCGGCGCGTCGGTGGCCCACCCGACGGCCGACCACTACGTGCCCCTGCTGGTCGCGGTCGGCGCCGCGAGCGACCCCAGCAGCGCCACGAGCACGATCGACCGCATGGTCATGGGCAACTCCACCCGCTCGGTGCAGTTGAACTGAGGACCAGGCCCCGGGGGGCGTCGCCGGGCCGTGCGCCCGGAGTCGCCCCGACGGCTCAGTCGTCCGCCGCGGTCTCCGCCACGGGCACCGGCACCGTCGGCGCGACCTCCGCGACCAGGGCCCGCGCCCGCCCCTCCGGCACCCCGGCCGCGATGAGCGTCGCGATCGCGACCCGGTTGCCGTCGTCCTCCAGCACACCGGTGTTGACCGTCTCCAGCAGGGCGACCGTCATCGCCTCAAGCCCGGCGCTCAGCGCCTCGGCCGGCAGATGGGTGTGGAAGACGCCGTCGCGCTGGCCGCGTTCCAGGATCGCCGTGGCCTTCGCGCGGGCCGGTGCCAGGACCTCGGCCACGCGCTCCGCGCCCAGATCGCGCCTGGCCAGCGCGAGGAGCAGTCGGTAGCGGTCGCCGACGGGCCAGATCGAGAACACGAAGCCGACGAACGCCCGATCGGCCGGTTCCGTCTCCATCAGCTTCGCGCCGTCCGCCAGCGCGCCGCGCAGCGCCTCGGAGGCCTCCTCGGCGAGCGCCTCCAGCAGCGCCTCCCGCCCGGGGAAGTGGCCGAACAGGGTCCGCCGTACGACACCCGCGGCGCGCGCCAGCTCTTCCAGCGTGATGTCGGGGTTGCGGCCGAGCTCCCGCCGGGCCGTGGCAAGTATGCGCGCCCGGTTGGCCCGCGCATTGCGCCGCAGTGGCTCACGGGCGACGGGCTTGGTCACGGGAACCTCGATGGATCGGTGCGCGAGAACGGCTGGAGACGGGCGGGGGAAGGTGCGGGGAGAGGCGGTCGGCACGTGCATTCTTGCACGGTGGGCCGCGCCCCCGGCAGGTCCGTCGCCCCGGTCCCGGGGGTGCCGATCACGCGCCCGCAGCCGCTTCCTCCCCCGCGCCGTGCGGCTGCAGAGGCAGTGCCGTGGTGACCTCGAAGCCGCCCTCGGGGCGGGGGCCCGCGTGGAGTTCGCCGCCGACGGAGTGGGCGCGCTCGCGCATGCCCATCACGCCGAAGCCCCGGCGGTCCCCGCTCTGACCGGCGGCACCGGGGGCGGTCGGGCCGTCGTTGGTGACGCTGATCAGCAGACGGGAGCCGGAGTAGGTGAGCCGTACGAACGCGGCTTCCGTGGTCGCGTGCTTGGTGACGTTGGTGAGCGCCTCCTGCACGATGCGGAACGCGGTCAGATCCACGCCGGGGGACAGCGGCTGCGGCTCCCCGTCCGTGCTGACCGTGACATCGACCCCCGCCGACGCGCACGCCGAGACCAGCTCGGGCAGACGGGCGAGGCCCGGCGACGGTTCCAGGGGCGCGGAGTCCGGGTCGCCGTTCTGCCGCAGCAGCCCCAGGGTGGCCTTCAGCTCACGCAGCGCCGAGGAAGTGGTGCCGGTCAGGTCGGTGAGGATCTTCTGCGTCTGCTGCGGGTCGGTGACCGCCAGATGGGCGGCCGTGCCGGCCTGGGCGTTGGCCAGTGCCAGGTGGTGGGCGACGACGTCGTGCAGTTCACGGGCGATCCGCATGCGCTCCTCGGTGACCCGCAGCCGCGCCTCCTCCTCCCGCGTGCGTTCGGCGTGCTCGGCACGGGCCTGCACGGCCTGGAGATAGGCGCGCCGCAGCCGGGTCATGTTGCCGGCGGCCAGCGGCAGCAGCAGCCAGAAGAACGGGCCGATCGACCTGAGCAGCAGCGACAGATGGTCCATGGAGTCGGAGATCGCCGCCGCGACGATCACCCCCAGCATGGTGGCGAGACCGTAGGCACGGGTCGTCCTGCGGTCGGTGTGGGTCGCCAGCCAGTAGAGCGCCACCATGACGGGGGCCAGCAGCAGCGGTGTGAGCAGGTAACCCAGCGCGACCACGACCATGGTGCAGGCCGCGGTCACGACCAGGGCCACGCGCGGGTGGCTGCGGTGCTTCAGCAGGGCGAGGCAGGCCACGCCCATGAGGACGGAGGCGGCCGTGTCCTGGTCCGGCGGGTCGGCGCCGGGCAGGGTGAGCATGCTGCCGAGCGTCGCGCAGCCCATCAGCGCCGCGGCCAGTACCAGGTCGACGGCGAAGGGGCGGCGGTCCGAGAAACCCTCTAGGCGGTCCGCGTAGCGGCGCTCCTGGCTGGTGATCATCAGGCTCCCCGGTCGGTGTGCTGAGGCCATGGTGGACGATTGCGGTCACGGACGGCCGACGGGGCCGCCCCATGACCCCGTCCTGGGTCACGGGCGGCCCTGGCGGGGTGGCCGGTCGATCAGGTGCGGGCCACTTCCAGATCGCTCGTCTCGGCCGGGCCCGGCTCCGCCCCCGGCCGCCGGCTGAGCGCCTCGCCCTCCACATCGACCCGGGGCAGGATCCGGTCCAGCCACTTCGGCAGCCACCAGGCCTTGTCGCCGAGCAGCGCGAGCACCGCGGGCACGATGGTCATCCGTACGACGAAGGCGTCGAACAGCACGGCGGAGGCGAGCCCGAACCCGATCATCTTGATCATGGAGTCGCTCTCCCCGATGAACCCGGCGAACACCGCGATCATGATCAGCGCGGCGGCCACGACGACGCGGGCGCTGTGCCGGAACCCGGACACGATCGCCTGCCCCGGCCCCTCCCCGTGGACGTACGCCTCCCGCATCCGCGAGACGAGGAAGACCTCGTAGTCCATGGCGAGTCCGAAGACGATGCCCACCAGGAAGATCGGCATCAGGCTCATGATCGGCCCGGTCTGCTCCACACCCAGCAGTCCGGCGCCGTGCCCCTGCTGGAAGACCACGACGACCGCGCCGAGGGAGGCAAGCACCGACAGCAGGAAGCCGAGGGCCGCCTTCAGCGGGACGAGCAGCGACCGGAAGACGACCAGCAGCAGGACGACCGCCAGCCCGACCACGACGACGAGGTACGGAATCAGCGCGGACTGCACCTTCTGCGAGATGTCGATGTTCAGCGCGGTGGTCCCGGTGACCTCGAAGGTCGCCCCGGTCTCGGCCTCCACGCCCGGACGCTCGTCCCGGATGACGGTCACCAGGTCCTTGGTCTTCTCGTCGGTCGGCGCGGTGGACGGCACGACCGAGAAGACGGCGGTGTCACCGGCCTCGTTGAAGCGGGCCGGGGAGACGGACACGATCCCCTCGGTGCCCCCGATCTTCTCGGCGACCGTAGTGACGGCACCCTTCGGATCGGCGTCCCCCTCGGCGTCCACGACGACGGTCAACGGCCCGTTGAAGCCCGGCCCGAAGGCCTCGGCGAGCGCGTCGTAGGCCCGGCGCTCGGTGGTGGACGCCGACTTGGCCTCGTCGCCGGGCATGCCCAGTTGCAGGTCCGTCGCCGGCACGGCGAGCGCGCCGAGACCTACGACGCCGAGGAGCAGCACGGGCAGGGGCCGCCGCAGCACGAACCGCGCCCACCGGGTGCCGCCGTTGTCGGCGTCGGTCCCCTCGATACGGCCGCTCTTGCGGGCTCGCCTGGGGAGGACGGCGTCGGGCCAGAAGCCGAGGAACGCGGGGACCAGCGTCAGCGCGATCAGTACGCCGACGACGACCGCGCCCGCCGCGGCCAGGCCCATCTTGGTGAGCATCGGGATGCCGACGACCGACAGCCCGGCGAGCGCGATGACGACGGTGAGCCCGGCGAAGACGACCGCGGAACCGGCCGTACCGACGGCCGTACCGGCCGCCTCCTGCGGCGTACGGCCCTTCGCGCGCTCCTCGCGATACCGCGAGACGACGAACAGGGCGTAGTCGATGCCGACGGCGAGGCCCAGCATCATCGCGAGCGTGCCGGTCGTGGTGGACAGACCGAGGGCATGGGACAGGGCGAGGATGGCAGCCATGCTGACGCCGACGCCGACGACGGCGGTCAGCAGTGGAAGCCCGGCGGCGGCGAGCGAGCCGAAGGTGATGAGCAGCACGACCGCGGCTATCGAGAGGCCGATGACCTCGGCCGTCCCGCCCGCGCCGCCCCCGTCGGCCATCGCGCTGCCGCCGGCCTCGACGGTCAGCCCCGAGTCGCGGGCCTCGTCGAGCGTCCGCTCCAGATGGGTCTTGCCGGCGTCCGTGAGGTCGTCGGCCTTCACCTTGTAGGTGACGGTCGTATAGGCCGTCCCGCCGTCCTCGCTGACCGCCTTCGCCTGGAACGGATCGACGACGGACGCGACCTGCGAGCCGTCGCCCAGCTCGGCCACGGCCTCCTCGACGGCCTTCCGGTTCTCGGCGGAGGTCACCTTCTGCCCGTCCGGCGCGACGAAGACGACCCGCGCGGTCGCCCCGTCGGCCGACGCCCCCGGGAAGCGCTCCTCCATCAGGTCGAAGGCCTTCTGGGACTCGATGCCCGGCATGGCGAACCCCTCGTCGACGGCTCCCGGGGCCTTCAGGGCCCCCAAACCGACGGCGGCCAGCACGGCCGCCCAGACCAGGGCGACGTACCAGCGCCGCCGGAAGGCCAGACGGCCCACGCGATAAAGGAAAGTAGCCACGGCAGGGGGTCTCCACATCTGGGACTCGAACGTGTGCCCAGGTTGTCCGGGAGAGGGGTGCCGTGTCGTCGTGCGGCTGCCGACAATCGCCCGTACTGAGAATGCAGTACGGCGTGGGGGCGGGTCAGCCGCGAGTACGAGCGCCGATCCATGGGCGTCGCCCTGCCCGCACGGCTACGGTCGCGGCGTGCCCGTCTCGGTCGGGACCGGTGACGCTCCGTCTGACGTCCGCGGCGATGAGGGCTCTTGCGTCGGGACCACTGTGGCGCTCGGGGGGCGGGATCCCGTGGGGACGGGGTTTCTGGTGGTGGGTGCCAAGGTGGCCGTTTCGGGCGGGATCGTCGAGGTCGGGGAAGTCGTACGGGGTGGGGGCTCCGAGGGGGGTGGGGAGGGTGTCGGTCGGGTGGTTGCGGGTGCGGGTGCGGGTGCCAGTGGGGGTGCCGGGCTCGGCGATGTGTTTGACGGGCCCAGGTTGAGTTGCAGTGCCGCCAGCAGTGCCACCGCGCAGGTCACGGCCGCCCCCGTCGCCGTACGCACCAGGCGTCGGCGGGACGCCCTGCGGCGGAGGGCGTCGTAGTGGCCGGGGGGTGCGGCGAGGTGGTCGGTGGGCGGGCGGAGGATGATCGCGAGGGGGTCGTCGGGGGCGAGTTCCGGCGCGTCCAGGTCGTCGTCGTCAAAGCGTGTGGTCAAGGCTTCTCCTCAGATGGACGCGGAGCAGTTCGCGGGCCGCGTGGAGGTCGGCCTTGACGGTTCCTTCCTTGCGTCCGGTCAGCACGGACACCTCCCGGATCGGCATGTCAGCGTAGTAGTGGAGGAGGATCGGGGTTCGAAGGCGTTCGGGGAGGGACTGGACCAGGAGGCGGACCGACGGATCCGCCTGTTCCGTGTGCGCGTTGACCGCGGCCTCCGACTTCGCCCGGCGCATCGCCCTGCGCTCCCGCTCCAGCTTGCGCCAGTGGTCCCGGACCAGGTTCGCGGCGGTGACGTAGAGGAAGCCGCGCGGTTCCTCCACGCGGCTCCAGCGGGCCCACAGCCTGGTGAAGGCCTCCGAGGCGATCTCGTGGGCCGTCTCGTCGTCGTCGACGAGCCGGCGGCACCAGCCGGCCAGGCGCGGGTACAGGGCGGCGAACAGCTCGGACGCTGCCTTGTCTCGGGACCGTTTCAACGCTCTCCATGGTCGGGACGACCGTTTTGGGACCGGTTCAGTTCTTCTCGGCTTCGTGGGGCTCGTCAGGTCCTCGTGAGGTCCTCGTGATGTCTTCGTGGGGGAGGATGCCGGGCCGTCGGCTCGCGTTGCCTCGGCCGGCCCGGGATCCGTCCCCCTTCGACGCCCTCAAGGCCTTCGACGCCTTCAATGCCTCGTCGCGCTCAAGCGCGCGAACACGATCACGTTGTCGCGGTACTCCTCACCCGCGCGCGGGCCCCCGCATGTGATCAGCCGCAACTCCGGGCGGTCCACGTCCCCGTAGACCTCCTCCGCCGGAAAGTCCGCCTTGGCCACCGTCCGCACGGCACTGACCGCGAACTCCGCGGACGTGCCGTCCTCCCTGCGCGCCACGATCCGGTCGCCCTTGCGCAGCTCCCCGAGACGGCGGAAGACCCCGTCCCCGTACGCGCCCACCGTGACATGGCCGAGGATCACCGACGGGCCCACCTGACCCGGCGTCGGCGAGTGCCGGTACCAGCCCGCCCGGTCGTCGGCCGTGATCGGCGGCACTTCCACCGTGCCGTCCGCCGCCAGGCCGAGCCCCAGGAGGGGGGTGTCCACCCCGATCGCCGGGATCCGGAGCCGTACCGGGGCCGAACGGCCCAGCGTGCGCGTCGAGTTCGCGGACGAGGACGGGGACGTGTCCTGCGCGGTTCCCGTCCCCTCCGTACCTCTCGTCCTGCGGGAGTGCGCGCTCGCGGCGGGGTCCGCTCCCTGGCCGCCGCACGCCACGAGCAGCGACGCCGTCGCCGCCGTGACGAACGCCCGCCTGGAGAGTGCCGTCATGCTCCGTTCGCCCGCCGACGCCGTACGACGAACGTCGTCGCGCCGCCGGCGAGGAGCAGCGCGGCCGCGCCCCCGCCGATCAGGCCGCCCTGATCGGTCCCGCTGCTCGACGTCGGCGTCACGCCGGTGTCGGGCGCTCCGGACGGTACGACGGAGACCTGGCCGCCGCCGGGCGCCCGGGTCGGCTCGGCCGGGGCCGGCGTGGCGGTGGACGAGGGGGGCTCGGTCGGATCGGCCGACGGGACCGGGGAGGCCGTGGCCGAGGGGGCGGTGGTCTCGCTGGGGGCCGTGGTCGGGGAGGCCGAGTCGGCGAGCGCGGGCGTGGCGCTCGCCAGGAGGGCGGCGCAGGTCAGGGCCAGGGCGCTGAGGGTCGTTCGGCGCATTGAGTCGCTCTCTTTCGTCTGTCCGCCGCAACTGCCGTGGGCGGCGGACCGGGTGACGGGTCGAGCGGAGAGACGACGCGGGGGTCGGGCGGGTTGTAAAGAGTCGGCAAAGTCGCCGGGCTCGTCGCCTGGCAGCCGCGGCCGCCGCCACGCGCTGCCCGTGACCTGTTGAGTCGGTTCCGCCTCGGCATCCGTACGATGAGGGCGTGACAGCCCGTGCACAGCATCGCCGTGCGCTGCGGATCCCCACGACGGGACCGTGGCGCACGCTTCTGCTGCTCGGGCTGCTCGCCGGGCTGCTGGGCATGCACGCGCTCGGCCCCGGCAACGTGGTCACGGGCGCATCCCACGCGTCCCACCACGCACACGCGCGCGCCATGAACGACGGCCGTACGAGCGCCATGAACGTCGTCCCTACGACGACGACCATGACCGACGAATCCGTCTGCCACGGCGCCGACACCGGCGGCGGGCACGCCCAGCACGCCGACCCGACCTGCGCCTCCGGCGCCGTCGGAACCAGTCCCGCACTCCCGGCCCTGGCGCCCGATCCGGCCGGGACCGGCGCCGCGGACGACCTCGCCCCGCGCTCCCCGGCCACCGAGCCGGGAGGCGGGCGCGCGCCTCCCTCACTGGCCGAACTGCAGATCCTGCGGACCTAGGACAAGGCCGAGCCGTCCCCCCTCACCGCTGGGGCGTACGGCAACTCAGCCATGCCCGTGCCACGCCCTCCCTAGGGCGCGGCAGCTCACATACACCGCAGGAGTTCTCAGCATGACCAGTACACGTACCCTCGTCCGCCGTGCCGCCCTGGCCGCGACGGCCGTCACCGCCGCCCTCGTCCTCGCCGCGTGCGGTGGTGAGAACGGCACGGACGCCGCCGCCGACGCGCCCGCCGCCTCCTCCTCCGCGAGCGACGCCGGCACCCACAACGACCAGGACGTCTCCTTCGCGCAGGGCATGATCCCGCACCACCAGCAGGCGGTGCGGATGGCGGAGATGGCCGCCGACCGGGCCTCCGCCGCCGAGGTGAAGGACCTCGCCTCGCGTATCCAGAAGGCCCAGGACCCGGAGATCCGGACCATGTCGGGGTGGCTCGAGGCCTGGGGTGAGGACGTTCCGTCGGCCGCCCCCGGCATGGACCACTCCGGCCACTCCGGAATGGCCGGGATGATGGACGACAAGGACATGGACAAGCTGTCCAAGGCGTCCGGCAAGGCCTTCGACACCCTGTTCCTCACCCTGATGGTCGAGCACCACGAGGGCGCCGTCGAGATGGCCGGCACCGAGAAGGCCAAGGGGCAGTACGGCCCGGCGACCAAGCTCGCCGACGCCGTCGTCTCCGCCCAGACCACCGAGATCGAGGAGATGAACAAGCTGCTCGGCACGTCCGGCGGCTGACCCTCCGGCGGGTGGCGGCCCGCACGCACACGCACCCACGGGCCGCCGCCCGCTTCTCACCTCACGGAGGATCGTTGTGACCATGGCAGAGCAGCGATTCGACATGTGGGCCTCGGGAGCCGCCTACGAGCTGTACATGGGCCGATGGAGCCGGCTCGTGGGGCGGGAGTTCCTCGCCCGGCTCGACCCCGCGGACGGTCTGCGCTGGCTGGACGTGGGGTGCGGCCCGGGAGTGCTGGCGGCGCTGGTGGCTGAGCGGTGCCGTCCCCGTGAGGTGGTGGGGTGCGACCGCTCCGAGGGCTTCGTGAGCGCGGCCGCACACGCCACGACGACCTCCGGCGCACCGCGCTTCGTCGTCGCGGACGCCATGGCGCTACCCGTCCGCGACGGCGTGTTCGACGTGGCGGTGAGCGGACTGACGCTGAACTTCCTCCCCGAACCGGCCGCGGCCGTAGGGGAGTTGACGCGAGCCGTCCGTCCGGGCGGCCTTGTCGCGGCGTACGTCTGGGAGTACGGCGACGGCATGAGCCTGCTGCGGCGGTTCTGGGCCGCGGCAGCCGCGACCGACCCGTCCGCCGCCGCGCTGGACGAGGCCCGCCGCTTCCCGGACTGCCGCCCGGAACCGCTCCACAGCCTGTGGACCGGCGCCGGACTCACCGAGGTGTCGACGGCCCCGATCGAGGTGCCCATGGTCTTCGCCGACTTCGCCGACCTGTGGGACCCGTTCCTCGCCGGCCAGGGCCCCGCCCCGGGCTACGTCGCCTCCCTCACCCCGCCCGCCCGCGACCGCCTCCGCGAGGCCCTGCGCGCGTCTGTGCCCACGGCGCCGGACGGTTCCGTCCCCCTCAGGGCGCGGGCCTGGGCGGTGCGGGGAGTACGGCGGTGATGTCACCCTGCTCCCCCGAGCCAGTACCCCGACCGTCGCGTCTTCGGAGGAGCCCCGTCATGTCCCACGCCCCGGCCGAACCCCCCGCCCGCGTACACGAGCTCCGCCTGGTGGTCACGACGGCCGACTACGACGAGGCGCTGCGCTTCTACCGGGATGTGCTCGGCCTCCCCGAGCGCGCCGCGTTCTCCTCCCCCGACGGCCGGGTCACCATCCTCGAGGCGGGCCGGGCCACGCTGGAGCTGACCGATCCGAACCACGCGGAGTTCATCGACGAGGTGGAGGTCGGCCGACGCGTGGCCGGCCACATCAGGGTCGCCTTCCAGGTGGACGACTCCACGGTGACCACGGCCAGGCTGGCGGCGGCCGGGGCCGAGGTCCTCGCGGAGCCCACCCGCACTCCCTGGAACTCCCTCAACTCACGTCTCGAAGCCCCCGGCGCCCTTCAGCTGACGCTTTTCACGGAGCTGGACGAGGCGGGAGCCCCCGGGGAGGAACGCGCGTAGACCCCCGCATGCCCCGGCATTCAGATGGCCGTGGGCACCCCGGAGTCACGGAACCGCACGTTCCCTCGGGGCCTTATTCGTCCGTTTCGGTGATAATTGGGGGCATGGGTACGACGACGCTTGAACTAGCGGCCACGTCGAGCCAAGTACTCAACGTGATCGCCGCCTTCGTGGGTGGTTTGGTCATCGCCGGCGCACTGGTCTGGGCGGTGCAGTTCGGCATGCGGGTCCGTGATCGAGAACTGCCACGGCCCAATCCCGAGGAGCAGCCGCACCTGCCCGACACCGGCCCCGTCCATGAGGTCCGGGAGGTCCGGGAGCCCGACGAGGTCCCGCACGGGGACGGCCAAGAACGCCTCCTGCCGCACGAGCTGCATCACGCGGGCAGCAAACGCAGCGACGATCAGCACCGCAAGCGCTGGCTCCCCGGGAAGAGCGGATCCTTCGGCGGGGGCGGCATCGGGCACGCCTGAGCCGGTGGCGGCCGGCACCGCCGGAAATACGGGCGACGGGGGCGACTGCGGATGCATGGATGCACCCTGTCCGCGCGGACCGTGTGCGTCCGGGCCCGGACGGACGGGGTGGCTGGGGGCCGATTGAGCAGACGCCGGTATGTGGCCAGGGGGCGTACCCGGTGGCTGCCGCATCTGGGACAACCACGGCCGCCGTTTCTAGGGCGACCAATACGCGCTGTGCCCCGACGATCTGATGGCCGAGCTGAACGGCGGCAAGGACCCGGGGGATCAGCGAGCTGCCGAGGCGTTGCCGGGCCCTGAAGCGCTGGACGCGTCCGGGGCCAGCGCCAGCGCCAGGATCACGAAGAAGTCGATCCCCACCATGACCACCGACCAGACCGGCGTGTACGGCAGGAACAGGAAGTGGGCGACCATGCTGAGGGACGCCAGGAAGATGCCGGTGATCCGGGCCCACCAGGCGCCCTGGAGGACGCCGTAGCCGACGCCGACGGCGACCACGCCGAGGGCGAGCAGGATCCAGCCCCATGCCGTGAGGTTGGCCTTGAAGACGTAGTCGCCGATGGTGGCGTAGACGTCGTCCTCGGCGATGGCGGAGATGCCCTGGAAGATGGCCAGCAGCCCGTTCACCAGCAGCAGCACACCGGCGAAGAGAAGTGCGCCGGCGCCCCAGTCGGAGGTGGGAACGGCGCCGGGCCCGGCTCCGCGGGAGGTCCAGGCCGGCTGGGAGGTGCCGGGTGTTCCGGGTGCCGGGGACCCCGGAGGGCTGTGGGCGGCATCGCTCGCATGCGGCTGCGAATGCTGCTGACTCATGGCTGCCGTACCCCACTTCTCGCGCGTCGCGCGATCGGGTTCTGCGGTCGGTACGACGATGGGGCGGCCCGGGGGCGCCCACCACGGGGCGAAGGCCGATCGGGTGACGCCCGGAGTGCGGTCACGGGCGTTGCGACCTTCACTGGGGACACCGGATCGCACGGATCGCACCCTTTGGAGTCCCCATGCCCGGCCCCCGCACCCGGTGGACGACCACCACCGTCCTGCTGACCACCGCCGCCCTGGCCGTCACCACCCTGACCTCCTGCTCGGACGACGACACGCCCTCCTCGGTGGCCAGCAAGGCGGCGTCGGCCTACGCCTCGGCGACGGCTGAGGCGGGCCGCCAACTGGATGAGATCAAGGGCGGCGTCGACGTCAAGGACTCGGTGAGCGTGGGCGACCCGACGACCGACTCCGACGGCCGCGCGTCGGTGGAGGTCACGGCCGAGAACACGACCGACGAGACGCGGTCCTTCGCCGTGCAGGTCAACTTCACGGACCAGGACGGCAACCTCCTCGACGCCGCGGTGGTGACCGTGTCGGACGTGGCAGGGGGCAAGTCGGGGAAGGGCACCGCCCGCAGCACGCGTGACCTGAGCGGGAACGTGCGGGCGGAGGTGGCGCGGGCGGTGCGGTACTGACGCCACCGGGACGAAGCCGCGTAGCCGCGTGAACGCAGCCGTACGAACGGGCCCGTCCGATCGGCCGTGCTGGCACGATGGCGGCATGGAACGTGTGCGTGGAATCGGTGGTTACTTCATGAGGGCCGCCGACCCGGCGGCCCTGAACGCCTGGTATCGCGACTGCCTGGGCCTGGACGCCGACGAGAACGGCCTGTGGCGGCAGGAAACCGGGCCCACGGTGTTCGCGACGTTCGAGTCCGGCACCGACTACTTCGGGTCCGGCGGCCAGCGGACCATGCTCAACTTCCGGGTCCGCGACCTGGACGCGATGCTCGCGCAACTGCGCGCCAAGGGTGCGGACGTGGCCGAGGAAACGCAGGACATGGCGGGGGTCGGCCGGTTCGGCTGGGTCACCGACCCCGAGGGCAACCGGGTCGAGCTGTGGCAGCCCGCCTGACCGCGGCTACGCCCGCAGCCGGCCGGCCCCGCCGTCCGACACCGTGTCCTTCTGCGCCGCCCCGGACCCGGACACCAGGATGTCGATCTGCTCGCTCAGCGCGCTGACGCCGTTCAGTGTGGCCGTCGCCTGGAGGCGGCCCGCGCCGGCGGGCAGGGCGAAGCCCGGGACACAGGACCACGAACCGTCGGGGGCGGCGGTGTCCGTGCAGACCTCCTCCTCCAGCGCGTCCCGCACCGTTACCTGGGCGCCCGGGTAGGCCGTCCCCGAGGTCTGCGGCGACGCGCTCAGCGGCACGCCCGACGCGGGGGCGGACAGGGTGGGCGCGGGCAGGCCGACCGTGACGGCGCAGGTGCCGCGCTGCCGTACGGTGCCCTTCGCGTCGCGCAGGACCAGGGTGCAGTCGGGGAGCCGGGTGCCGGGCTCGGCGTCCGGGGCGACCGACACGACGAAGGGGAACGTACGGCCCTGCCAGAGCGCCGCCGCGGCGGACGGGCCGCCGAAGGTGTACGTCCCGCTGCCCCCGCCCCGCATCACCGCTCCCCGGTATCCGAGCCCGGCGAAGGGCGCGCCCGTCACCCTCGTCCTCGCCGGCGCCGACAAGGTCAGCACCGAGCCCGCCCCGAGACCCTCGCCGCCGAGGCCCTTGACCTCGACGATTCCCTCCCGTCCGGGCTCGATGGTCGCGGCCGCCCACAGGCCGTCGCCGCCGGCGCCGATCGGGGCCGGGGTGCCGTGGGCCGTCCCCGGCACGGCGATCACGCCCGCGACGGCGAGCGAGCCAAGGAACGCTGACTTCCAGGACCTGCGGGACCTGCTCATCGTCGGCGGAGCTCCTCACACACGCGTCGGCACCCCCGACAGCGATTGTTCCGAGCGCTCCCACGGCTGACACCCGCGTTCGGCCGTACGGACCAGCGGCGGCCCTGTCCTACGCCAGCCAGGCCGTCGTGTCCGGGGCCAGCCGGCCCTCCTCCAGTGGGGCGCTGCTGATCAGCACCTCCCCCGGCGGCAACTCCACCGCCGCAGCGGAGAGGTTGGCCACGCACCGCCACCCGTCCGAGCGGGCGAAGTGCAGAACGCCGGGCGGGCTGTCCGGCGCCCACTCGAGCTCCTCGCCCTCCAGCAGCTTGCGGCGCAGGCGCAGCGCGCGGCGGTAGAGCTCCAGGGTCGAGCCCTCGACGCCGTCCTGGGCCTCGACGGCGTACGCCGCGAAACCCGACGGCTGCGGCAGCCAGGAACCGCCCGCGCCGAAGCCGTACGACGGCCCGGTCGTCGTCCACGGCAGCGGCACCCGGCAGCCGTCGCGGCCCTTGCGCACCCGTCCCGTCTGTTCCCAGATCGGGTCCTGGAGGACGTCGAAGGGCAGGTCGGCGACCTCGGGGAGGCCGAGTTCCTCGCCCTGGTAGACGTACGACGAACCGGGCAGCGCCAGCATGAGCAGGGTCGCGGCGCGGGCGCGGCGCAGGCCCGCCGGCTCGTCGACGGCCGGGGCGTGGCCGCCGGACAGCAGCCAGGCGTTGTCGTCGGTGCCGGGCGGGAGCATCAGGCGGGAGGTGTGCCGTACGACGTCGTGGTTGGACAGCACCCAGGTGGCGGAGGCGCCTGCCGCGCGGGCCGTGGCGAGGGAATCGGTGATGACCTGCCTCAGCTCCTCGGCGTCCCAACTCGCCTGCAGATACTCGAAGTTGAATGCCTGACCCAGTTCGTCGGGGCGTGCGTACAGGGCGCGGCGGGCGCTCGGGTTCACCCAGGCCTCGGCGACGGCCATGCGGGGCGGGCGGTAGGCGTCCAGGATCTTGCGCCAGTCGCGGTAGATCTCATGGACCTCGTCGCGGTCGTAGAAGGGGTGGGTGCCGGGCGGGAAGTGGGGGAGCGACTCCTCGCCGCTGAGTTCCGGGGCGCCCAGGTCGCGCAGCGGTTCGCTCAGGTCCTTGGCGAGGGCGTGGGCCACGTCGACGCGGAAGCCGTCGACGCCGCGGTCGGACCAGAACCGCAGGGTGGTGCGGAAGTCGGCGCGGACCTCGTCGTTCTCCCAGTTCAGGTCCGGTTGCTGGGGGGTGAAGAGGTGCAGGTACCACTGGCCGTCGGGGACCCGCCGCCATGCGCTGCCGCCGAAGACGGACTGCCAGTCGCTGGGCGGGAGTTCGCCGTGCGGGCCGCGTCCGTCGCGGAAGACGTAGCGGTCGCGGGCGGCGGAGCCGGGGCCGGAGCGCAGCGCCTCCTGGAACCAGACGTGCTGGTGGGAGGTGTGGTTGGGGACCAGGTCGACGATCACCTTCAGGCCGAGGCGGTGGGCCTCGGCGACCATGGCGTCGAAGTCGTCGAGGGTGCCCAGGCGCGGGTCGACGTCGCGGTAGTCGGCGACGTCGTAGCCGCCGTCGGCCAGTTCGGAGGGGTAGAAGGGGCTGAGCCACAGGGCGTCCACACCGAGGGCGGCGAGGTGGTTCAGGCGCTGGGCGACGCCCTTGAGGTCGCCGAGCCCGTCACCGTCGGCGTCGGCGAAACTGCGGGGGTAGACCTGGTAGATGACGGCCTGGCGCCACCAGTCGGGGTTGCTGGAGGAGAGGTCGGACACGCGGACTCCTCGGGGGTGCGTACGGACGACAGTGAGAACTCTGTCCACTTGGCCGGAAAAGCGAACACCACGAAGAGCGGAGTAGATCATTCCCTGTGTGACGGAATCGTGATTGATCTTTGAACTGCCGCTGCGTTCCCGCAGGTTGACAGCGTTCTCTCCTCACTCCACGATGTGCTCACGCTGTGGCGCATGTGACCAATGAGCCCAGTGATTTCTCTTCGACCACTCACCCCACGATGGGATACGCATGTCCATAGCGAGACGTGTCATCGCGCGGCGCCTGCTGGGGACGGGCGCCGCCTCGCTCGCCCTGTGCGCGGCCACCGTCGCCTCCGCCTCCGGCGCCTGGGCCGACGGCGGCCCCGGCGGTGACGGCTGGAAGTCCGGCGGCACCTACAAGCCCGGCACCGGCGCCGGCACGGAGACGGCCACCGACCGCTGCCAGCTCTCGCTCGACGGCACGAACTTCTACGACTCGGTCAAGGTCGACGACCAGAATCTGAAGGTCACCGACGACGGCAAGGTCCACATCACGGTCCGCGCCGCCGCCGACGCCACGACCTGCACCGCCTCGCTCGCCTCCTACCTCGCCCACGGGGCGACCTTCGCGACCTCCGGCGAGCAGGTCTTCGTCGACTTCGACACGGTCACGGTGAAGCCGGGCGGCACCGACACCCTCGACATCGCCGTGCCGGACGCGGGCTGCTTCGCGCAGATCGACCTCTACCGGGGTGCGGTGAAGTTCGACGGCAAGCTCGACGCGAACGACGGCTTCGTCCACGGTGACCTGCCCAAGGGCCCGGACCGCCCGGTCATCAAGGACAAGCTGATCGCGGCCTGGAACGGCGGTTCGAAGGACTGCACGACCGAGCCCCCGGCGACCGAGGAGCCCCCGACCACACCGCCGGCCGAGCCGTCGGAGCCGGCGAGCGAGGAGCCCTCGACCCCGGCGGAGGAGACGACGCCGCCGGCGTCCGAGACCCCCTCGACCGAGACCCCGACCCCGGAGGCCTCCGAGTCGACGTCCACCCCGGCGCCCTCCCCCAACGGCGGCGACGGCGACCTCGCCGAGACGGGCGGCAGCAGCGCGACGGGCCCGATCGCGATCGGCGCGGTCGTCCTGGTCGCGGGCGGCGCGGCGTTCCTCGTGGCGTCGAAGCGGCGCCGTACGGCGCGTTCCTGAGCGATGGTCACCGAAGGGGCCCGGGGTGTCACCCCGGGCCCCTTCAGTGTGCGGTGGGCTCCAGCCGGAAGCGGGCTGTCAGTAGCAGTTGCGGATCTTCCACACCGGGCCCCAGTCGTAGCTCGTGTTCTGCCCCCCGATCGGCACATCGAGCAGGCGGTTGCCGGACTGGCCGTAGAAGGTCGCCGTGGCGCGGTTGCCGGTCTGCCCGTTCGCGTAGCCCCCGACGCCCTGCCAGTTCGAGAGCGAGTAGGTGGCGCAGCGGTAGAACTTGTACACCCGGTACGTGCCCGCCGTCGGGTCCCAGACCCGGGCGCAGAAGTTGCCCTCCGGGCAGACGTAGCCGGGGCCCCCGAAGTAGAAGAAGTCCGCGGCCGGCGACACCGTCGGCGGGACGGCCGCCGCGCCCACATCGCCGGTGGACGAGGCCGCCGCGGTGCCGGCACCGGGAACGAGGCTCACGGCGACCAGACCCGCGGCGGTCGTGGCCGTACCGAGAAGAGAACGCAGACGCATGAGGTGAATCCCCCCTGTGAGGTGACGCTTGGTCACCTCCAGCCTCTTTCCGACTCCCTCACCCCCGCCACACATTGAAGCCGTGACTTAAACGGAAGCCCGTGCACCTGCGAGGAGGGCGAGGCCGGTGGGGGTGATGGTGTGCAGGACGTTCTTGCTGCGGCGGACGCTGACCAGCAGGCCCGCGCGGCGCAGTATCGCGGTGTGCTGACTGACGGCCGCGCCGGAGATGCCGAAGCGGTCGGCGAGTTCGCCGGTGGCGACGTCCCCGAGGATGGCGGCCCGGGTGCGCCCGATGAGCGCGCCGAGTTCGGCGCCGCCCGCCCGGTCCGTGCCACCGCGGCCCCCGGTCCACCGCAGGGCGTGCTGGATCGGGTAGACCAGCACCGGCGTCAGTTCGGCGGCCGCCAGGGTCAGGGGTCTTCGCAGGCAGAAGAAGGACGGCTGGAGCAGCAACCCCCGTCCGCCCAGACGCAGTTCACGGTGGACGGGATAGTCGGCCTCCAGCACGGGCGGGCGCCAGCGCAGCACGGGACGGAACCCCGCGAGCAGACCGTCGGTGCCGCCCTCCAGCACCGCCCGAGCCCGCACGGCCAGGTCGGCGTCGATCTGGGCCCGGATCCCGGACCAGAAGGGCGCGAGCGCGTGCCGGTGGTAGCCGTGCAGGGCGGCGCCCAGCCGGCGCAGCGCCTCGGGTTCGCCGTCGGCCAGCGCCCCGGTGCCGGGCGGCAGCGGATGCGGCAGGGCCGGGGAGGCGGCGAGCCGGGCGAGGTCCCGGCGCAGCCGGGCGCGGGGCGTGCGCAGCACGGTGTCGACCGCGCTCGCCGGGTCGAAGGAACCGCGCAGGTCGGGCGTGAGGAAGTCCGGGAAGTAGCCCCGGGGCGGCAGCAGCGGGGCGAGCAGCCCGTGCGCCCGGCCCACCCGGGGCCGCACGAGCCTGCGCCACTCCCCGAAGAGCAGCGGGGCGTCGGCGCTGATCAGTACGTGGAAACTGTTGGCGATCTCCCAGAGGGGATCGGGGGCGGCGGCGACGCGTACGCGCGCGAGGTCGTCGGCGGTGAAGTGCACCCGCAGCATGGGATCTCCGATGGTGGTCGGTCATCGGACCCCATGACAGTGACGGAGCCGCACTTGTGGGGACAAGGCGGCATTCGGTCGGCATGGCCGGCATGGCCGGCCCGTCTCGGGCGGCGGTGGGGACTTGCCACGTCTCAGCCCCGCCGCTGTACGTCCTCCAGATACCGCAGCACCGCCGCGACCCGCCGGTCCACCTGGTCCTGCGGCGAGAGGTCGAGCTTGGCGAAGATGCTCCGGATGTGCTTGTGGACGGCCCCGTCGGTGACGACGAGCCGTTCGGCGATGGCACTGTTGCCGAGCCCCTCGGCCATCAGCGCGAGCACGTCACGCTCCCGGGGGCTGAGCCGTTCCAGGCGCGTGTCCTGGCGACTGCGGGTGAACAGCTGTGCGACCACCTCGGGGTCGATGGCGGTCCCGCCCTCCGCCACGCGCCGCAGCGCGTCGAGGAACTCCTCGACCCGGCCGACCCGTTCCTTCAGCAGATAGCCGAGCCCGCCCACTCCGCCGCCCAGCAGATCGCTGGCGAAGCTCTGCTCCACGTACGCCGACAGCACCAGCACGGCGAGATCGGGCCGCCTGCGCCGTGCCTCGACGGCCGCGACGATCCCCTCGTCGGTGTGCGTGGGCGGCATCCGTACGTCGAGGATGGCGACGTCGGGCTTGTGCTCGTCGATGGCGTCCAGGACACCGTCGGGGGTACCGGCGGTGGCCACGACGTCCAGGCCCTCGGCGCGCAGCAGCAGCGCGAGCCCTTCGCGCAGCAACGGGTCGTCCTCGGCGATCACGATCCGCATGGCAGTTCCACTTCCAGAGTTGTCGGGCCGCCCTTGGGGCTGGTCAGGGAGAGCGTGCCGTCGTGGGCGGCGACACGGCGGCGGATGCCGGTCAGCCCTGAGCCGCCGTCCTCGTCCGCGCCGCCCCGGCCGTCGTCGGTGACGGTCAGGCGCAGCCGGCCGCCGTGCGAGCGGACGGTGACGGTGGCCTGCCCGGCGCCGCTGTGCTTGGCGATGTTGGTCAGCGCCTCCGCGACCACGAAGTAGGCGGTCGCCTCGACGGACGCGGCACACCGGACGGGCGCGTCGACGTCGATACGGCACGGCACGGCGCAGGACGCGGCGAGTCCGCTGAGCGCGCCTTCCAGGCCACGGTCGGCCAGCACCGGCGGCAGGATGCCCCGGGCGACACCGCGGAGTTCGGCGAGGGCCTGTTCGGCGGCGCCCTGGGCACGTTCGAGGAGTTCGTCGGCGCCGGCCGGATCACGGGCCACCATGCGGCGGGCGGCACCGAGCAGCACGGTGACGGTGACGATCCGGTTCTGCGTGCCGTCGTGCAACGAGCGCTCGATACGGCGCAGTTCGGTGGCGTGGGCGTCGAGGGCGGCGGCCCGGGTGGCGGTGAGCTCGGCGACGCGCAGGGACAGGTCCACGTCGGGCCCGGCGGACAGCAGCCGCCGCCCGGGCGCCGCCTGGAGCCGTGCCATGCCCGGGGTGAGCCCCACGATGATCGCGATCCAGCCGAGGCCCAGCAGCGCCACGGCGAGGGCGTCCGGCCAGGTCTGCGCGGGCCCGAAGCCCACCGACGTACTGTCCGCGTCCTTCGGGATCAGCCGCCAGTACGCCGGGAACAGGGAGTCGCGTACGGCAATGAGCGGCAACAGGACGCCGAAAATGCCCATCAGGAGCCCCAGCGTGGCGTGGCGCACCAGCCAGCGCAGCTCCCGCCGGGTGGTGGGGTCGACGAGGGCGAGCCGCAGCCCGGTCGGCGCCGGATCCGGGCCGATGACCTCGGGTCCCCAGCGGCCGAGCCGGTCACGTTCGCGGTCGGCCAGCGCGTGCAGGGCGCGCAGCGCCTTGGGCGCCATGAGCAGCCCGACGCCCAGCGGAACGGTGAGGGCGGCGAGGGCCAGCCCCAGCAGGACGGCCGGCGCGACCACCGCTGTGCCGAGCCCGCCGACGAGTTGTTCGAGCGCGGCGACGGCGGCACCGGCCGCGCGGACGACGGTCTCCCGGATGCCGGGGCGCGCGGGGGCGGGTGGCACGGGGGCGGTCTTCTCGCCGACCGTGGTGTCGGTGGGTTCGGCGTACACGTCAACGACCCTAGGCGGTCGGCCGGTTCGCCGTCAGAGGGAGAGGGCGGAAGTACAGCCTGCTGTACCCCGAACCGGGTGGCCTACGGGCTCGGAGACAGGGGGTCGCGATCCGTAGCGTCGGTGACCGACAGCGACCGCCGAAGGAGCAGGCCATGACGACCAGCGACCCCTACCGCCTCACGGACGGCACCGGGAACCCCCCGCCGCGTGCGCTCACCGGCGCGGACCTCGCCCGTACGACCCTGTGGGTCGTGCTGGTGCTCAGCGTCGTCGGCAACATGGCCGCCTCCTACACCGGCGCCGCGACCCATGTCCACCTCGCCTGCGGCGCGGTCACCGCGCTCTGCGTGACCACGCTCGTCATCCGGCGTCTGCGGGGCAGGCGATGACACCCGCCATCGCGCTGGCGCACGTCAGCAAGACCTACGCGGGCGGCGTACGAGCCCTGGACGACGTGTCGTTGACGGTGGCGCCCGGCACCTTCCTCGCCGTGATGGGGCCGTCCGGATCCGGCAAGAGCACGCTGATGCACTGCGCCGCTGGGCTCGACTCCCCGACGGAGGGCAGCATCGCCATCGACGGCCACGAGATCGCCGGCCTGAACGAGACCCGCCGCACCGAACTGCGCCGCGAGCGCGTCGGCTTCGTGTTCCAGTCGTACAACCTCGTCCCCTCCCTCAGCATCGTCGACAACATCACGCTGCCGCTTCGCCTGGCCGGTCGCGCCCCCGACAAGGACTGGCTGATGACGCTGGTCGAGCGCGTCGGACTGGCCGAGCGGCTCAGTCACCGGCCCGCCGAACTCTCCGGCGGGCAGCAGCAACGCGCCGCCATCGTGCGGGCGTTGGCCGCCAGGCCGGCCGTCGTGTTCGCCGACGAGCCCACCGGCGCGCTGGATCTGCGCACCGCCCACCAGGTGCTGAACCTGCTGCGCGAACTCGTCGACGAACTCGGCCAGACGGTCGTGATGGTCACCCACGACCCGGCCGCCGCCGCCCTGGCGCACCAGGCCCTGGTCATGGCCGACGGCCGGGTGAGGGAAACCCTGCACAAGCCCGCCGCGCCCGAACTGGCCGCGCGTCTGGTCGCGTTGGGAGAGGTCTAGCTCATGTTGCATCTCGCGGTACGCATGGCCGGTCACCGCATCACCGCGCTCCTCGCGGTGGCCTGCGCGGTACTCGGCGGCGCGGCGCTGATCACCGGCACCGGTGTCCTGGCCGAGTCCGGCCTGCGCTCCCAGCTCCCGGCCGGGCGCCTGGCCGGCGCGGACGTCGTGGTCGCCGCCGACCAGAACTACCACCCCGCCGGCGACCTGCCGATCGCGCTTCCGGAGCGCAGGGCCGTCCCGGCCCGGCTGGTCGACCAGCTCTCCCGACTGCCGGGCGTCACCGAAGCGGTCGGTGACATCGGCTTCCCCGCCGCCCTCGTCGACGCGCGCGGCCAGGTCGTACCGTCCGAGGAACCGCAGACCGCCGGACACGGCTGGTCCGCCAAGGAGTTGTACGAGGACGCCGAGGTCGGCGGCACCGCGCCGGCCGGCCCGCGTGAGGTGGCGCTCGACAGCGAGACGGCGAAGGCCGCCGGCGTCCGGGTCGGCGACCGGGTCCGGATCGCCGCGGTGGGCCGCCCGGCCGCCGACTACCGCCTCTCCGCCGTGGTCGACGCCCCCGGCGCCGGAATCCTCTTCGCCGATACGACGGCCGCACGTCTGTCCGGCGGCCCCACCGTCGACCTGGTCGCCCTGCGCACCGCACCCGGCGCCGAGGACGAGGTCGCCGCCGCGGCCCGCGAGGAAGTGCGGGGCACCGGCCTGACGGTGTCCACCGGGGCGGACCGGGGCGACGTCGAGTCCCCCGGCGCCGGTGCGGCACGCTCCCTGCTGATCCTGCTCGCCGGTTCCCTGGCCGGCATCGTCCTGCTGATCATCGGGTTCGTCATGGCGAGCGCGCTGGCCGTGGCGGTGGGCGGGCAGCGCCGTGACCTGGCCCTGATGCGGGCCGTAGGAGCAACGCCCCGGCAGATACGGCGGCTCGCCGCCACGCAGGCCACCCTCATCGCGGGCGTGGCGCTCGTGCCGGGCGTGGCCCTCGGCTACCTGCTGGCCGGGCGGTTCCGCGGCCTCCTGGTCGACCGCGGGGTCCTGCCGGAAGCCCTGCCGCTCACCCTGAGCCCGATCCCCGCGGCCGCGACGGTCCTGCTCCTGGCCGCCGCCGTCCAGGTGTCCGCCCGGACTGCCGCGTGGCGCACCTCGCGCATGCCGGCCACGGAGGCGGTCGCCGAGTCCCGCAGCGAACCCCGCAGCCCCTCGAAGCTGCGCACCCGCTCCGGCCTCCTGCTGATCGTCGCCGCGACCGCCCTCTCGGCCATCCCGCTGCTGAGCCGCACGGTCCTCGGCGCGACGGCCACGTCCCTCGCCGGGATCCTCGGCGCGATCGGCCTGGCGCTGGCGGGCCCGGCGCTGGTCCGGGGCCTGGGCGACACGGCGGCACGGCGGCTGCGTACGAACGTCTCGGCGCCGACCTGGCTGGCGGTGTCGAACATCCGCGGCTACGCGATGCGGCTCGCGGGCGTCGTCAGTGCCCTCGCGATGGCCGTCGTGTTCGTGCTGACGTACACCTTCGCGCAGACGACGGTGATGGCGGCCACCGCGCGGGACGTCACCACCGGCACCCTCGCCCAGCACCGCCTGACCGCTCCCGGCCTCGGCGGACTGCCCGCCGACGCGCTGACCGCCGTACGCGACACGGACGGCGTACGGGCGGCCGCCCCCGTCACTTCCACGACCGTGGTGTGGCCGTACAAGCAGTTCGGGGAGGACGAGGTCGAGTCCGGTACGGCGATGATCCTGACGCCCGACGCGGGGTCGGTGCTCGACCTCGGCGTACGGGACGGCAGCCTGGAACGGCTCACCGGCAACACGGTCGCGGTCAGCGGCGAGGCCGCCCGGATGCGCGGGGCGGGGCTGGGCAGGGTCGTGCGGCTGGTGCTGGGGGACGGCACCCGAGTCGAGGCGCAGGTCGTCGCCGTCTACGACCGGGGCCTCGGCTTCGGTTCGGTGGTCCTGTCCCACGACCTCGCCGCGGGGCACACGACCGCCGGGCTGGACCAGAGCATCCTCGTCCGCACCGACGGCACCGACGTGACGGAGCGCGACCTGGCCGAGCTGGCGGCAGCGCACCCCGGTCTGGTGCTAGAACCCACCGACGCAGGGGGCGGTGAAGGGTTGGCCGACGCCCCGCCCGAGGTGTGGATCAACCTGGCCGTCATCGTCGTACTCCTCGGCTATCTGCTGCTGAGCATCGCCAACAAGCTCGTCGCGACGACCGCCCAGCGCCGGGGCGAGATCGCCACGCTCCGTCTGAACGGCACCACGCCCCGCCAGATCCTCGCGATGATGCGCCGCGAGGCCGTGGTGATCGGCGTGGCGGCCGTCGCCACGGGAGGGCTGCTGTCGGCGATCCCGCTGGCCCTGCTCGGCATCGGCTTCCTGGAGCGACCCTGGCCCGCCGGTCCGGCATGGCTGCTGCCCGCCCTCGCGGCCCTGGTGGTCTGCACGGCCTTCCTCACCGTCGAACTGCCCACCCGGCGGGCGTTGCGGACGGCGCCGGCCGAGGCGCTGTCGGTGCGCGAATGACGAGGACTCAGGGTGCCTGGTCATTCAGATGGGCGAGGATCAGGTTGGGGTCCTTGGCGGTGACATAGGCGGCGCTCAGCACGTAGACGGTGTCGCCGCGCAGTGCGATGGACGTGGGGTTCTGCAGACCGTCGGCCCCCGCACGAGAAGGGGCCCGGGGTGATCCCCGGGCCCCTTCTCGTATGCAGCCGTATGCAGCCGGACCACCTCAGCCGGTCGGCGCCTCGCGGCGCGAGTAGGCCCAGTAGCCGGCGGTCGTCAGGGCCGCTGTGTAGAGCAGGAAGACCACCAGTGCCACTGGGACCGACAGATCCGACCCGACCATGGCCTCGGCCAACGACCGCTCATCGCCGGTGAACGCTGACGCGTCGGTGAGCATGGCCCGGCCGGCCGCGAAAGGCAGCCACCCGCCCACACCGTCCAGCCCGGGGACGTACCCCAGCAGCAGTCCGGCCAGCCGCTCGCCCAGCAGAGGCCACAGGCACAGCACCACCACCGGCAGGGTCCTGTTCCGCATCAGCGCCACCAACGCCATGCACAGCAGCGCCCAGCACCCCATCCACAGCACGAACCGCAGCACGGGCACCAGAACCGCGCTCCACGAAGGCTGGGGCGCACCTGACACGGCGAGGACGACCGCCGCCGACCCCCCGCCCACCACGGCACTCGTCGCCGCCACACCGGCGCCCACCAGGAATCCGACGGCACACTTCGCCGCATAGGCGGTCCGGGGGCCGTTGACGGCCAGCCATGTCGTGCGCGCGGCGCCCCGCACCAGGTCGGTGGAGACCGGTCCTGTGCCGAGGATCAGCACGAGGAAGCACAGCATGGGGATCTGCGTGGTCATGGGTGCCCAGGCCAGCACGTCACCCATCGACGCCGCGCTGATCGTCCGCGTCCTGTCCAGATCCAGCAGCAGGCCCGGCCCGGTGAGCAGGCTCAGCCCGGCCACCACGGACAGAAGCACCCATGTGGACCGCAGCGCGGTGAGGTGGCGCCACTCGTACCGGCACGCGTTGCGCAACGCCTCGCCTGCCGGGACCTCCCGCGGGGCGGAAGAAGGCGCCGGCGGCCCACCGGCGGTCGGCGGGGTGTGTGACAGGTATGCGGTCACGAGATCCTGAACTCCTCTTCCGCGATGGACAAGTAGAAGTCCTCCAGCGACGGCGTGTCCTCAGACAGCCAGTGCAGTGCCACGCCACCGTCGGCCGCGAGGGCGGCGATACGGATCCGGTCCAGCCCTGTGACGTGCGCGCTCGGCCCGCCCGTCGGCTCCAGCCGCCCGCCCTGCTCTTGCACCAGGCGCGTCAGCTTCGGAAGATCCGGCGTCTGCACCGTCACCACGCGCCGGCTGCCCGCCCGGGACAGCAGTTCCACGACCGGCGAAGCGGCCACGACCCGACCGCGCGACAACACGACCACCCGGTCCGCGAGTTGCTCCATCTCCCCCAGCAGGTGACTGGACACCATGACGGCCCTGCCCTGCTCGGCCTGGTCCCTCAGGAAGTCCCGCAGCCAGCGGATCGCATGAGGGTCGAGGCCGTTCGCGGGCTCGTCGAGGATGAGCACCGGCGGATCGCCGAGCAGAGCCTGCGCGATACCCACGCGCTGGGCCATGCCGAGGGACAGCTCGGACAGTCTCAGCCGGGCCGCCTGGGTGAGGCCCACCAGTTCCAGCATGTCGTCGACGCGCCGGTCCGACGCACCGCACCCCGCGGCCACCATCCGCAGGTGCGAGCGAACCCGGTGCTTGGGGTGACCCGCGATCCCGCCGAGAACCGCTCCCATGACGCGACCCGGGGAGCGCCAGGCGCCCAGCGGGCGGCCGAGGAAGAGCGTGGTGCCCGCACCGTGGGCGAGGCCCAGCATCAAACGGATGGTGGTGGTCTTGCCCGCGCCATTGGCGCCGACAAAGCCGGTGACCTCGCCGGCGCGCAATGCCAGCGACACGTCGTCGAGGACCGTTCTACTGCCGAAGGAGCGTCTCAGGTTCTGCGCTTCTACCAGTACGTCGCCTTTCGGCACGGTGTTCCTCTCGGAGCGAATTCTTCCTGACCCGGCCGTCAAGACCAGGGGAAGCCTTTGTTGATGCTGAAGAGCACGGTGAACAGCACCATTGCTCCCATCGGAACGATCACGAACGAGTCGGGTCGTTCGCGCCGGAACGCGCCCCAGACGAGGGCGACGACCGGCCCTATGAGCCCGGCGGCCATCAGGGCCCAGCCCGCATCGTTGTTTCCGACTACGTGGAACGCGATGAACGCCGCTGTGATGAAGCAGAAGGGCGAGGCCCACAGGTTCTTGAGGGCGGATGACATTTCGGTGGTGGAGGCCATGGGTGCTTCCTCGCTATCGGCCGGGGCAGGTGCCCGGGTGCCGACCGGCACCCGGGCACCACCTCTTCTTCTAGAACAGGCTGTTGATGTAGCTCCACAGCGCGTACTGCACTTCGCCGCCGGCGGCGACCCAGGCGATCCTGACCGGGTGGTACCAGGCCAGGCCGTTCATGTAGGAACGGAACTTGCCCCAACCGCCCTTGGCGGCCTTGACCGCGTCGTCGTAGAGCTTGCCGCCGTGCCGCTTCAGCAGGTTGTACAGAGCCTTGACGGCGCTGCTGGCGGCCCCACGGGTCTGGGCCTTGGATGCCTTGCCGTCGGCCACGGCGCGCACCGACTGCGCGTCCTTCGCGCTCAGTTCGGCCTTGACGGCCGGGTTGGCGAGAAACGTGCGCGCCTGGGCCGCGGACAGGCTCACCTCAGTGGTGGCCGCCGTGCGAGCGTGGGTGGCCTCCGACGCCTGCACCAGACCGGCACCGGCCCCGAGCGTCACGGCAGCCATAGCCGAAACCGCCGCCATACGCAATGTATTGCGGGTCATGTAGAATCTCCCTTGCGTTCAATCGCAAGGGGAGGAAGCCCGTGCGGGCGACCTGAACAGGCGTGGAAACCGAAAAGGGTCCCCCCGGACTTCTTCCCCCGATTACTTCTTTTGCGGACGCGCCGAAAAGCCCCATGAGCGGCCGGGCAGGCCATACCCACGGGTGCTGGATTACGGGGTCCTTGCGCCTCAAACTCGCTGGTCAGGGCGAGTGTTCGGCGCGGTCAGAACGTAACACAGCCTTAGGCCAGTTGGCCAGAAAGCGTGTTTACACATGGAGGGCCCGTAAAGCTCGTTGCCCATTCCATTTAATTGGAAACTATTTCGGGCGGCCGAATGCAGCGGGCGTCAGGCGTGTTCCACCGTCGACAGGTACAGCTTTGTGAAGCGTTCGACGTCGACGTCCAAGGCGACGTCCACCAGGGCCTGTTCGCGGGGGCCCGTGTGGAGTTCTGATTCGCCGGGGCGGGGGCGGCGGTCGACGAGGGTTTGGCCTCGGGTGGGGCCGGGGGCGAGGGAGACCTCTACGGGGAGGAGGCGGGTGGTGATGCCCGCCGGGTCGACGACCGCGCAGACCGCGCCCGCGTCGCCGATGCCGCCCGCCTCCGGGTCGGCGGTGATGTCCGGCGCGGAGGGGCGGTGGGCCAGCAGTTCGCCGGCCAGGCGGGCGCCGGGTTCGACGTTCTCGCGCAGCCGCCGCACGTCCGCCCCGGGCACCACGACCCGCTGGAAGACGTCCAGGCCGTACATGGTGATCGGCACCCCGGCCGTGAGCAGGATCGCGGCGGCCTCCGGGTCGTGCCACACGTTGAACTCCGCGACCGGCGTGGCGTTTCCGCAGGCCACCGCGCCGCCCATGAAGACGATCCGCTCGATGTTGCGGGTCACCTCCGGATGGGTGCGCAGCAGCAGGGCGATGTTGGTGAGGGGCGCGGTGGGGATCAGTGTGACCGGGCGTGGGGACGCGAGGATCTCGCGGCGCAGCAGCGTCACCGCGTCCACGCCGGCCGGGGCGCGCCTCGGGGCGGGCAGACCGATGTCGCCCATGCCGTCCTCGCCGTGCACGTGCCGCGCCGAGCGCGCCGACTCGATCAGCGGGCGTCCGGCGCCCCGGGCGACGGGGATCTCGGGGGCACCGGCCTGCTCCAGCACGGTCAGGGTGTTGCGTACGACGCCGTCCACATCCGTGTTCCCGGCCACACAGGTGACCGCGCGCAGGTCGAGCCCCGGATGGCGTACGGCGAACAGCAGAGCCAGCGCGTCGTCGACGCCGGTGTCGCAGTCGATGATCACCGGAATGGGCGGGCCGTCGTTCGGCACGGCGGGGCTCCCCTCTCACTGCTGCGGTGGCGGCTGTACGAGAGCGACCTTACGGTGTGATCCAGGTGGAGTGCGTCGCCGTATGGCGTCGCCGTACGGCATCGTGCGCGCGACGTCATGCGGCGTCTCCGCGTCCTGGGACGTCCCACAGCTCGGGGCCGCGCGCCTTGACGCGAGCGGCGATCCGGGCGACCAGTTCCTCGGCGGGCACGCCCCCCGGCCTACGCCCGTCCCGCAGCCGTACGGCCACCAGATCGCCGTCCGCCGCCGCCTCCCGCTCCCCGATGACCGCCTGGTACGGAACGAGGCGTGCGGAGCGGACGCGGGCGCCCAGGGTGCCGTGCTCGGGGCCGGCGATTTCCGCGCGCAGACCCATTTGGCGGGCTCGGGCCAGAAGTTTCTCCGCCGGTGCGATCTGGGCCTCCGACACGGGGAGGACCACCAGCTGTACCGGGGCGAGCCAGCCCGGGAAGGCGCCGCCGTGCTGCTCGATCAGATGGGCGACGGCCCGCTCCACGCTGCCGATGATGCTGCGGTGCACCATGACCGGGCGGTGCCTGGCGCCGTCGGGGCCGATGTAGTGCAGGTCGAAGCGTTCGGGCTGGTGGAAGTCGATCTGGACGGTGGACAGGGTCGACTCGCGGCCCGCAGGGTCGGCGATCTGGACGTCGATCTTGGGGCCGTAGAACGCGGCCTCGCCCTCGACCGCCTCGTAGGGGACGCCGGAGCCGTCGAGGACCTCCCGCAGCAGGGCGGTGGCGCGGCGCCACAGCTCCGGGTCGGCGACGTACTTGCCGCCCTCACCGGGGAGGGAAAGACGGTGCCGAACGGCCCGGATCCCCAGATCGGCGTAAGCGCGGGCGATGAGTTTCAGGGCGGCGCGGGCCTCCTCCACCGCCTGGTCGAGGGTGCAGAAGATATGGGCGTCATTGAGGTGGATCGCCCGGACGCGGGTGAGACCGCCGAGGACACCGGACAGCTCGGAGCGGTACATGCCGCCCAACTCGGCCATACGGAAGGGTAGTTCGCGGTAGCTGCGGGCGCGGGAACGGTAGATCAGGGCGTGGTGCGGGCAGAGGCTCGGACGCAGGACGACCTCGTCGGCACCGAGGTCCATCGGCGGGAACATGTCGTCGCTGTAGTGGTCCCAGTGCCCGGAGATCTCGTACAGCTCCCGCTTGCCGAGCACGGGCGAGTACACGTGCCGGTAGCCGGCCTCGCGTTCCGCCTCCCGGATGTACTCCTCCAGCGCGTGCCGGACGACGGCCCCGTCGGGCAACCAGTACGGCAGACCGGCGCCCATCAGCGGGTCGGTGTCGAAAAGCTCCAGTTCGCGGCCGAGGCGGCGGTGGTCGTGCATGGCTACTCCTCCAGGTGAACGGACGAGCACCCACGACAAAGCCCCGGGGCACTCGCCCCGGGGCTTCGGATTCGCTCAGCTGTCAGCGCGGCGCCGGGACGGGGTCCGGCGTCGTCGTGAGAGACGGATTGGCGCGCTGCATGGGGCGACGGTAACAGCGGGTGGGCGGGGATGTCGCTGCGATTTTCACGATTCACGTCACCACTGTGAAGCCGTGTGATTACGCTCAGCTACAGACCGACTTTGGGGGTGGCACGCCTTGGTTCACATCCGCCAACTGGATCCCACGGCTTCTCCGTTGGACTACTTCGGCTACGAGCTGCGGAGGAAGCGGGAGGAGGCGGGGCTGACGTTGAAACAGCTGGGTTCGGTGCTGTTCTGCTCGGGCTCGCTGATCGGCCAGATCGAGACAACGCTGAAGGTGCCGACGCGGGATTTCGCCGAGCGCGTGGATGCGGCGCTGGTGACGGACGGGATGTTCTCGCGGATGGTGGGGCTGGTGCTGCGCAGCCAGTTGCCTACGTGGTTCCAGCCGTATGCCGACATGGAGGCGAAGGCGACGTACATCTCCACGTATCAGTGCCAGTTGGTGTACGGCCTTCTGCAGACGAAGGCGTACGCCCGGGCGGTGATGGAGGTGGACCACACCGACACGCTCGACGAGATGGTGGCGGCACGGATGGAACGGCAACGCATCCTGGAGCGCGAACAGCCGCCCTCGCTGTGGGTCGTTCTGGACGAGGCGGTGCTGTATCGGGAGATCGGCGGTCGGGACGTCATGCATGATCAACTCGCCCACCTGTTGGGCTTCCAGGACAACCAGTCGGTGCACATCCAGGTGCTGCCGTTCTCGGTCGGACAGCACTCCGGGGTGATGGGCTCCTTCAATCTTCTGCGCTTCGACGATCACCCCGACCTGTTCTACAGCGAGAGCTACGACCAGGGGCACATGACGGCCAATCCTGCAGTGATCAGGGGGCGTTCAGTCGGTTACGCTCGCCTTCAGGCCGAGGCTCTCGCGCCGAAGGAATCAGCGGCACTGATCGCACGCGTGATGGAGGAACGCTATGGAGCTGAAGTGGCGTAAGTCGTCCTACAGCGGCAGCAGCGGAGGCGAATGCGTCGAGTGCGCCCCGCTCGGCGCGGCCGCCTGGCGCAAGTCCTCGTACAGCGGAAGCTCGGGCGGCGACTGCGTCGAGGTCGCCGACCTAACCCCCCGCATAGCCGTCCGTGACTCCAAGAACCCCGAGGTCGGCACGCTCACCCTCGCCCCGGAGGCTTACGCCGCCTTCGTGGCGTACGTCGCCGGCGTCTGACGCTCGCGCCGGGCCCGCGTTGGCCGCGAGGATCAGGGTGGCCACGGCGACCAACGCGGCGGCGACGCCTCGGGTGTAGCGCTCGGTGATGCTGGTGCGTTCCTGCACGGCGACCTCGCAACAGCCAGGGGTTAACCACGTTTAATACGCGGTTTAACCTAGGGGCTGTCGTACTCGAACGGCAAGGGGCGCAGGGGGAGTTGAGCGATGTCGGACCGTGACGATCCCGGGACCATCGGGCGCAGGGTGCAGCAGTTACGGGCCGACCGTGGGCTGACGCAGAAGCAGTTGGCGGAGCCCGCCTACACCCCCGCGTACATCTCCACCCTGGAGGCGGGCCGTGTCCGCGCCTCCGACGACGCGCTCAGGCATATCGCCGAGCGGCTCGGCATCGCCTTCGAGGAACTCGCCACCGGTCAGCCCGCGCACCTCGTCACGGATCTGCGGATGAGGCTGACCGAGGCCCAGCGCGTCCTCGCCACCGGCGATACCGAGGCGGCGGCCGAGCAGTACACCGCGCTACTCGCGGAGGCCGAGTCGCACGGGTTCCCCGAGGAGCGGGCGTCCGCACTGCTCGGGCTCGGCGAGTGCGGCATCGACGCCGGTGAACTCACCGCCGCCCGGAGGTACTTCGAGCGTGCCGAGCAGGTGCTTGCGGAGGCCGATGCCCCGCTGCCCGCCCGTGTCCCGGCCCTGCGCGGGCGGGCCGTGTCCCACTATCTCGCCGGGGAGCTGCGGTACGCCGTCTACCTCCTCGAATCCACCCTGGACGAGCTGAACCGCGGTGGCTTGCACGACCCGGACGCCCTGCTGCTGCTCTACGCCAGCGTCATCGGCCCCTACATGGACATGGGCGCCCACGCGCGCGCCGCGCAGGCCGCCGAGTACGCCCTCGCCCTCGCGCCGCAGGCCGGTGACCCGGCGCTGGTCGCCCGGATGCACAGGTCGGTCGCCCGTACCCTGCTCGCCGATGGGCGGGTCGCGGAGGCCGACGCCTCCCTGGCCAAGGCCGCCGAGCTGTACCGCCGGCTCCAGATCCGTACCGAACTCGCGAACTGCCACTGGATGCGCGGCTACGTCTACGCCCAGAACGGCGACCTGGAGCGCGCCGAGGCCGAGCTGCGCGAGGCGCAGACCATGCTCACCGCCAAGCGGGCCGCCCTTTACACCAGCCAGGTCGCCGTCGAACTCGCCGACGTACTGCACCGGCGCGGCAAGTCGGAACAGGCCGCCGCCCTGCTCCACGAGGTGCTCAGCGACCTCAGCCCCGAGCGCGGCGCCCTGCACTCCGCCGCCGCCCACCGCCTCCTCGGCATCATCGCCGAGGACTCCCGGGACACCGAGGCCGCCGAGGAGCACTACGTCCGTGCCCTGAGCCTGCTGGAGCGCGCGGGCGCGGCCGGCGACCTGGCCGACCTGTGCCGTCTGCTGGGCGACCTGCTGCGCCGCACGGGCCGCGTGGAGGCGGCCCTGGACGCCTACCGGACGGGGCTGGGACACCGTACGGCTCCCGGGACCACCACACTCGGCCCCGCCCCCGCACAGCCTCCTCTGTGAGGAACCCAAGCCGCCGCACAGCTCCCACCCGCTAGCCTTCGCGGAGGCATTCGAACAGGTGGGGACGGGCACGGTGGAGAACCAGCGGACCGTGGTCGACGGGCTGCGGCTCGTCGTACGCGCGCTCGTGTACGCCGTGCTCGGCGGCGCCGCGCTCATCACCATCGCGACGGTCGCCTCGGTCCTCGGCCCGATGTTCGCCCTCGACCTCTACACCCCGCCCGTCGCCGCCTGGTGGACCGTGTTCACGGCCATCGCGGTGCAGGGCGTGCCGTTTCTGCTGCTCGGCACGGTCGTCTCGGCGGCGATCGGGGCCTTCGTACCGGAGAAGGTCTTCAAGCGGCTGCTGCCGCGCAATCAGGCCCTCGCCGTGCCCGTCGCGGGCGTGGCCGGTGTCGTCCTGCCGGGCTGCGAGTGCGCGTCCGTACCGGTGGCCGGGAGCCTGATGCGCCGCGGCGTCGCCCCGGCCGCCGCCCTCGCCTTCCTGCTGTCCGCCCCCGCGATCAACCCGGTCGTCCTGGTGGCCACGTCCGTCGCCTTCCCCGGACAGCCGGAGATGGTCCTCGGGCGGCTGGTCGCCTCGCTGGCCACGGCCGTGGTGATGGGCTGGCTGTGGGCCCGGTTCGGCCGCGACGAATGGCTGCGGCCGCCCAAGCGGCACGCCCACCCGGGCGCCACCGGCCTGCGGGCCTTCACCGCCGGGCTACAGCACGACTTCCTGCACGCGGGCGGCTTCCTGGTGCTCGGCGCGGCGGCCGCGGCGACCTTCAACATCGCGGTGCCCCGCTCGGTACTTGATCTCTTCACCGGCTCGCCCTGGCTGTCGGTGCTGCTCCTGGCGCTGCTGGCGGTCGTGCTGTGCGTGTGCAGCGAGGCCGACGCGTTCGTCGCCGCGTCCCTGAGCGGCTTCTCGCCGACCGCGCGGCTGGCGTTCATGGTGGTCGGCCCGATGGTGGACCTGAAGCTCATCGCCCTACAGGCGGGGACCTTCGGACGGTCCTTCGCCCTGCGGTTCTCGTCCGTGACCTGGGTGGTGGCCGTGGTGAGCAGCGTGCTGGTGGGATGGTGGCTGCTGTGAGGCGGTACGGGCCGGCGGTGCTGCTCCTGCTGACGGGCGCGGCGATGCTGCGGATAGCCCTGTTCAGCGAGCTGTACCTGCGGTATGTGCGGTCGGGGCTACGGCCATACCTGGTCGCGTCCGGGTTCCTGCTGGTGGCGCTGGGGGTGGCGGCGGCGGTCGTCGGGCGCCGGGAACAGGAACCGCACGGCGAGCAGGGCGAGCAGGACGAGGCCCACGAACACGCCGCCCGCGATCAGCGCGGCGAGCACGAAGAGCACGACGAGTCCCCCGACTATTCCGAGCAGCATGGCGGTCACCATAGCCCCCGTATCGCCTGGCTCCTCACCCTCCCCGCCCTCGCCCTTCTCCTCTTCCCGCCCCCCGCCCTCGGCTCCTACAGCGCCGAGCGCGAGGCGGCGCAACGTGCGGCGCAGGGGGTCGGGCACTTTCCCGCGCTGCCGGCCGGGAACCCGGTGGGGCTGACGCTGTCCGAGTTCAGCTCCCGGGCGATCTACGACAGCGGGCGGTCGCTGTCGGGCCGTACCGTCCGGCTGACCGGCTTCGTCACCCGCGACGCCGACGGCACCTGGTACGTCACCCGCCTCCTCATCGCCTGCTGCGCCGCCGACGCCGCCGTCGGCAAGGTCGAGATCCGGGGCGCGGACGCTCCGCCGGCCGACGCGTGGGTCACCGTCACCGGCACCTGGCGCCCCGAGGGCGGGCTCGGCACGGACGCGGCGTGGCCGCCGGTGCTGGACGCCGGATCGGTGCGGCGGACCGGGCAGCCGGCGGATCCGTACGAGAAGCGGTGAGGCCGGGACGGGCAGCGGTCGTCCGCGGCGCCGACGTGGCTGATAGCGCCCCTTTGGGCACGGTTGCCGAAGGCGTTTCGCGGTGCGGGCCAAGGGTAGTCGGGCGTGGTCCGGGGCGAGCGGTGAAGTGACCGCCGGGGTTCGGGCCGGGCAGGGCCACGCTCAGATCGAGGAGGGGCGAGGAGGCTGCCGTGCGGCCTATAGACAATCACCGTGGTGAGCCGGAGCAGGAGTGGGCGGGTGCCGCGAACGCGCTCGCCGAGGGTGTACGCGACGCGGGGCCCGGCGAGGTCCCGGCGCGGCTGTGCGAGGTCGCCGTGGAACTGCTGCCCGTGTCCGGCGCGAGCGTGTCGCTGCACAGCGAGGGCATGCCCGTGCAGCTGGGCGCGAGCAGTGCGCGGGCCGCGTTCGTGACCGAGATCCAGGCCACATTGGGCGACGGTCCCTGCCAGTCGGCGGCGGAGAGCGGCGCGACCGTGCTCGCCCGCGACCTGACGGGCGGCCAGGACGTGCTGCGCTGGCCGGTCTTCGCCCAGGAGGCGACGGCCGCCGGGGTACGGGCGTCGTACTCGGTGCCGCTCGGCAACGAGGCGGTGTGCGTGGGCACGCTCGACCTGTACAGCGACTCGCCCGGCGACCTCACCGACCGGGATCTGCGGATGGCGCGGCTGGTGGCCGGGTTGATGACCATGGCGCTGATCGAGCTGCCGCACTCGGACCAGGACGACGAGCCGGGTGACGACGGGTGGCTGAACGGCCTGGCCGCCGACCATGACCAGGTCTACCAGGCCACCGGCATGATCATGGCCCAGCTGGGCGTCGGCACGGACGAGGCGCTGGCCCGGCTGCGGGCGCACTCGTTCTCGCACGGGCGTACGGCGCTCGACGTGTCGGGGGACGTGGTGGCGCATCGGCTGCGCTTCGACCGGGATCAGCGCGAATAACTGTCTCTAAGATCGTTGGCCATGGACTCAATAGGTTTCCTCCTCGCCGCGGTCGCGCTCATCGTCATGCTCACCCTTGAGAACCGGGTCT
Source organism: Streptomyces sp. NPDC111802 (assembly GCF_055634335.1). NCBI lineage: Bacteria > Bacillati > Actinomycetota > Actinomycetes > Kitasatosporales > Streptomycetaceae > Streptomyces > Streptomyces sp. NPDC111802. The sequence goes on along the minus strand of NZ_JBVKCZ010000033.1, from coordinate 60,528 downwards.
CCCGCGCGGATCGGCGAGTTGCCCGGGTCGAGCGCAAACTCGACGTGATCATGGACCACTTGGGTCTGCGGGAGGACGAGCCCCGGATGGAGGAGGTCGTCGCGCTGCTGCGGGACGACAAGAAGATCCAGGCGATCAAGGTCTACCGGGAGATCACCGGGGCGGGCCTGAAAGAGGCAAAGGACGCCGTCGAGCGCATGGCATAGCGGGCACGGCACCGCGCCTCGCTCACACGTCCTGCCTGCCCTGCTTCCTGACCTCCGCCAGGCGGTGGGCGCCCAGTTCCACGGCCGCCCAGGTGGCGTCGGCCGATACCTCCGCGAGGCCGCCGTCGGTGACGGTGATCGTGTCGTCGCCGACGCGTACGACGGCGACGTCCAGGGTGAGCGTTGGCGCGTCCTCGTACTCGGAGAGGCCCGTGAGGACGAGGCGCAGACCCTGCCGGGCGTCGCCGACCCGCGGCAGTTCGCTCTCCCTGACCTCCACGGCCATCCGCCCGCCGCGGGCGGTCGCCTTGAACCGGCCGCACCGCTCCGGCATGGAGCCGAGCCACGCCAGTGTCCGGTCCACGTCCGCGGGCCGATGGGCCACGATCTGGTAGCGCAGCTGGGCCCCCTCCCACTCGTCGTCAAGGCCGGTCGAGGCGCGCGTCCGGGCATCCGCCCCGAACAGGTCCTCCGCGTAGAGGGCTTCGAGCAGCCTTCGGCACTCCGCCGGCTCGGCGCTCGCCTTCAGCATGGACTCCCGCCAGGTCGCGAACCCCTCGGTGGGCACCCAGGGTTCACCGAGGTCGGCCTCGCTGATCAGGGCGGCCTGTGCCTGCGCCTCGGTGAGCGTCGGCTCGGCCGCGGGGGCCCGTGACGCGGTGCCGGCGGCCCCCGGGGAGGCCGGGGCACCCACGGTCCGGTCCGTCCGGTCCGGTGCGACGACGGAGCACGCGGGCGCACTCAGCAGGGCGCCTGCCGAGAGCACCGCGACGATGACGGCACGGACCGGGAAACGGGGCATCGCGGGCCTCCTGGGCCGGGGTCGAGGACGCGGTCAAGATCGCCACGTCCTCCTAAGGCACCACCCCACCGACACCTCCACCAGCGCGCCGGGCCGTCCGGGTGACGCCCGATCAGGTCAGCACTTCCAGGTCGCCGCCGTTCTCACCGGCCTCTTACGACTTCCATCACCCGGCTGTCAGTGCCATGACCTAGCCTTCGATCACTCAAGGCGAGACGCGTGCCTTCTTCCTGCCGCGTCCCCCTACCTCTTTTTCGTTCCGGGGGGTTCGAAAAACCGTGCGCAGACGCACTCTTCCGGCCGCGACGGCACTCGCGGTCCTCTTCAGCTCGGCCGCCCTGGTCGCGGCCGGCGCCGGGTCGGCCGCCGCCGACGCCGGCACCACCCTGCCCTTGAAGTCGACCGGCGACGTCGTCGTCGACGGGGCCCACCAGCGGGTCTTCATCAGCGACCCGACCGCCGGCCAGGTCGTCGTCACGAACTACGCCGGCGCGGTCGTCGGCACCGTCGGCTCGCTGCCCGGTGTCCGCGGCCTGGAGCTCTCGCCCGACTCGGGCACCCTGTACGCGGCCGTGGGGGACGCCGACGCGCTCGTGGCCATCGACACGGCGACCGCGACCGAGGCACACCGCTGGTCCACCGGCACGGCCGCTCCCAAGTACGTCGCCCTCACCGGCGGCAAGCTCTGGTTCGGCTACGGCTCCGGCGGCGACGGCAACATCGGCTCGCTCGACCTGAGCGGCACCGACCCGGTCCTCACCCTGGGCCAGGACACCGGCCGTACCTTCTACGAGGCCCCGATCCTGGACGCCGCCGCGGGCGCCCCCGGCACCCTGGTCGCGGGCGCGCCGGGCCAGAGCCCGGTCGAACTCGCCGTGTACGACGTCTCGTCGGGCACCGCGAGCCGTACCGCGTACGCCTTCGACCCGGGGAACACCGGCGGCGGCAACCTCGCCGACCTCGCGGTCACACCGGACGGCAAGGACGTCATCACCGCCAGCGGGTCCCCGTACTACCAGGCGGTCTACAAGCTCTCCGACCTCTCCGCGGACGGCAAGTACGTCACCAACACCTACCCGAACGCGGTGGACATCGCCCCGAGCGGCGATGTCGCGGCGGGCACCTTCTCCTGGTACGACCCGGACGTGCACGTCTTCAAGCAGGGCGTGTCGACCCCGGTGAAGCAGTACGACTTCCCCAACACCGGTACCAGCAGCGGCTCCGACACCCTCGCCGCGCGCGGCCTGGCGTGGGCGCCGGACGAGAGCAAGCTGTTCGCGGTGTCGTTGAACGACAGCGACGTGTACTCGCTGCGGATCTTCGACGCCCCGACCAAGACGCCGACCACCCTGACGGCCAACGCCCCCGCGACGGCGCCCCGTGCGCAGGCCCTCACCGTCAGCGGCTCCCTGACGTCCTCCGCCGCGTTCCCGGCCGGCACCAAGGTCTCCGTCACCCGCACCGACGACGAGTCCCCGGCGGGCAAGGCGCTCGGCACGACGACGGTCGCGGCGGACGGCTCGTACTCCTTCGCGGACACCCCGCAGGCCGGCGGCAAGGTGACGTACACCGTCTCCTACGCGGGTGACGCGGAGCACGCGGGCGCCACGGCCGCGCGCTCGGTGGCGGTCGCCAAGTCGGCGACCACGCTGACGCTGAACAACAACCTCAAGGTGTACGGCTACAACAGCAGCGTCACCTTCACCACGCACCTCGGCACCACGTACAAGAACCGCACGGTCGAGATCTGGGCCGACCCCTACGGCTCCGACAAGCCCAACGCCCTGGTCAAGAAGGGCACGGTCGACGCCGGCGGCAACCTGACGGCGACCGTCCGCCTCACCCGCGACGCCAAGGTCAGCGCGAAGTTCACGGGTGACACGCGGTACGCGGCGAAGACGACGACCAACACCGTCTACACCAAGGTGAGCGTCTCGTCGTCGCTGAGCGGCTCCTACAAGACGGCCACGGCCTGGAACGAGACGTACTACTACTTCCGCCAGTCCAAGGACCCCGTCTACAACACGGCGATGACGATGTACCCGGGCCGCAAGTACCAGTTCCAGATCCAGCAGTTCTACAGCGGGGCCTGGCACACGACGGCCACGGAGTACTTCGGCCTCGACAGCTACGGCAGGGACTCCGTCCTGCTGGACGACAACCCGCCCACCGGCGTCCGCTTCCGGATCCGCTCGTCCTACGTCGACACGCTGTCGGGCGACAACGTCAACGCGACGACGTACGGCGCGTGGAAGTTCTTCACCTTCACCCGCTGACCTGGAGCTGCTCCAGCCGCTGATGCACGTTCGCCAGGGCGCCGCGCCGGCGCCCTGGCACCTTGCTCCTCAACTCCGCCAGCGCGGCCCCCAGTTCACGCGCGAGCACCGCGTCTCGGACCTGGCCCCACTGGTGATGAGCACGGTCGACCGCGGCCTCCACCGCGGGCGCGTCGGGCGCCTGCCCCGCCCCGAGCCGCGCCGCGGCCACGGACAGCCAGGTCCGGCAACTACGCACCGGATCCCCCGCCAGCATCGCCAGATCGGCCCGCACCTCACTCCAGTGCAGAGCCTCCTGAGAACCCACCCCATGAGCCCGCACGGCCCCCTGCTCCTCCCTGGCAGCCAACACATCGGCCTCACCGTGCCGCCCTGACTGCACGGCAGCGGTGATGGCGTCGTGGGGGTTGGCCGGGGCGGGTGCCTGGCGGGCGGAGGCGGGGCTCTGGTCGGGGCTGGGGGCGGGGTCGCCGTCAGGGGCGGGTGCCTGGCGGGCGGGGGCGGGGCTCTGGTCGGGGCTGGGGGCGGGGTCGCCGTCAGGGGCGGGTGCCTGGCGGGCGGGGGCGGGGCTCTGGTCGGGGCTGGGGTCGTGGTCAGAGGTCGGTGCCGGGCGGGCGGAGTCGGAGTTCTGGTCGGGGCTGGAGGCGGGGTCTTGGTCAGACGTGGGTGCCGGGAGGGCGGGGGTGGGGCTCCGGCCGGGGGCTTGGGCCGGGGCGGGTGCCTGGCGGGCGGGACTGGGCTCCGGGCTCTCCGCAGGGCTGAGCGCTGGGCTGGGCGGGGCGCTCGGTGCGGGTGGCGGCGAGGTGCTCGACAGGGGGGCCAGCACAAGGGTCGGCGGGTTGCTCGGGACGGTGACCGGCGAGGGGCTCGGCGTGGAGGTGGGCGCGAGACTCGACGGAGCGCTCGCCCCAAAGGCCGACACAGGGCCTGGCGTGTAGGCCGACGCGGAGACCGGCGCGAGACTCGACACAGCGCTCGGCGTCAGGGCCGATTCAGAATCCGGCACAGCGCTGGACGCAGAAGCCGACACAGGGGCCGCCGTCGGGCTCGGCGAGGCGCTCGGCATGGGGGCCGACTCCGCAACCGAGCCAGGGCTCGGCGCAGAGGTCGGCGCAGGGACCGACGCCAGGCTCGGCACAGTGCTCGGCATGGGGACCCACCCAGAAACCGGCACAGGACTCGACGCAGAAGCCGACGCCGGGCTCGGCAAGACGCTCGGCATGGGGGCCAACTCCGAAACCGAGCCAGGGCTCGGCGCAGAAGTCGGCGCAGGGACCGACGCCAGGCTCGGCACAGTGCTCGGCATCGGGGCCGACCCCGAAACCGGCACAGGACTCGACGCAGAAGCCGACGCAGGAGCCGACGCCGGGCTCGACACAGCGCTCGGCATCGGGGCCGACCCCGAAACCGGCACAGCGCTCGACGCAGAAGCCGACGCAGGAGCCGACGCCGGGCTCGACACAGCGCTCGGCATCGGGGCCGACCCAGAAACCGGCACAGCGCTCGACGCAGAAGCCGACCCAGAACCCGGCACAGGGCTCGACGCAGAGGTCGGCGCAGCGCTCGGCGTAGAGGCGGGTGCGGGGGACGGCGTCGGGGTCGGCAGGGGGGACCGGGGTGGGAGGTAGGGCGGGGCGGGGGGGTGTGTGGGGGTTTGGGCTGTCAGGACGATGTCTGTGGCTGGGCCCGCCTCCGGGGCGATGCGGGCGAGTGCCTGTTGGTGGAGTTGGTCCAGGGGTGGGCGATGGCCGCTGCGCAGGAGGGTGGCCACCGCCTTCATGTACGCCGGGCCCGCCACCGTACGGCGGTTCGGGGGCGGGGCGATACGGCCGTACACCGCGCTGCCGCGGCCCGAGTCGAGGGGGTTGCCGCGCAGCCACTCCCAGGTCTCCGGGTCGGCGTGCAGATCGACGACGAGGGAGGTCGAACCCGGCGCGCGCAGGCGCAGTTCCTCACGGAACCAGTGCCAGGGGAAGCCGGTGTAGCGGACCGTGGCCGGGGTGGAGCGGGCCAGCGCCAGGTGGGGCAGATGCTGGCGGCGGTCCAACTGGAGCTGGCCGGCGACGAAGACGGTGAGCGGCCCGGGGGCGACCGCCGCCGCGCGCAGGCGGGTGAGGACGGCCTGCGGTTCCAGGGGGTCGGCCAGTTCGACGACGTTCGCGGTCTCGGTACCCGACAGCACCGCCGGCGGCACCGCGGCCAGGATGGGAAGCACGGAGGCGGCGTCCACCAGACAGCCCCTGCCCACCGGTGAGGCGGCGAGCAGCAGCACGGTTCCGGGCATCGGTCCCTCCCCATCCCCCGTCGATCACTTACGGCAGCACCGTAACCGCTGCGGGTGCAAAGGGGGGATCTCAGGCCGGCAAACGTCCGCTTCCGTCCCCATTCCCCACCTTCCCCACCCCGTTTCCGCCACCGTCCCGCCGTACCGCGAACACCGTCGTGTCGTCGGCCAGATGCCCTCCGCAGTGCCGCAACGTCCGCTCCCGCACGAACGCGACCAGCCGCCCGGGCCGTGCGATACCCGGGTCCGCGGCGACGGCCTCGGCGACATCGGCGGCGAGCGGGTAGAAGTCGCCGGCGCCGTCCCGTGCCTCGGTCACCCCGTCCGTGGTCAGCAGCAGGGTCTCCCCGGGACGCAACCGCACGCGGAGGGCGGGCGGCGGGCCGGCGGCGGGGTCGAGTTCGCCCATGCCGAGGGGAAGGGCATGGCCGCCGGGCGGCAGGGGCCGTACCCCGTCGGGGCCGACGACCAGCGGACAGTCATGGCCGAGAACGACCGTGTCCACCCCCTCCCGATCCGCCTGGGGGAAGCTGATCAGAACGGCCGTGGCGAACCGGTCGCCGTCCTCCCGCCCGAGCGCTGCCCGCATGCGGATGAGTCGCTGTATCCGCTCCTCCAGCCGTATGGCGACCGTCGCCAGGTCCGGCTCGTGATACCCCGCCTCACGGAACGTGCCGAGCAGCGCGGCCGCCGCCTCCACCGCCCCCAGCCCCTTGCCCTGGACATCGCCGACGATGACGCGGGTGCCGTGCAGGCCGATCTGGATGTCGTAGAAGTCGCCGCCGACCCGGGCCTCGCTGTCGGCGGCGAGATAGACGGCCGCGTGCTCCAGACCGCCCCAGCCCGGCGGCAGCGGGCGCAGCACGGTGCGGCGGATGGTCGCGGCGACGTCCTGCATGTGCAGCATGCGCCGCTCGCCGCGCACCCGGACCGCGCAGGCCAGCGTGGCGAGGACACCACCGATGCCGGCCAGCACGAGGTCGGCCGGCCCGGCCTGGTACTCGTGCGGCAGCACGGCGTCGGCGGCGACGTAGGTGGCGGGCGCGAGCACCGCGTACACGGCCGTCCCCCGCACTCCGCAGATAGCGGCGGCGATACCGGGCACCAGCACGGTCCAGGACAGGATCCGGAAGTCGCTGCTGGTGTGGAAGTCGATCAGCACGATGGCCACGAGCAGCACCAGCGGCGCGAGCCAGCCGACGCTGCGGCCCCGCACGCGCAGCAGCCCCTGCCGGGGCGCGTCGCCCTTCAGGCCGGTTGCACCGTCGCTGACGGCCCTCATGCGCCTCAGACAAGCACGACGTTCAGCGCGCCGCATCCGGGTACCCGAGCACATGTCACCGAGATCGACACGCACGTCGACTTGCTTGCCGAGCGCCCCAGGTGTGCGCTGGAGGGCGGGGGCGAGGAGAGAGGAGTGCTCTCATGGCTCATGCGGCACCCGCGCCCGGCGGACGGGCCTCAGGGACGGCGGTGACCGGCCCGAGCCACCTGCCCGATGTGTTCGGCGCGCGCACGCACCAGATCGCGAGCGTGGCCGTACCACTCGTCCTCGGGCTGGTCTACGGCTACTGGGCGGCGGCGAACCGGCGCTCCGGCGGCGAGATCACCGGCTGGAACCTGCTCTTCGGCTTCGTCACGACGATCGCGTTCATCATCCTCTACGTCGGCGTCCGCGCCCTCGCCCCGCACATGAGGCGCGAGCAGCACGCCATCGTGTGGGCGGGCTTCACCGGCGGCGCGTTCGGCTTCCTGTACAGCCAGACCGACGCGTCCGTGCTCAGGTCCTCGACGATGGGGCTGGTGGTCGGCGCGGTCTGCTTCGTCGTGATGTTCTACCGCTACTACACGCACGAGGACGCCCAGGGCCACCGCCTGGACTGAGGAGTGCACGGGCCGGCCCCGGCACCACGGCCGGGGCCGGCCCGTTTCCCCTTCATCCACCCACACACCCGGCCCGCTCGCTCCCCTGATCCATGAGACACCCGTTCGGGTGAACCCTCCACCGGAGAGCGGTTCCGTGCGGCCGTATGCAGGCGCCGCGCTGGCGCCTTTGCCCCCGTGGCCGTTGCCTGAAGGGGTGCCCACCCGTCTGCGGAACGCCCTGTCGGCAGCGCTGATCGCCCTGTCGTGCCTCCTCGTGCCGTTCGGCGCGCTGGCGGCCTGGGTGACGTACGGGCTGGCCGACACCGGCAGGTATGTCGCGACGATGGCGCCGCTCGCCGCGGATCCGGCGGTGCAGGGCGCGGTCGCGGACACCGTGGGCTCCGGGATCATGCATGAGGTGGATCGGGTGCTGGACGCGTCACCGGCCGCGCCCTCGCCCGGCAATGTGCGCCCCTTCGTGGCCGACGCGGTGCGCTCCTTCACCCGGACCGAGGCCTTCCACACGGCGTGGAACGCGGGCAACAAGGCGGTCCACGACGCCGTGCTGAGGGCCCTTCAGGACGGCCGCGAGCGTACCGTCACCGTCGATCTGGCCCCGGTCACGGCCCAGGTCAAGCGCCGGCTCACCGACGACCACGTCCCGTTCGCGCACCGCATCCCGGTCGAGCACACCGCGGTCCCCGTGCTCCCGGCCGGCGAACTGGACCGGCTCAGGAAGGGGTACGACGTGCTCGAAGTCGCCGGTTTCTGGCTGCCCGTCTCGGCCGCCGTCCTCGCCGCGACCGGCATCGCCGTCGCCGCGTGCCGCCGCCGCGCGGTCACCGCGACCGCGCTGGGCACGGCCCTGGGCGGCGCGTTCCTCGCCCTGGCGGTCGCGATCGGCCGCCGGCTCACCCTGGCCGACGTGCCCGAGGCGGCGCACCGCCCGGCCGCGGGCGCGATCTACGACGCCCTGACGGGGACCCTGCGCACGGTGTCCTGGCTGCTGGTCGTCCTCGGTCTGACGGTGGCCCTGGCCTGCCGGGTCACGGAGTTCCTCGTGCGACGCCGGCGAGCGTCCGCAGGGCCCGCCGCAGATCCGGCTCAGGAGCCGACCCGAGCCCGAGTCTGACGGCGTCCGGGGTGCGGCCGGCGCCGACGGCGAAGGCGGGGCCCGGCGTCACCGCGATGCCGTGCGCCGCCGCGGCGGCCGTGAAGGTGTCGGCCCGCCACGGCGCGGGCAGCTCCCACCAGGCGAAATAGGCGCGCGGATCGGACCGTACGGCGAAGGGGCGCAACTCCTCGCCGAGGATCCCCTGTCTGCGTGCCGCGTCCGCCCGCTTGGCCGCGACCAGCCGCCGCACGGTCCCGTCCCCGATCCAGCGCACGGCCGCCTCCAGCGCGAACGACCCCGCGCTCCACCCCCCGGACCGCACGGCCTCCGCCACCGCCCGCACCCGCTCCTGCGGTACGACGACGAGGCCGACGGTGAGCCCGGGGGCGACGCGCTTGGACAGGCCGTCGACGACATGGGTGAGGCCGGGCGCGTGGGCGGCGAGGGGGTCGCCGTCGGCGAGGAAGGACCAGATGCGGTCCTCGACGACGGGGATGCCCAGGTCGAGCGCGGTACGGGCGAGCAGGCGTCCGCGCTCGGGGCTCGTCGTCACCGAGGTCGGGTTGTGCAGGGTCGGCTGGAGGTACAGCGCGGCCAGCGGGGCGGTGCGGTGGGCGGCGGCGACGGACTCCGGGCGCGGGCCCTCCTCGTCGGTGGCCAGCGGCACCAGGGTGATGCCGAGCCGGGCGGCGATGTCCTTGACCACGGGGTACGTCAGCGCCTCGACGCCGACCCGGCCGCCGGGCCGGACCAGGGAGGCGAGGGTGGCGGCGACGGCCTGGCGGGCGTTGCCGGTGAAGAGGATCCGGTCGGGGGCGGGGCGCCAGCCCGGGGTGGCGAGCAGGTCGGCGGCCGCCCGGCGGGCCGCGGGTGTGCCGGTGGCTGCGGCCGGGCGCAGGGCCTCGGTCAGGACGTCGGGGCGTTGCAGGGGTGCGAGGGCGGGGGCGAGGAGGGCCGACTGGCCGGGTGCGGAGGGGTAGTTGAGCTCCAGGTTCACGGGTGCCTCGGTCGCGGCCTCGACGAGCGCCGGCCCGGCGCCCGCGGGAGCGGCCCGCACGAAGGTCCCCCGGCCGACCTCGCCGACGACCAGCCCGCGCCGGACGAGTTCGGCGTACACCCGCCCCGCCGTCGACCCGGCGATTCCGCGCCGCCGGGCGAACAGCCGCTGCGGGGGCAGTCGTTCGCCGGGCTTCAGCCGTCCGGCGGTGATCTCGTCGGCGATGCGATCGGCGATGCGCCGGTAGTCCTCCACGTACTCCCCCTGATGCTCCCCCTGATACACACCCGGATACTCACCCTGACATTGCACCGAGGGCAAAGATCTTATTGCACCGAGGAGTTGGGCCGATCTAGGGTCGTCCGTATGAGCCCCTTCCTCGCATACGAGGACAAAGGCGTGGATTCCTCGCTGGTCCCCCTCGTCCTCGTCCACGGCCACCCCTTCGACCGCACGATGTGGACCCCGCAGATCGAGGAGTTCTCGGCCACCCGTCGGGTCATCGCCCCCGACCTGCGCGGCTACGGCGCCTCCCCGGTCGTACCGGGCATCACCCCGCTCTCCGCCTTCGCCGAGGACATCGAGGCCCTGCTGGACGACCTGAAGGTGGAGACCTTCGCCCTGGCGGGCCTGTCCATGGGCGGCCAGATCGTCATGGAGTGCTACGCCCGCTTCCCCGAGCGCGTCCGCGCCCTGGTCCTCGCCGACACCTTCCCGGCGGCGGAGACGGCGCAGGGCAAGCGGTCGCGGGGCGCCATGGCGGACCGGCTGCTGCGCGAGGGCATGCGCGGATACGCCGACGAGGTGCTGGAGAAGATGGTCGCGCCGTACGCGACCGCCGAGGTCAAGGCCCATGTCCACCGCATGATGACGGCGACCCCGCCCGAGGGCGCCGCGGCGGCCCTGCGCGGCCGCGCCGAACGCCCCGACTACCGCGCCCTGCTGACCCGCGTCACCGCCCCCGCCCTGGTGGTGGTGGGCGCCGACGACGCCTACACCCCGGTTTCGGACGCCGAGGCCATGCACACGGCACTCCCGGACTCGGTACTCCGGGTGATCGAGGGGGCGGCACACATGCCGAACCTGGAGCGGCCGGGGGAGTTCAACGCCGCGCTGGGGGAGTTCCTGGCGCGTGTCGACAAGCGCCCCCGGGACTGACTCCTCCCGCCCCCGCGCAACTTTCGCCCCACGGCCCCCGCCTTTGAGGGAGGATTCGGGCATCCCACCCGCGAACGGAAGGCCGGGACGTGGATACTGCGGCTGCCGAGTGGACGGCTCACCCGGACGACATGCCAGAGCGACGGGCCCGGCGGCGGGCCGGTGTCTGGCCGGCCGGGCTGCTGTTCCTGGGCGTCAGCGTGATCGTCGGGTGCCGGGTCTTCGACACCGACGGGATCACCCCGGTCCCGCAGTTCCTCGCCTTCCTGCCCTGGCTGCTGGTGCCCGCCGGCTTCGGGCTGCTGCTCGCGCTGCTCTCGCGCTGGTGGTTCGGTGTCGTGTGGGCGGTCGTGCTGCTCGGGCTGCTGGCCTGGTTCATCGAGCCGTACGGCAAGACCACCCAGCCCGGCGGGCCCCCGCTCGTCTCCTTCCGGGTGCTGACCTCGAACGTCGAGTTCGGGCAGGCGACCGACGCCCTCGTCGCCGCCGTGCGCCGGGAGAAGCCGGACATCGTGTTCGTCCAGGAGTGCGAGTACACCTGCGACGCCACGCTCAGGAAGGCCCTCGGCGGCGACTATCCGCACCGCGCGGCGCGGGTGGCCGGCGGGTCGGAGGGGTCGGTGGTCCTCAGCCGGTTCCCGCTCGACCCCGCCGCCGGCATCGACGGCACCATGGCCATGCCCGGCGCCGTCGCCGACGTACGCGGACACGCCGTACGGCTCCAGCTCGCGCACCCCATGCCGCCGCTGCCCGGCCGGACCGACCTGTGGCGCCGGGAACTCGGTGAGCTGCGGGACTTCGCCGCCGAGGACGGAAGGACACCGCTCGTCCTCGCCGGGGACTTCAACGCCTCCCAGGACCACGCCGCCTTCCGCCGCATCCTGGACGCCGGCCTCCAGGACGCCGCCCGGCTCGCCGGCCACGACCGCACACCCAGCTGGCCGGCCCGGACCGCACCGGCGTTCGGCGTGCAGATCGACCATGTCCTGCTCTCCGCCGACCTCTCCGTCCGCACCGCCCGCTTCCTCGACCTGACCGACACCGACCACCGCGCCCTTGTCGCCGACCTCACGCTCCACCAGCGCCGATGAGCTGAACAGGGGTGCCCATAATGGGCCGCATGCCCCGCGAGCTCCCCATCGGCCTCACACCCCCCGACTGGCTCGTGCGCAACCTCCGGGCCCAGCCGGCCCCCGTCAACCGGACGGCCGTGATCCGCGCCGCCCTCGCGATGGCCCTCCCGCTGGCCGTCGGACTCGCGGTCGACCGGCCCTTCTACGGCGCCCTCGCCTCCATGGGCGCCCTCAACGGCGTCATCAGCGACACCGCCGCCGCCTACCGCGTCCGTATCCCCACCATCGCCATCCCGCAGCTCTTCGGCGCCGTCGGCATCACCCTCGGCGCCCTGGTGTACGGCCGCGGGTGGCTCGCCGTCGCCGTCCTCACCGGCGTCGCGCTGGTCTCCGGGATGATCTCGACGATCGGCGCGGTCGCCTCCGCGTCGGGGCTGGTGCTGCTGCTGACCTGCGTGGTGGGCGCGGGACTGCCGATGCCGGGCGAGTGGTGGCTGGCGCCGCTGCTGATGTCCGGCGGCGGGCTGCTCGTCCTGGCCCTCGCGCTGCTGGCCTGGCCGCTGCGGTCGGGGGTGCCGGAGCGGACCGCGGTCGCGAACACCTACCGGACGGCCGCCGACCTGCTGACGGCGGTCGGCGGCGGCACCCAGGCGTACGACGACGCCCGGCACGCCGTCACCCAGTCCCTGAACCAGTCGTACGACATCGTCCTCGCCCACCGCGCCCGCCACCACGGCCGCAGCCCCGAACTCGCCCGGCTGCTCGCCCAGTTGAACGCCGTCATCCCCGTCGTCGAGGCCGCCCCCGCCGCCCGTCTCAGCGGCACCCCGCTGCCGCCCGAGGTCCCACAGGCCGTACGGCATCTCGCCTCGGCCGTCGAGACCGGTTACACGGGACCGACAGGCCTGAGGCTCCCCACCCCCACCACCGAGACCGCCCGCGCCGTCGACCACGCCCTGCGCCACGCCGCCGAGGTCGTCGCCGGCCCGGACGTCGACCTCCGGGGCATCGACGACCGCCTCGGCCGCCCGGCGGCACTCGGCATCCGCACCGCCCGAGCCGCCCGCAACGTCGCCCTGTCCGCCGCCTCCTGGCGCTACGGCCTGCGCCTCGCCCTGTGCATCGGGCTGGCCCAGATCCTGGTGTCGATCATCCCGGTCCCCCGCTCCTACTGGGTCGCCCTCACCATCACCTTCGTCCTCAAGCCCGACTTCGGCTCCGTCTTCTCCCGCGCCCTGCTGCGCGCCCTCGGCACCGTCGCCGGGCTGGTGATCGCGGCGGCGGTGCTGGCGGAGGTGCCGCGCGGATGGTGGGACGTACCGGTGCTGCTGCTCCTCGCCCCGCTGATCCCGGCGCTCACCCCGCGCGGGTACGGCTACCAGACGGCCGCCATCACGCCGGTGATCCTGCTCCTGTCGGACGTCCTGAACCGCCAGGGCACCGGGCTGCTGCTGCCCCGCCTGGCCGACTCCCTGCTGGGCTGCGCCATCGCCCTCGTCGCCGGGTATCTGCTGTGGCCGGAGAGCTGGCACACCCGGGTCGGCGACCGGCTCGCGGGCGCCGTGGACGACACGGCGCGCTATGTGGAGGCCGCCTTCGGACCGACCGCAGTCGACCCGTCGGCCCGCGCCCGGATGCGTCGCCGGCTCTACCGCGACCTCTCCGCCATCCGCACGGAGTTCCAGCGCGCCCTGACCGAACCACCGCCCACCGGACGCCGGGCGGCCGCGTGGTGGCCGCTGGTCGTGGCGGTGGAGCGGATCGTGGACGCGACGACGGCGGCCGGGGTGCGGGTGCGCCACGGGGCGCCATCGCCGTCCCCCGCGGAAGTGACGCAAGTGACCCTTCAGCTGCGGGAGCTGGCGCAGGGAGTGCGCGAGGCCGAGACCCTGTACGCGGTCCGCACGGACCTCACCGGCCCTTCGGGAAGCGTCCTGGAGCCCCTACGGCAAGAGGTGGCGGCGGCACGCGCGATCGCTTCCCCTCGCTGAAGCCGACCGTTTCCGGGCGCGGATCGGCGCGGCCGCCCCGTGCAGGAGGGCGACCGCGCCTTGTGGGGGGTGGGGTCCGGAGAACCGGTGTTACCGACGGGCGGTCTTGTGCAGGGCCTTGTCCATCGCGGCGGCGAACCCGTTGGCCCACAGCTGCTGGACCTTGGCCCGCTCATTGGCGTCCGGCTGGGAGTTCGTGCAGGACGGGCCGGGTCCGCCGCCCGACATCAGCTCACTGCACGGCCCCTCGTAGTGGTCCGGCAGCCCGAGCACGTGCCCTGTCTCGTGCGCGGTGACGCGAGTGGAGTCGTACTCCTTGTTCTGCTGGTAGTCGAGGAAGATGTAGCCGTTGCCGTGACCGTCGGTCGAGGCGTACGAGCCGCGCGAGTCATTGCCCTCGCGGTAGGTGAAGTCGGCGTTCGAGCCCTGCTGGAGCTGGACGTTGGACACCGAGCTGTTCCATATCTGGGTGCTGCGGGCTATTTGCGCGCTGAACGTGGGCGCCCCGGAGGCGTCGTAGGTGACGGTGACGGCCGCGGCGCTCGGGTTCTCGGCGCGCTTCTCGGCGACGGACTTCAGGACCGCCTGGAAGAAGGCCCGACTGGCGTCGGAATCGGCCGACTTGGCGACGAAACCGATGTGCGCGGGGGCCGGGGCAGCCGTCGCCGGAGCGACCGAGCCGAGGCCGAGAGCCGCCACACCGAGACCGACCGCCGTCAGTGAACGGGCGGACAGGGAAAAGGACATGCGCATCGATGACTCCTAGGTGGGGGGTGAGTCGTCAAGGCGAGTGTCTGCGCCTGTCTGGCCGCTGTGATGATGGCAATCGGTGATAGCCCGGCCCTATCAGGACCCCAATTGGCGGGCATCAGGGGGGATTTGTGCGGCTGGTGAAACCAGTGCGTCCGCTTTAGTCTCCCAGGGCATGGAGCTCGAGGTGAGACACCTCCGCGCACTGTGCGCCATAGCCGACACCGGCAGTCTGCACCGGGCGGCCCGCCAGCTGGGTGTCGCCCAGCCGTCGCTCAGCACACAGCTGCGGCGGATCGAGCAGGAACTGGGCGGCGAGCTGTTCCTGCGTGCGCGAACCGGCTGTCGCCCCACCCCGCTGGGCCGCCTGGTCCTCAGCCGTGCCCGCCCGCTGGTGGCCGATATGCGCGCCCTGGTCGCGGAGGCGAGGGCGGCCGCGGTGGGCGGCACGGAGCTGCGGGTCGGCTCGACGGCGAGCAAGGCGCTGGCGGGCTGGCTGCGCCGGCTGCGCGGCCACGGCCAGGACCCCACGCTCCATATGAACGTCTCCCCGAACGCCCTGCTCCGCATGGTCGCCGACGGCCAGCTCGACGTCGCCTTCGTGCACGAGGTGGAGGGCTGCCCGCTGCGCATCCCGCCGGAGCTCCGGCTACGCGTGTTGATGCGGCGCGAGCCGCAGTTCGTGTCCCTGCCGACCGACCACCCGGCCGCGGCACAGTCCGAGGTCCATCTGCGTGACCTGGCCGACGACCGCTGGATGGTCGACCCGACGGTGGACGGCGAGTGGGACGCCGTGCAGCGGATGTTCCGCGCGGCCGGCGTCAACCCCCATGTCCTGCACGGCGACTACTACACGGCCGACGCCCTGGTCGCCACCGGTGAGGTGGTCGCCGTCTGCCAGCCCACCCACGCCGACAGCCCCACGATGGCGGTACGGCGCCTGCACGGCGACCCGCTCGGGGTACGCCTGCTCCTCGCGGCCCGTACGGAGACGGACCTCGACGGGGTCTATCCCGCGCTGGAGGAGGCGTACTGGGAGGCGGCGCGGCAGGCGCCGGCGTACCGGGTCTGGCTGGAACACGACGGTGAGCGGCAGCCGCCGGTCCCAGCCCTCCCGTGATCGGTGTCCGCGGGATCAGACGCCGATGTCGCAGCCGTCCTCGCGCCAGACCGCCACGACGGCCGGGCGGTTGATCTTGCCGGCCCCGTCGGGCCAGGCGCTCAGCGGCTTCTCGGCCGTCGCGCCGTCGATCTCGCCCGGGTGCTGCACAGCGACGAGCACACGGCGGTCCTGGATGAGCGGGCCGCAGGTCTCCGCGCCCTTCGGCACCGTCAGGAACTGCTTGAGCTCACCGCGCCGGTCACCGCGCGTGGCGACACCGAAGAGGCCGTCGTGCGAGCCGAGCTGGTTGCCGTCGGTGGAGATCCACAGGTTGCCGTACGAGTCGAAGGCGACGTTGTCCGGGCAGGAGATCGGGGAGACGTCCTCCTTCGGGAACCCGGCGAAGTAGGTGGCCGGATCGTTCGGGTCACCGGCCACCAGGAACAGCGTCCAGGCGAACTTCTTGCTGTCGGCGCGGTTCCAGCGCTCGGTCAGCTCCAGGATCTGGCCGTGCTTGTTGGCGTTGCGCGGGTTGGCCTCGTCGGCCTTGGGGTTGGTGTCGACCCCGCGCTTGGTGTTGTTGGTGAGGGCGACGTACACCTTGCCGGTGTGCGGGTTCGGCTCGATGTCCTCGGGCCGGTCCATCTTCGTCGCGCCGACCTTGTCACCGGCGAGGCGCGTGAAGACGAAGACCTCCTCGGCGGTCATGCCCTCGACGTGCGAGACAGCGCCGTCGGCGGTCGCGGTGCCCAGCGGGATCCACTCGCCGCTGCCGTCGAACTCGCCGTCGGCCGGGAGCTTGCCGGTGCCGTCGATCTCGATGGCGGGGGAGTCACCGGTGAGCTTGGCGACGTAGAGCGTGCCCTCGTCGAGCAGCGAGAGGTTGTGCTCCCGCACAGCGCGCGAGCTGCCCGTCTTCATCCGCTTGCTGCCGACGAACTTGTAGAAGTAGTCGAAGCGCTCGTCGTCACCGGAGTAGACGACCGGGCGGCCGTCCTCGGTCAGCCGGACCGTCGCACCCTCGTGCTTGAAGCGGCCGAGCGCGGTGTGCTTGCGCGGCTTGGAGGTGGGGTCGTACGGGTCGAGCTCGACGACGTACCCGAACCGGTGCGGCTCGTTGGGCTCCTGCGCCACGTCGAAGCGCTTGTCGAACCGCTCCCACTTGCGCTCGGTCGCACCGGTCCCGAGGCCGTACCGCTTGTCGGTCGCACGGGTGGCGTTGGCGAAGTACTGGTTGAAGTTCTCCTCGCCGTGCAGCGTGGTGCCCCACGGGGTGACGCCACCGGAGCAGTTGTTGAGCGTGCCGAGGACCTTGGTGCCGGTCGGGTCGGCGGAGGTCTTCAGCAGGTCGGAGCCGGCGGCCGGGCCGGTGACCTTGAACTCGGAGGTGGCGGTCACACGCCGGTTGAGCGGGTGCCGTGTGACGGGCGTGAGCTTCCCGCTCCTGCGGTCACCCTCGACGACGACGGCGGACAGCCCATGGGCCGCCCAGGCGACCTCGACCTGCTGCTCGGTGGGGTTGGCGGCGTCGTAACCACGGAACATGATCACCTCGTCGGTGTACTCATGGTTGGCGACGAGGATCTGCCGGTTGTACTCGCCCGGGACCGGGAGCAGGGCGAGGAAGTCGTTGTTGTAGCCGAACTGCTTGGACTGCGCCTCGGCGGTCTGGTTCTCCGGGTCGAAGGCGGGCGCGCCGCGCAGGATGGGCTCGCCCCAGCGGATGACGATGTTCTGCCCGTAGCCGCCCGGGACGGTCACGGCGTCGGCGGTGTTCGGCGCGACGGGCTCGAAGCGCAGGCCGCGCGCGCCGCGGGAGGCGTGGCGGGTGCTCGTGGCGGCGGTGGTCGCGGCGTCCTCGGCGGCGCTCGCCTTCGGGGCGGCGACGGTGGCGGAGGCGCCCACGGCGGAGGCCGCGGTGACGACGGCGGCGGCGCGCATCACGGTACGGCGGCTGAGGGCATCGGCGATCACATCACCGACGTACGGGTTGGCGGTGGTGTTGGGCACCTCGTGGAAACAGGCGTCACCACACCGGAAGCGGCAGGTCAGGGCGGCTCTGCCACCGTGATGCGAGTCACTGTTGGTACTGACGATCGGCAACTGGATACGCATGGCTCTTGGTACTCCCCTTGCTTCCCCTTGAATGCAGCCTTGGGGACGGTAGGGGCACGTTTGTGCGGCAGCGGGGCGTTTGAATGAACGGACGGTGAACCAGAGGTATCTGTACGGCAGTTGCCGCGCCGCCCTCGATCGACCTGATGTGGCCCTTGACTCATGGGGACCCCAGGTGTCCGCCCCTCCCCAAGATCGCCATCTGGGGCCGCTAACCTTACGTGTCCGTCCTGGCCAGGGATCTACGGGCATCAACTCACGCGAAGGGTTGCGCACATGGGCATTCTCACTCTCCTGCGGAACGCATTCGGCCGGTCACGCAAGGGGCGTGGCGCCGAAGCAGAGGGTGCGACGACGCCTTCGCCGGAACCGCAGCCGACGGTCCCCGGTCCGTCCCCGGAACCCCAGCCGACGGCCACCGCCCAGGTACCGGAACCCCGGCTCGCGGAACCGCAGGCACCGTCCCGCACCGAGGCCACGACGCCTCCGGACGAGGACGACGGCGACGAGCACGAGCTGGTCTCGGCGGCGTTCGACAACGTAACGGTCCCCAAGCCGACGGAGCCGCCTGCGGAGACCCCGACGATCGAGGACCGGACACCCGAGAAGACGCCCGCCGCGGAGACGCCGGTCGCGTCGGAGCCCGTCGCGGAGACGCCGGTCGCGGAGGAGCCCGCTGCGGCGGAGCCCGTCGCGGAGACGCCCGTCGCCGAGGAGCCGGCCGAGGCAGCGCCGGTGGCCGAGGAGCCGGTCGCGGAGACGCCTGCCGTTGAGGAGCCCGCTGCGGTGGAGCCGGTCGCAGAGACGCCCGCCGCCGAGGAGCCGGAGGCCGAGAAGCCGGCCGAGGCAGCGCCGGTGGCCGAGGAGCCCGCTGCGGCAGAGCCCGTCGCGGAAACGCCCGTGACCGAGAAGCCGGCCAAGGCCGAGCCGGTGGCCGAGAAGCCGGTCACGGAGACCCCTGCCGTCGAGGCGCCGGTCGCCGAGGAGCCCGCTGCGGTGGAGCCCGCTGCGGCAGAGCCCGTCGCGAAGACACCCGCCGCCGAGAACCCGGAGGCCGAAGAACCGGTCACGGAGACGCCTGCCGCCGAGGAGCCCGCTGCGGCGGAGCCCGTCGCAGAGACGCCCGTAGTCGAAGAGCCGGCCGCGGAGACGACCCCCGCCGTTGAGGAACCGGCTGAGGTAGAGCCTGTCGCGGAGACGCCCGCCGCCGAGAAGCCGGAGGCCGAAGAGCCGGTCGCGGAGACGAACCCCGCCGCCGAGGAGCCGGTCGCCGACGAGCCCGTAACTGCGGAGCCCGTCGCCGAGGAGCCCGTCGCGGCGGAGCCCGTCGCAGAGAGGCCCGTAGTCGAAGAGCCGGTCGTCGAGGAGCCCACGGCGGCCGAGGAGCCCGCAGCCGTCGAGGAGCCGGTGTCGGAGCCCGAGGCTGTCGCTGCTGCGGAGGAGCCGGGCGCCGAGGTGACCCCGGAGCCCGAGGCGGCCGCCACCCCCGAGCCGGAGCCCGAGGCGGCCGCCACCCCCGAGCCGGAGCCCGAGGCGGCCGCCACCCCCGAGCCGGAGCCCGAGGTGGCCGTCACCCCCGAGCCGGAGCCCGTGGTCGCAGCCGCCGACGGCGAGGACGCCCCACAGGGGCCACTCGCAGCCGACGACGAAAGCGGTACGGGTGGTGCGGGTGGGAACGAAAACCCGGCCGAAGGCCGGGACGCCACCATCCCCCCCACCCTCCGCACCGCCTACGACACAGCCGCGACCACCCTCGCCCAGGCCGGCCTCACAGCCACCCGAGCCAAGGTCTACCTCGTCCTCGACCGCTCCGCGAGCATGCGCCCGTACTACAAGGACGGCTCCGCCCAGGCCCTCGCCGAGCAGACCCTCGCCCTCGCCGCCCACCTCGACCCCCAGGGCCCCGAGAACACCAAGGTCCACGTCACCTTCTTCTCCACCGAGGTGGACGGCACCGGCGAGCTCACCCTCACCGACCACGAGAACAAGATCGACGACCTCCACGCCGGCCTCGGCCGCATGGGCCGTACCAGCTACCACGCCGCCGTCGAGGAAGTCCTCGCCCACCACGGCAAGGAAGCCCCCGGCACCCACGCCCTCGTCGTCTTCCAGACCGACGGCGCCCCCGACGCGAAGACCCCGGCCACCCACGCCCTCACGGACGCCGCGAAGAACCACCCCGCCGTCTTCTTCTCCTTCGTCGCCTTCGGAGACCCGGAGCACAAGGCCTTCGACTACCTCCGCAAACTGAAGCTGGACAACACGTCCCACTTCCTGGCGGGCGAGACCCCGAAGGAGCTCACGGACGCGGAGGTCTACGAGGGCATCCTGGCCACCTGGCGCCCGTAACGCCGTAGAACCCCCGTACACCCACCGCTCAACCGTCGGAGACAACCGGCCGCCCCCTTCCCACCCCTCAAAACGGGAAGCGGGCGGCCCACCCATGTCGGCTACGATTTCAAGGTTCGCAAAGCAGCAAGAAGACCGACCTGGGAGCAGCCCCCGATGGCTCGACACCTCATCACCAGCGCCCTTCCGTACATCAACGGAATCAAGCACCTGGGCAACATGGTGGGGTCCATGCTCCCGGCGGACGTGTACTCCCGGTACCTCCGCCAGCGCGGCCACGAGGTCCTCTACATCTGCGCGACCGACGAGCACGGCACCCCGGCCGAGCTCGCCGCGAAGGAGCAGGGCCTGCCGGTGGCGGACTTCTGCGCGCAGGCGCACGACGCCCAGAAGGCGGTCTACGACGGCTTCGCACTCGCCTTCGACTACTTCGGCCGCAGCTCCAGCGAGCAGAACGTCGAGATCACCCAGCACTTCGCCCGCCGCCTCAACGAGAACGGCTTCATCGAGGAGCGGGCGATCCGCCAGGTGTACTCGCCCGCCGACGGCCGCTTCCTCCCGGACCGCTACGTCGAGGGCACCTGCCCCCACTGCGGCTACGACAAGGCCCGCGGCGACCAGTGCGAGAACTGCACCCGCGTACTCGACCCCACCGACCTGATCGACCCCCGCTCCGCGATCTCCGGCTCCACGGACCTGGAGGTCCGCGAGACCAAGCACCTCTTCCTCCTCCAGTCCAAGCTCCAGCGCGAGGTCATGGAGTGGGTCGCCCGCCACGACGGCGTCTGGCCGCACCTGGCCTCCTCCATCGCCCACAAGTGGCTGACCGAGGGCCTGCACGACCGCGCGATCACCCGTGACCTGGACTGGGGCGTTCCCGTCCCGGCGGACACCTGGCCGGAGCTCGCGGCCGAGGGCAAGGTCTTCTACGTCTGGTTCGACGCCCCGATCGAGTACCTCGGCTCGACCAAGGAGTGGTCCGACCAGGACCCGGAGAACCGCGACTGGAAGTCGTGGTGGTACGACGTCGACACCGACGTCCGCTACACGCAGTTCATGGCGAAGGACAACGTCCCCTTCCACACGGTCATGTTCCCGGCCACGGAACTCGGCATCCGCGAGCCCTGGAAGAAGGTCGACTTCGTCAAGGCCTTCAACTGGCTGACGTACTACGGCGGAAAGTTCTCCACGTCCCAGAAGCGCGGTGTCTTCACCGACCAGGCCCTGGAGATCCTGCCCGCCGACTACTGGCGCTACTTCCTGATCGCCAACGCCCCCGAGTCCGACGACTCGTCCTTCACCTGGGAGCACTTCACGGCCACGGTCAACAAGGACCTGGCCGACACCCTCGGCAACTTCGTCAACCGCGTCCTGTCCTTCTCCAAGAAGCGCTTCGGCGAGGAGGTCCCCGCGGGCGGCGAGCCCGGCGAGGCGGAGGCGAAGCTGGGCGAGCAGATCGCCGAGCTGCTCGCGGAGTACGAGGGCCACATGGAGGCCCTCCAGTTCCGCAAGGCGGCGGCGGCCCTGCGCGCCCTGTGGTCGGCCGGCAACTCCTACCTGGAGGAGAAGGCCCCCTGGCTGGAGATCAAGACCGACAAGGACGGCGCGGCCCTCACCCTGCGCACGGCGATGAACCTGATCCACCTCTACGCGGTGGTCTCCGAGCCGTTCATCCCGGCCACCTCGGCAGCCATGCGCCAGGCCTTCGCTCTCAAGGACGACACCGCGACCTGGGTGAGCCCGGACGAGGCGAAATCCCTGACCGCCGTCCCGGTCGGCACCCCCTTCACCGTCCCCCCGGTCCTCTTCGCCAAGCTCACGGACGAGGACCTGGAGGCGTACAAGGAGCGCTTCGGCGGCGAGGCGGCGTAAAAGCACGTGAGGGCCGCCCGCGGAGTGTGATGGAGTGAGGTCATGACGTACTACGTCACGACCCCCATCTACTACGTGAACGACGCCCCGCACCTGGGCCACGCGTACACCACCCTCGCGGCCGACGTCCTCGCCCGCTGGCACCGCCAGCGCGGCGAGGACGTCTGGTTTCTCACGGGCACGGACGAGCACGGCCAGAAGATCCTGCGCACGGCGCAGGCGAACGGGGTCGGCCCGCAGGAGTGGGCCGACCGGCTCGTCCACGATTCCTGGCAGCCCCTGTGGGAGCACCTGGAGATCGCGAACGACGACTTCATCCGCACCACACAGCGGCGGCACACCGACCGGGTGCGGGAGTTCGTCCAGGATCTCCACGACAAGGGCGAGATCTACAAGGACAGCTACGAGGGCCCGTACTGCGTCGGCTGCGAGGAGTTCAAGCTCCCCGGTGAGCTGCTCGACGGCGAGGGCGAGTACGCGGGGCAGAAGCTCTGCCCGATCCACAAGAAGCCGGTGGAGCTCCTGAAGGAGGAGAACTACTTCTTCAAGCTCAGCGAGTACACCGACCGGCTGCTCGCCCACTACGAGGCCGACCCGGGCTTCATCCAGCCCGAGTCCGCCCGCAACGAGGTCGTGAACTTCGTACGGCGGGGGCTTCAGGACCTGTCGATCTCCCGCTCCACGTTCGACTGGGGCGTGAAGGTCCCCTGGGACGACAAGCACGTCATCTACGTCTGGATCGACGCGCTGCTGAACTACGCCACGGCCGTGGGCTACAACGAGAACCCGGCGAAGTTCGAGACGACCTTCCCCGCCGACGTCCACCTCGTCGGCAAGGACATCCTCCGCTTCCACGCGATCATCTGGCCCGCCATGCTGATGGCGAACGGCCTGCCGCTGCCCGGCAGGATCGCGGCCAACGGCTGGCTGATGGTCGGCGGCGAGAAGATGAGCAAGTCCAATCTGACCGGCATCAAGCCGCAGGACCTGACCTCGCACTTCGGCGTGGACGCCTACCGCTGGTACTTCCTGCGCGCCATCGCCTTCGGCCAGGACGGCTCGTTCTCCTGGGAGGACTTCTCCGCCCGCTACACCAGCGAGCTGGCCAACGACTACGGCAACCTCGCCTCCCGTGTCGCCGCGATGGTCGGCAAGTACTTCGGCGGCGAGCTGCCCGCGGCGACGGCCGACGGCGAGGCCGAGCGGGCGATCCACGACGGCCTGACCAGGGCGGTCGCGGAAGCGGACCGGAGGATCGGCGACGACCTGGACTTCCAGGGCGGCATCCTGGCGGTCTTCGACTTCGTGAAGCAGGTCAACGGCTACATCACGGAGCAGGAGCCGTGGAAGGTCGCCAAGGACCCGTCCGACGAAGGCCGGGCCCGCCTCGCGACCATCCTGTACACGGCCGCGGAATCCCTGCGGGCCGTGGCGGTCCTGCTGAACCCGGTCATGCCGGAGACCTCCCGGAAACTCTGGGACTCGCTGGGCGCGGAAGCCTCCCTGGGCCGTCTCCGGGACCAGAGGATCCAGGAGACGGCCGACTGGGGAAGGCTCCCCGCCGGTACGACGGTCACCAAGGGCGCGGTGCTGTTCCCGCGCCTGGAGGAGAGGCCGGCGTCGTAGGGCCCTGGTTCAGGTGAAGTTGCGGATGATGACGTTCCGTGAATTTCTTGACTGATCGGTGCCCAACTCGGGTACATCACGCGGATGTTGCCCATCCGGTTGGCATCGATCCCACCCCACCGCCACCATGTCCCCCCGCACGACCGTATGGTTTCCGCCATGGCAGTCCCTGAGGTCATTCCGATCGCGTACGAGCCGCACGGCCGTACCGAGGCGATCGGCTTTTACGAGGACGGGCAGTTCATGGGGTCGGTCACCTACGCCTTCCCCAAGGGCTTCGAACTCGACACCGGTTGGGAAGAGCACAAACGCCTCTACGCGGTCCTGCACACCTTCGACCCCGAGGGCAGGTACCGCGACTCGGAGATCTGGTGCGCCGGCACCTGGGCCGAGCAGCAGCGCGCCCCGCACGGCCCCGAGTCGGTCCTCGCGCGCGCCCGCGCCCACCTCGCGACCCTGCTGCGCAGCCTGCCCCGGCGTACATACACGGACATCGCGATACGTCCCTTCCAACTCACCGTCGACGGCGTGCTGTTCGGCCTGGTGACCGGAGAGGAGGAGGCGTGGGCCGAACTCCATCCCGACAACCTGGGCTTCGGCGCGCCCTGGGACGGTTCGTACGACACCTGATCGTTTGCGCCTCTATGCCTGGACCCCTCCCAGGCGCTATACATTGCGAAGATCATGTAGAGCCATCAAGTGGGGGGATCCATTCATGGCGCTCTTCGGTAACGCGCACACCATCGACCAGGGACAGGCGCAGCAGGACTACGCGCGTCTGCTGGGCCACGGTGAGCAGGTGCACGCCGCCTACCTGCTGATACGCGACACCATCCTGTTCACCGACCGCCGTCTGATCCTGGTCGACAAGCAGGGCATCACCGGCAAGAAGGTGGAGTACCACTCCATCCCGTACCGCAGCATCACGCACTTCGCGGTGGAGACCGCCGGCACCTTCGACCTGGACGCCGAGCTGAAGATCTGGGTCTCGGGGACGCCGACGCCGATCGAGAAGACGTTCACCAAGGGCGTCGACATCTACGAGGTGCAGGCGATCCTTACGCAGTTCGTGGCGAAGTAGTCAGGCCGTCCGGCCCCGCCGAGGTCGGCAACCTCGGCGGGGCCGTCATAATCGGCGCACGATGATCCCGCTCCGCCGCCGCCTGCTGACCGACGTCCTCACGATCGGCGCCCCTTACCCGCTCGTCCTGGCCGGCGGGTACGCGGTCCGGGCACATGGTCTGATGCCCGAGGCGTCGCGGGCGGCCGCCATGGAGGGGCCGCTGGAAGTGGCCACCGAGACGCCCGAGCCCATGGACCGGGTCGCGGCAGTGGTCGGCACGGGCCTGACGGCCCGCGGCTGGCTGGTACGGCCGCTGGAGACCGACCCGCTCTCCGCCCGCCTCCTCGTCGCCGGTGTGGAAGGCGCGGAGGAGCACCCGGTCGACCTGCTGAAGGAAACCCTCTGGCATCCGCCCGTCACGACCGACCTGGGCCCGGTCCTCTCCCTCGAAGACCTCATCGGCACCAAGGTCCGCGCGCTGACCGACCGCGGCACCGCCCGCGACCTGACCGACGTCTACGCCGCCGCGGCCCACTGGAGCTTCCCCGACCTGGAGGAACAGGGCCGCCGCCACGCCTGGGACGAGTTCGACCCGGCCGACCTGCAGTCCCGTCTGGAGGCGACGGAACTGCTGGACGACCGGGAGTTCACCGCCCGGGGCCTGGCCGAGGATTCGGTCCCGGCCTTGCGCGGGTGGGTGCGGGCGTGGGCGGACGACATCGCGGAGCGGCTGCTGGAGCAGGAGGCGCTCCGGCCGCCGACGGACGCGGACGAGTGACTAGGCCCCGCCGGCCGCACATGCCACTGGTAATATCCGCGCACTTGTGCGAGGGCAGGGGGTCCTCGCAGGGGAGGGAAAACTCACGTGGGCAGACACGCCCCGAGACGAGCGGGCCGTAGCACGCTCGTCTCCGCACTGGCCGTGGCGGTGGCGGCCGGATCGATCACCCTGTTCTCCAGCACGGAGGACACCGGCGCGCAGGCGGCCACGACCGCCGCGGCCGGAACCACCGAGATCGTCCTGGACGACCCGAACAGCGAGACCCGGCGCACCGAGCGGCTGCTCGCGGCGGGCGACACCGGCTTCCTGCACCGGCAGGCGGGAGTCGCGGGCCTGCTCTGGACGGACTAAGACGACGGCTCCACCGTCGGCGTCGAGGGCACGTCCGGGCTCTACACACCGACCACCACCAGCTGCTACGACATCCAGACCCGCTGCGCCACGGGCGTGTTCGGGCAGGGCGCCGACACCGTCGCGCTGCCGCACCGCACGTACGGCGACCCGGTTTACCTGTGGAGCCCGGACGGCGGTCCGCTGCGGACCGTGGACCTGAGCCAGTCGGCCGACCGCGTGGGAACGTACGGCGAGACGACCGTCACCGTCGAGTACAACGGCGTCGTCGACGGCGAGCAGCTGGACGGCCACGTCCTGCACCTCGTCGACCTCGTCGACGGACAGCAGCGCGACCGCGTCGTCACCGGCTATCCGGCCGACGCCTACTGGGAGTGGAACAACGGGCGCACCGGCGACAAGAACGGCGCCCTGCTGACGTACCCCATCGACAACGAGTACGGCGAGCTCCAGTCCTACACCGTCGGCTACCTGGACTTCGCCACCGCGCGGTTCACGCCGGTCTTCACCGGCCTCCAGGACGTGCCGGAGCCGGTCCTCAGCGACGACCGCGTCGGCTGGTACACGGAGGCCGCCGGTCTGCACCTCAAGCCGCGCGCCGAACTCGGGGCCGAGGAGACCGTCCCGGTGGCCGGCGCGGAGACCAATGTGTCCCCCAAGCCCGTGCCCGCCCTCGTCGGGGACTGGGCGGTCTTCACCAGTGCCTCCGGGGTCAAGGCCGTCTCCCTGACCGACGGCACCACGAAGACCCTGCTCACCGCCACGTACGGCACCCCGCTGGCCACCCCCGACGGCGGTGCCCTCGTCACCGGCGGCACCACCGCGTCCGACTGGTGGGTGCAGCGCGTGAGCCTCGGCGCCGACGGCGTCCCGCAGGTGAAGAAGCTGGTCAAGGTCGCGCCGTACGAGAACAAGAAGACGGGCCTCGCGCTCAGCCGCGGCAGTCTGCGCGTCGCTGAGGACAATCCCAGGAACGCCAACAGCGACACCACGTCCGTGCGCACGCTCACCACGAACGGCAGCACCGCACTGACCGCGTCCGCCGCTGCCGAGGGCGACCCGGTCTCCACCACGTGCCCGTACCCGGACACCGCCTGCTCCGCGCTGTGGGGCAACAGCACCGGGGAGCCCGAGGACGTCTTCCTCAACACCTTCTACAACAGCGACGAGGGCGGCAGCGGTCTGGAGAACGAGGACCAGTTGGTCGCCATCCACGACGGGTGGTCCAACTACACGCTGTCCTACGGCACCACCGACGGCGCGATCGTCGACGTCTCCGACAACTACGCGGTCTACAACTCGGGCGGCTCGACGCCGGCGCAGTACGTCGGCGAGTTCGGGTACAGCCAGATCCTGAAGCGGTCGGTCCGTGCCGCCGGGCTCAACGGCTCCACCCTGTGGAGCGCGACGACCACCCCCGGCAGGCTGACCTCGTACGACCTGGTCACCAGGAAGACCCTCACCACCGTGGACGTCCCGGGCCTCGGCTGTGTGCCGAGCGAGCTGCAGGCGGCGGGCCGCTGGGTGTACTGGACGTGCGGGACCGCCTCGGCCGGCGTCTATGACACCAAGGCCAGGACCTCCCGGCCGGTCGCCCCCGGTGACGTGCTCCTCGGCGACGGCTTCACCGTCCGCCACGACCACGAGGCCGACCGGCTCGTCCTGACGGACGCGGCCACCGGCACGACGCGCGTGGTCGCCTCGGGTCTGCCCGACTCCGGGCTCGCCGTGGACCGGCGCTACCGGTGGACGGTCGACGAGTACACGGGCCTGGTCGCCTGGTTCGACAAGTTCGAGCAGACGCACATCGCCACCACCGGCGTCACCCCGTCAGCGGTGACGGCCTTCCGCACGGAGGCCACCAGCTTCGCGGGTCCCTCGATGCCCTGGACCGGCGAGTGGCTGCTGTCCCGCCCGGTCACCTCCTGGTCCCTGACCGTCACCTCGGTCCAGAGCGGCGCGAACGGCAGGGCCACCCGCACACTCACCGGCGGCGCCACCCCGGCGATGGTGTCGGCGTCCTGGAACGGCAGGACGTCGAGCGGGGCGTACTTCCCCACCGGCGGGTTCACGTGGACGCTGAAGGCGACCGGCCTAGGCACCACCACACCGGTCACGGTGACGTCCGGCGAGGGCTACCTGGAGCGGGGCTCGGCGGTCCGCCACGACTTCGTCAGCCCCGACGGGCCCGACGGCCGCGGCGACCTGCTCACCCTGAACTCCTCCGGAGGCCTGACCTTCCACAGCGGCACCGGCACCGGCAAGTTCGGCGACAAGTACACCGGCACCGGCTGGCCCACCACCGTCACGGCCGTCCCCTTCGGCGACCTGAGCGGCGACCGCTGCAACGACGTCCTCGTGCGCTACAGCAGCGGCGCGCTGCGGCTGTACAAGCCGGGCTGCGGCGCGGCGGTCAGGCCGTCGACGTCGTACACCACCCTCGCGAGCAGCGGCTGGACGCAGTACAACGCGCTCACCTCGCCCGGCGACGTCAGCGGCGACGGCCGCCCGGACCTGATCGCCCGCCAGGCCTCCACCGGCACGGTCTACCTCTACAAGGGCACCAGCGACGGCAAGCTCGCTTCCCGTGTGAAGCTCTACGACAGCTGGAAGGGCTACAAGAAGATCGTCGGCGTCGGCGACATCACCGGTGACGGCCGGCCCGACCTCCTCGCCCAGGACACGGCGAACACCCTCTGGCGCTACAACGGCAAGGGCGACGGCACCTTCGCCGCCCGCGTGCAGGTGTTCACCGACTGGGGCGGCAACTACAACGCCGTCGTCGGCGTCGGCGACATCACCGACGACGGCAGGCCGGACATCGTCTCGCGCGACACCAGCGGCAACACGTGGCGCAACAGCGGGGACGGAAAGGGGTCGTTCGGCTCGCGGGCACAGATCGCGAGCGGATGGAGCGGCTACAAGTCCCTTTCATAGACGAGTCATAGACGAGCGATCGATCCTCGCGGAGGCGCCCGGAGACCGATGTCCCCGGGCGCCTTTACCGTCGTGAGTCGGTCGCGTCCGGGGTCACGACGGCGACGATGTGGCGGGGTCGACGCCCACCGTGATGGTGGCGAGGACGCCCTTCGCGATGTTCTTCTTGTTGTACTTGAGCTTCAGCAGGCCGCCGGTCGTCCCGCTCTGGTCGTAGATCGTGTCCTCGTCGAGCGTGGTGCGCGTGGTCGTGTTCGTGGAGTAGGGCTCGACTTCGGCGGAGAGGAGAACGGTCTCCTCGTCGAAGAAGAACTGGCCGGTGTGGCAGGTGGTGCCGCCCTCATAACCGGCGTCCGTCCACTCGCCCCTCACATGCACCTTGGTGTGGATGTGGACGCACCGGCCCTGGTACCAGCCCGGGAAGATGGTCGTGAAGGTGACGAAGCCCTTGCGGTCCGTCCGCCAGGTACCGCGCAGATAGCGGGTGTCGCTGGTCGGCTCCTCGTGCCCGCCGCCACCGCCGCCGGTCGGGGGCTCACCGGTCGGGGTGCCCGAGGGTGCGTCGGTGGGCGGGGTGCCACCCCCGCCGCCGCCCGAGAAGCTTTCGTAGCCCGAGTACAGGCCGAGCGCGTCACAGTGCCAGATGTCCACCGCCGCGTTGCTGACCGGCTTGCAGGTCTCGGAGTCGATCACCTTGATGCGAAGGGTGAGCAGGATGCCCTCCTTGTCCTCGGTGATGTCCTGGCGGAGCTTGTCGGCGTCGATGTAGTAGGGGCCCTCGGTGGTCTCCGAGGTGAGCTTGTAGCACGTCTCCCCGGCACTGGAGCTGCTGCTCGCCGACGCTGTCGTGGCCTTGCCGTCCGTCTCACCGGCGAAGGCACCCGCGGCCAGTGTGCCTCCCACGCCCACCGCGACGGCGGCTCCCGCACCGGCGACGACGACTTTGCGACGTGTGAGGTCCCGCTTGTGTTTCGGCCCTTCGGCCGTCTGGTTTCCCGTCATGTGCAGGGAAGTTAGGGACGGCGCCTGTCAGAAGCTTAGGTAGGGGCTGGGTGAGAGCCCTGTATGTGGCGCACAAAGAGAAGTGGCTCGGAACCGACGCCGGTTCCGAGCCACTTCTCCAAGTACAGCCTGCTGTCGCCTACTTCGGCTGCGGCTTGCGCACCGACAGGTGCAGCTCCTTCAGCCGCGCCTCCTCCAGCTCCGTCGGCGCGCCCATCATCAGGTCCTGGGCGTTGCCGTTGAGCGGGAAGGCGATGGTCTCGCGGATGTTCGGCTCGTCGGCGAGCAGCATGACGATGCGGTCGACGCCCGGCGCGATGCCGCCGTGCGGCGGGGCGCCGAAGCGGAAGGCGCGCAGCATGCCGGCGAACTTCTCCTCGACGGTCTCGCGGTCGTAGCCCGCGATCTCGAAGGCCTTCAGCATGATCTCCGGCTCGTGGTTCCGGATCGCGCCGGAGGACAGCTCGACGCCGTTGCAGACGATGTCGTACTGCCAGCCCAGGATGTCCAGCGGGTCCTGGGTCTGAAGGGCCTCCAGACCGCCCTGCGGCATGGAGAACGGGTTGTGCGAGAAGTCGATCGCGCCGGTCTCCTCGTCCTTCTCGTACATCGGGAAGTCGACGATCCAGCAGAACCGGAAGACGCCCTCCTCGAAGTGCCCGGCACGCTTGGCGGCCTCGACCCGCACCGCGCCCATGATCTTCGAGACCTCGTCGAACTCGCCCGCCCCGAAGAAGACGGCGTGACCGGCGGCCAGGGACAGCCGCTTGGTCAGCTCGGCGACGTTCTCCTCGGTGAGGAACTTCGCGATCGGGCCGGACAGCGAACCGTCCTCGGCGACGCGGACCCAGGCCAGGCCCTTGGCGCCCTGCGAGACCGCGAAGTCACCGAGCTGGTCGAAGAACTTACGGGGCTGCGCGGAGACGTCCGGCACCGGCAGGGCACGGACATGCTTGCCGGCGAACGCCTTGAACTCCGAGCCCTCGAAGATGTCGGTGATGTCGACGAGCTCCAGCTGGGCCCGCAGGTCCGGCTTGTCGGAGCCGTACTTCAGCATCGCCTCGCGGAACGGGATCCGCGGGAACGGCGAGGTGACATGGCGGCCGCCACCGAACTCCTCGAACAGCTCCGTCATCAGCTTCTCGACGGGCTGGAAGACGTCCTCCTGCTCGACGAAGCTCATCTCGATGTCGAGCTGGTAGAACTCGCCCGGCGAGCGGTCGGCACGCGCGTCCTCGTCACGGAAGCAGGGCGCGATCTGGAAGTAGCGGTCGAAGCCGGAGATCATCAGCAGCTGCTTGAACTGCTGCGGGGCCTGCGGCAGCGCGTAGAACTTGCCCGGGTGCAGACGGGAGGGGACGACGAAGTCGCGAGCACCCTCGGGGGAGGTCGCGGACAGGATCGGCGTCGCCATCTCGTTGAAGCCCAGCGCCGTCATCTTGTGGCGGATCGCAGAGATGACCGCCGTACGCAGCAGGATGTTGCGGTGCATGCGCTCGCGGCGCAGGTCCAGGAAGCGGTACTCCAGGCGCCGCTCCTCGTTGACCCCGTCCTCGGTGTTGATCGTGAAGGGGAGCGGGGCGGCCGCGCCGAGCAGCTCGACCTCGGAGACCTCGACCTCGATCTCGCCGGTCGGCAGGTCGGGGTTGATGTTCTCGGTGCCACGGGAGACGACCTTGCCGTCGACGCGGACGGTGGACTCCTTGGACAGCTTGTCCAGGGCCTCGTACGCGGGCGTGCCGGGACGGGCGACGAGCTGCGTGATGCCGTAGTGGTCGCGCAGATCGATGAAGAGGATGCCGCCCAGGTCGCGCCGATTGTGCAGCCAGCCACTCAGCCGGACGTCGGTGCCGACGTCAGAGGAGCGGAGCTCGCCGCAGGTGTGGGACCTGTACCGATGCATCGTCGTTCATCCAGTCTTCGCGGATCGGGGGCGTGGTTCCCGTGAATCTCTCCGCCCGTGGATCTGGGGTCGATCTTGGGCTTGTTTCACGTGAAACTCCCCCCAAGCCTACCGGGCACCCCAAGATCGCCTCCCCACCATTTCGCCGCACCCCTGGCCCCTCGCGACAGATGCCCCGTACAGCTTCGGTGGCAGTCTGCGATCACCTCTTCTTAAAGTGGGGCAATGCGCACTGGTGAGCCCCTGCCCGGCGTAGGGGCGGTTCTCGCCGCCCTCGCGACCGGTCTGTGGCACTGGAACACGGCCACGGGACTGGTGACGGTCGACGCGGAGGCGGCACGGCTCCTCGGACTGCCCGCCGAGCAGGCCACTCTCAGTCAGGCCCAGGTGCGTTCCCGCCTGCATCCGGTGGACTGGAACGAGATCAGCGGAGTGATCCAGCTCTGCGTCGCCGAGGGCACGCTCGGCGAGGTGCGGGTGCGGATCATGGACGAGCGGGGCCGGGTCGTCCGGGTCGGCCGCAGCCGCTTCCACGCCTCCTTCGACCGCGAGAAGCGGTCGTACGAGGTGACGGGCTCCCTCCAGGAGGTCACCGAACCGGCTCCGGGCACCTCGGCCGGGCGTACGGCGGTCACCGGGGACTGGCGGCGCTCTCGGGAGGCGTTCCTGCTGGACGCGGGCCGGGCGCTGGCCGAGGCGAGGTCGACGGCGGAGGTCCTGCGGGTCGCGGCCGGACTGTCGATGCCGGGCTTCTCACCGGACGGGCTCGCGGTGTTCGGGGTCACGGGCGACCGCCTGACGATCATCGGCCACCATGGCCATCAGCCCGGCGACGAGGACCCCTTCACGCATATGGCCCTGGACACGGACTACCCGGCCGCCGAGGTCGTCCGTACCGGCCGTGCCGTCTATCTCTCCTCGCCCGAGCGCTACAAGGACCGCTACCCGCTCACCTGGCCGCTCGCCGCGCACTTCAACCGGCAGTCCTGGGCGTTCCTGCCGCTGACCGTCGCCGGCCGCACGATGGGCGCCTGGATGGCGGCGTTCACCTATCCGGTCGCATTCACCCCCGACGAACGGTCCGTGCTGACGACGGTCGCCCGAATGCTCGCCCAGGCCCTGTCCCGCGCCGAGGCCGCCGAGACCGCACGGGAGCTGACGGACGGGCTCCAGCGCTCGATGCTGCCGCAGCTGGGCCCCGAGATACCGGGCATGAGCGTCGCCGCCCGCTATGTGCCCACCGGTGGCGGGCTCCAGGTCGGTGGCGACTGGTACGACATGATCCCGCTGCCCAACGGCCGCTTCGCCCTCGTCATCGGCGACGTCCAGGGCCATGACGTGCGGGCGGCGGGCCTGATGGGCCAGCTCCGTATCGCGCTGCGCGCCTACGCCTCCGAGGGCCACCGCCCCGACGCCGTTCTGTCCCGCGCCTCCCGCTTCCTGCACGGGATGACGTTCGGCTCCCTCGACGACGACCCGTCCGACCTTCGCTTCGCGACCTGTCTGTATGTCGAGGTCGACCCCACGACCGGTCTGCTGGACATCGCCCGCGCCGGCCATCCGGACCCGGCGATCCGCATGATCGACGGCACGGTGCTCGCCCGCCCGACGGCCGGCGGTCTGCCCCTCGGGATCGACCCGGACGCCGACTATCCGACGACCAGGATCACCCTGGAGCCCGGCGAGACCATGCTGATCTGCACGGACGGCCTGATCGAGACCGGCGGCCACGACCTGGAGACCGGCTGGAAGCGCATCCGCACGATCCTGGAGGAACACGACGGCGACCTTGAGGCGCTTGCCGACGCCCTGGTCCAGGCCGTCCACGGCCCGTCCTCGCACCACACCACCGGCCCGCTCGCCGACCGGCGCGAGGACGACATAGCGGTGCTGCTGCTGTGGCGGGAGGGGGAGGGCTGCGGCTGCGGGGACACGGCGACCGTACGGCCGACGGTCCGGCGCACGGTGCTGTCGGTCGCGCAGGCCGAGCCGGAGCGGGTCGCGGTGGCCCGCCTGCAGCTGCGGGAGATGCTGCACGACTGGGCCTCCGAGGACCAGGTCGACTCGGCGGTCCTGCTGCTGTCCGAGATGCTGACGAACGTCCTGGTCCACACCGACGCCGACGCCCTTCTCCTCGCCGAGGTGCGGGGCGAGCCCGGCGCCCGGCGGATGCGTGTCGAGGTCACGGACAACAGCGACGACCTGCCGCACAGGCGCAGCCCCGGTGAGCTGGCGTCGTCCGGGCGGGGCCTGATGCTGATCGAGCTGCTGGCCCAGGCATGGGGCGTCGACCCTCGCGGCGAGGGCAAGAGCATCTGGTTCGAGCTCTACGAGTCCGACGGCGCCGAGGTCTCCGGGGGCGCCGCCGGCCCGGCGGGCGTCGAGCTGCCGTAGAGCTCTCTCAGTTCGTGCACGACGCCGGTGGCGGCGGCGGTGAGCGGTACGGCGAGCAGCATGCCGAGGATCCCGGCGACGGACGCCCCCGCGGTGATCGCCACCATGACGACGGCCGGGTGCATCTGCACGGTCCGGCTCTGGATCGCGGGCTGGAGCACATGCCCCTCCAGCACCTGCACGGCGACCACCAGCCCCAGCACCCACAGCGCGACGACGAAACCCCGGTCGGCGAGCGCGACCAGCACGGCGACGGCCCCGGAGACGAACGCGCCGAGGTAGGGGATGTAGGCCCCGACGAAGACGAGCGCTCCGAGCCCGACCGCGCCGGGCACATCGAGGATCAGCAGCCCGACCGTGATGCACACGGCGTCGATGAGGGCGATGAGGGTGGTCCCCCGCATGAACCCCTCGACGGCCTGGAAGGCCCGCCGGGCCATGGCCTCCACGATGTCCGCGCTCCCGTGCGGAACGACGGACCGCAGGACGTCGGCCGCGCGGTCGGAGTCCCGCAGGAAGAAGAAGACGAGCAGCAACGAGAGCACGGCGATGGCGATGGTCTCGCCCACGACGCTGACCCCGCTGATGACCCCGGAAGCGGCCGTGCCGCCGAACTTGGTGAGCAGCTCCCGGGAGTTGGACGCGAGGTCGTCCAGTGAGGTCCCGGCGGCCCCGAAGTGCTCGGCGAGGTCCTCGCCCGCCTGCTTGAGCGAGGCGACGATCTCGTGGCCGCTGTCCACGATCGCGGCGACGACGATGTACACGGCCCCGCCGACGACGGCCACCACGGCGACGCAGGTGAGCCCGGCGGCCACCGACCGGTTGACCTTGGCCTTCACCAGCCGTCGGTGCAACGGCCCGAGCAGCGCCGTCCCCAGCAGCGCGAGCAGCACGGGCACTACGGCGGTGCTGAACTCCACCGCCAGCCGGATCCCGAGGTAGACGACCCCGGCGACGAGCAACACCACGACGCACCAGGCGGCGAGCCGCCGGACTGGGTCGGGGAGCAGCGGGGTGGGGGCCGACACGGTTCCAGCGGATCATGCGCGGGGCGGCGCTGTCGTGTGCGGGCGGACCGGGTGGGTGACGGATGGCGAAGGGCCCGGAACCGCACGACGGGCGTGCCGCTCCGGGCCTGGGAAGTGAGTCCGAGAGGACCCGGGCGGGTTACAGCCCGCCCTCCGACATGCCGTGCACCGCCGGGACCGTCCCCAGGCGGCCCTTCTGGAAGTCCTCGAAGGCCTTCATGAGCTCGTCCTTGGTGTTCATGACGAACGGGCCGTAGTGGGCCATCGGCTCACGGATCGGCTGCCCCCCGAGGAGGACGACCTCCAGGTCCGGCGTGTAGGAGTCCTGCTGCTCGTCGGCGCGGACGGTCAGCGCACCGCCGGCGCCGAAGACCGCCGTCTGGCCCATGTGGACCGGCCGGTGCTCCGCGCCCACCGTGCCGCGGCCCGCGAGGACGTACGCGAGGCCGTTGAAGTCCTCGCGCCAGGGCAGGGTGATCTCCGCGCCCGGGGCGAGGGTCGCGTGGATCATCGTGATCGGGGTGTGGGTGATGCCGGGGCCCTGGTGACCGTCCAGCTCACCGGCGATGACGCGGAGCAGGGCGCCGCCGTCGGGGGTGGTGAGCAGCTGGACGTTGCCGCCGCGGATGTCCTGGTAGCGCGGCGCCATCATCTTGTCCTTGGCCGGGAGGTTCACCCACAGCTGCAGGCCGTGGAAGAGACCGCCGGACATGACCAGCGACTCCGGCGGGGCCTCGATGTGGAGCAGGCCCGAACCGGCCGTCATCCACTGGGTGTCGCCGTTGGTGATGGTGCCACCGCCGCCGTTGCTGTCCTGGTGGTCGAAGATCCCGTCGATGATGTAGGTGACGGTCTCGAAGCCGCGGTGCGGGTGCCAGGGGGTTCCCTTGGGCTCGCCCGGCGCGTACTCCACCTCGCCCATCTGGTCCATCATGATGAACGGGTCCAGGTGGCGGTAGTTGATCCCGGCGAACGCACGGCGCACCGGGAAGCCCTCACCCTCGAAACCGCTCGGCGCGGTCGTGACGGCGAGCACGGGACGGGCCACGGCCTCCGCGGGCGCGGCGACACGGGGCAGCGTCAGCGGGTTCTCGACGGTCACTGCAGGCATGTCGGTACCTCCTTGTGCGGCAAGTTTAGTTGAGCATTGAACTTCTTGCCACCCCTAACCGGAAAAACCCGGAAGGCATTCCCCCCGGACACGGCCGAAGGCCGGCGCCCTGGGCGGACGCCGGCCTTCATCACGAGGACCCGGTGCTTCGGCAGCGGCTCAGTGTGGCAGCAGGTGGTGGACATGGAGGCGGTGAAGGCAGCAGGCGGCGGCGATCAGACCGGCGCCGCCACCGGAGACCGCACGGCGATCGACTGCCTGGCCTCCTCCGGCACCCCCTCGGGCATCCGGTCCGCGAAGCCGCTCGGCGGCGGCGAGCCGAGGATCGCGATGCCGAGGGCGATTCCGGCCTGCTGGATGGTGTCGTTCAGGGGCAGCCGCGGGCCACGAGCACCTCGCCGACGGGTACGCCGAGGCCGTCACGGCCGGCACGGACCCCGTGGGCCTGTGCGACGAGGAGTTCGCCCTGCGTCTGCCGAGGCAGGGCGGCAGGGCGGCAGGTTCTAGCCGTACATCCGGCGCATCGCGAACTCGACCATCTGCTCGACGGCCTTCGCGTCGAAGACCATGCGGTGCTCGCCCTCCATGTCGACGACGAAGCCGTAGCCGGTCGGCAGCAGGTCGATCACCTCGGCGCCGGTGATGACGAAGTACTTGGACTCCTTGCCCGCGTACCTGCGCAGTTCCTTCAGCGAGGTGAACATCGGGATCACCGGCTGCTGGGTGTTGTGCAGGGCGAGGAAACCCGGGTTGTCGCCGCGCGGGCAGTACACCTTGGACGTCGCGAAGACCTGCTGGAAGTCCTCGGCGGACATCTGCCCGGTGGTGAAGGCCCGCACCGCGTCCGCGAGCGAGGGCGGGGACGGCTCGGGGTAGAGCGGCGGCTGCTGGCCGTATCCGCCGACGCCACCGGCCATGGGCTGCTGCGGCGGGGCGTACTGCTGCTGTGCAGCACCGCCGTCCATGGGCTGGCCGTATCCATACATGGGCGCAAGCGTACCGAGAGAGGCCGCCTGGGCGAGCGGGTACGGGGGTGCCGGCAAAGCGACAGCAGGTTGACAGCGACTCGACAGTTCCCTCGCTGGTTTCGCACAGCCGCCGCTCCTAGCGTCTGCCGTATCGAGAGAAGTGCCAGAAGCGGCACCGCACCGGCAAGGGGACAACCATGCACCGACACCACGACGACGAGGACCACGAGCACGACAGAGGCCTCTCCTACGACCTTCCCGTCCTCGCCCGCCGCCGCATGATCCGGTTGATGGCGGGGGCCGGCCTGGTGCCGCTGGTGGGCTGCAGCTCACAGGACGAGACCTCGGCGGCCGCCTCTTCCAAGGGCTCCGCCGGCTCCTCCTCGTCCGCCGAGTGCGCGACCATCCCGAACGAGACCGCCGGTCCCTTCCCCGGCGACGGCTCGAACGGCGTGAACGTCCTCAAGGAGAGCGGTGTCGTGCGCAGCGACATCACCAAGAGCTTCGGCGACTCGGCGGGCGGCACCGCCGAGGGCGTGCCGCTGACCGTCACGCTCACGGTCGTGGACGCCGCCTCCGGCTGCGGAACGCCGAAAGAGGGCGCCGCCGTCTACCTCTGGCACTGCGACCGGGACGGCAACTACTCCCTGTACTCGGAGGGCGTCACCGAGGAGAACTACCTGCGCGGTGTGCAGGAGACCGACGACAAGGGCCAGGTCACCTTCAAGAGCATCTTTCCGGCCTGCTACCAGGGCCGCTGGCCGCACATCCACTTCGAGGTGTACGGCAGCCTCGCGGACGCCACCGCCGCGACCTCCATCACGAACACCTCTCAGCTGGCCTTCCCCAGGGACGTCTGCGACACGGTGTACGCCTCGGACGGCTACGACGCGAGCGTGCGCAATCTGAGCAGCCTCTCCCTGGAGACCGACGGCATCTTCAGCGACGGCCACGACCAGCAGCTGGCGACGGTGACCGGCGGCGTGGCCGAGGGATACACGGCGACACTGACGGTTCCGGTGTGACCTGTCACAGATTGCGGATCGGGGTTGCGTCTTATTACTGACGGGTAGCATCATCGTAGCTACTTGTTGGTACGTGAACTAGCGCGAGGAACCAAGTGCCTCGCCGATCCCGCTACGGAGTCGTTGACCATGGGGCACTACAAGTCGAATCTCCGCGACATCGAGTTCAACCTCTTCGAAGTACTCGGACGCGACAAGCTGTACGGCACGGGTCCGTTCGAGGAGATGGACGTCGAGACCGCGAAGAGCATCCTGGAGGAGCTGACCCGCCTCTCCGAGAACGAGCTCGCGGAGTCCTTCGCCGACGCCGACCGCAACCCGCCGGTCTTCGACCCCGAGACGAACACCGCGCCGGTTCCGGCGTCCTTCAAGAAGAGCTACAAGGCCTTCATGGACTCCGAGTACTGGCGTCTGGGCCTGCCCGAGGCGATCGGCGGCACCGTAGCCCCGCCGTCCCTGATCTGGTCGTACGCGGAGCTGATCCTCGGCTCGAACCCGGCCGTGTGGATGTACTCCTCCGGCCCGGCGTTCGCCGGCATCCTCCACGAAGAGGGCAACGAGGTCCAGAAGAAGATCGCGCAGATCGCGGTCGAGCGGACCTGGGGCTCCACCATGGTGCTGACCGAGCCGGACGCCGGCTCGGACGTCGGCGCGGGCCGCACCAAGGCGGTCCAGCAGGAGGACGGCTCCTGGCACATCGAGGGTGTGAAGCGGTTCATCACCTCCGGTGAGCACGACATGGAGGAGAACATCCTTCACTACGTGCTGGCGCGCCCCGAGGGTGCCGGTCCCGGCACCAAGGGCCTGTCCCTCTTCCTCGTTCCGAAGTACCTCTTCGACTTCGAGACCGGCGAGCTGGGCGAGCGCAACGGCGTCTACGCCACCAACGTCGAGCACAAGATGGGCCTGAAGGCCTCCAACACCTGCGAGATGACCTTCGGCGACCAGCACCCCGCCAAGGGCTGGCTGATCGGCGACAAGCACGACGGCATCCGCCAGATGTTCCGGATCATCGAGTTCGCCCGCATGATGGTCGGCACGAAGGCGATCTCAACGCTGTCCACGGGCTACCTGAACGCGCTGGAGTACGCCAAGGAGCGCGTCCAGGGCCCGGACCTCGCGAACTTCATGGACAAGACCGCGCCCAAGGTCACCATCACCCACCACCCGGACGTGCGCCGCTCGCTGATGACGCAGAAGGCGTACGCGGAGGGCATGCGCGCGCTGGTGCTGTACACGGCGTCGGTGCAGGACGCGATCGCGGTGAAGGAGGCGGCCGGCGAGGACGCCAAGACCGAGCACGCGCTCAACGACCTGCTGCTGCCGATCGTCAAGGGCTACGGCTCCGAGAAGGGCTACGAGCAGCTCGCCCAGTCGCTGCAAACCTTCGGTGGCTCCGGGTTCCTCCAGGAGTACCCGATCGAGCAGTACATCCGTGACGCCAAGATCGACACCCTGTACGAGGGCACGACCGCGATCCAGGGCCAGGACTTCTTCTTCCGGAAGATCGTCCGCAACCAGGGCGCGGCCCTGAACTCCCTCGCCGAGGACATCAAGAAGTTCCTGGCGCTCGCAGAGGGCGGCGAGGAGCTGGCCGGCGCCCGCGAGCACCTCGCGAAAGCCGCCGTCGAGCTGGAGGCGATCGTCGGCCTGATGCTGACCGACCTCGCGGCCACCGAGCAGGACGTCAAGAACATCTACAAGGTGGGCCTGAACACCAGCCGCCTGCTGCTGGCCTCCGGTGACGTCGTCGTCGGCTACCTGCTGCTGAAGGGTGCCGCGGTCGCCGCCGAGAAGCTGGCGTCGGCGTCCTCCAAGGACAAGGCGTTCTACCAGGGCAAGATCGCGGCGGCGAAGTTCTTCGCGGCCAACGTCCTGCCGGGCGTCACCGGTGCGCGCAAGCTCGCCGAGGGCGTCGACCTGGACCTGATGGAGCTGGACGAGGCGGCCTTCTAGCCGGACGAGCGGCCATCTGGCCGGACGAGGGGCGTCACCACCGCCCCTTTTCCGGCCAGTCGTTCCCGTCACTCACGGACATTCCACATCGCCCTTACGAGGGCCCGCTCCCCTTCTCCGGGAGCGGGCCCTCGTACGTCGTTAAGGTGAACCCCATGAGCGAACCCCCCCGCTTCGATCGCGGCCACACCGACGACCTCATGTCCTTCCTGGCGGCGAGCCCGTCGCCGTACCACGCCGTGGCGAACGCCGCCGAGCGGCTGGAGAAGGCCGGATTCAGGCAGGTCGCGGAGACGGACGCCTGGGACGCGACGAGCGGTGGCAAGTACGTGCTGCGCGGTGGCGCGATCGTGGCCTGGTACGTCCCCGAGGGAGCGGCGCCCCACACGCCGTTCCGGATCGTCGGCGCGCACACCGACTCCCCCAACCTACGGGTGAAGCCCCGGCCCGACACCGGGGCGCACGGCTGGCGTCAGGTGGCCGTGGAGATCTACGGCGGACCGCTGCTCAACTCCTGGCTCGACCGCGACCTGGGCCTCGCGGGCCGGCTGACGCTGCGGGACGGCTCGTCACGGCTGGTGAACGTGGACCGTCCGCTGCTGCGCGTCCCCCAGCTCGCCATCCACCTGGACCGCTCGGTGTCGGCCGAGGGGCTCAAGCTCGACAAGCAGCGCCACCTGCAGCCCGTCTGGGGCCTCGGTGACACCGTGCGCGACGGCGACCTGATCGCCTTCCTGGAAGAGACCGCCGGGCTGGCCGCGGGCGAGGTCACGGGCTGGGACCTGATGGTCCACTCGGTCGAGCCGCCGGCGTACCTGGGCCGGGACAAGGAACTGGTCGCGGGCCCGCGCATGGACAACCTGCTGTCGGTCCACGCGGGCACGGCCGCGCTGACCGCGGTGGCCTCCGCGGGCGCCGGACTGCCGTACATCCCCGTGCTGGCCGCCTTCGACCACGAGGAGAACGGCTCGCAGAGCGACACCGGCGCGGACGGGCCGCTGCTGGGCGGCATCCTGGAGCGCTCGGTGTTCGCGCGCGGGGGATCGTACGAGGACAAGGCACGTGCCTTCGCCGGCACCGTCTGCCTCTCCTCCGACACGGGCCACGCGGTCCACCCCAACTACGCCGAGCGCCACGACCCCACGCACCACCCGCGCGTCAACGGCGGGCCGATCCTCAAGGTCAACGTCAACAACCGCTACGCGACCGACGGTTCGGGCCGCGCTGTGTGGGCCGCGGCCTGCGAGAAGGCGGACGTGCCCTTCCAGTCCTTCGTCTCCAACAACTCCATGCCCTGCGGCACCACCATCGGCCCGATCACCGCGGCCCGACACGGCATCATGACCGTCGACATCGGCGTGGCGATCCTTTCGATGCACAGCGCACGGGAGTTGTGCGGTGTGGACGACCCGTGGCTGCTGGCGAATTCGCTGG
This sequence comes from Streptomyces sp. NPDC111802, assembly GCF_055634335.1. Classification (NCBI taxonomy): domain Bacteria; kingdom Bacillati; phylum Actinomycetota; class Actinomycetes; order Kitasatosporales; family Streptomycetaceae; genus Streptomyces; species Streptomyces sp. NPDC111802. Next base: position 18,994 of record NZ_JBVKCZ010000033.1, on the reverse strand, counting down.
TGTCGTTCCTGGAGGGGTAGTTCGCGGAGGCAGCCGCATGGGTGCCGCCGACCGGGGTACCCGGCGGTCCGGACCGGAACGACCGGACCGGACAGGAGGCGACACTCATGGGCCTCGGCGGATGCATCATCCTCATCGCCGCGGGAGCCATTCTCACGTTTGCGACCGACTGGGACATGGAGGGGGTCAACCTCGACCTGGTCGGCATCATCCTGATGATCGTCGGGCTGATCGGCGTCACGACGTTCAGCAGCATCGCCAGGCGCAGGCGTGTGGTGGTACCGCCTTCGACCCCGGTCGTGGGCGAGGAGCCCCACCACCATCGACGGGACGGGTACAGCGACGGCTACGGCGTCTGAGAGTCCGCCTCGCCGTCCATCCCGGCGAGCACCAGCGGGAGGCGGTCCGCCCCGGCCTCGGCCAGGCGGACCGGCACTCCCCAGTCCTGCTGATGGACATGGCATGCCGGGTACTGGTCAGCGGGGTCGTCGTCGCAGGACGCGGCCATCGCTGAGACGTGCAGGACGCCCTCCGGGACGGAGGGGTCGAATTCGAGGGTGCGGGAGAGATCGGTCCCCGCACCCTCGCCCATGCGCAGCAGCCCCGACGGGGTCGACGAGACCAGCAGGCGGGTCGACGGACCGTACCGGGTGTCCAGCTTCTGGCCCGCCGGGGCCTGGAAGATCACATCCAAGTGGAGCTTGCCGGGGGCGACTTCGGTGGCGGCGCGCCGGGTGCGGTGGGCGACCGCCTCGACGCGTACGGCCTCCTCCGGCAGGCGCAGCCGGGTCAGCCGGTGTCCGGCCGACTCCACGACCACGATGTCGTCCCCGACCAGGACCGCGTCCGACGGCTCCCGCAGATCGGTCGCCAGGGTGGTGACCTCGCCGGTCGCCGGGTCGAAGCGGCGCAGGGCGTGGTTGTAGGTGTCGCTGACCGCGACCGAGCCGTCGGGGAGTGCCGTGACGCCCAACGGGTGCTGCAACAGCGCCTGTTCGGCGGCGCCGTCGCGGTGGCCGAAGTCGAAGAGGCCGGTGCCGACGGCGGTGTGGACGGTGCCGTCGAGGTCGACCCAGCGCAGGGCCGACGTCTCCGAGTCGGCCAGCCACAGCCGCTGCGGCGTCGCCGCGAGGCCCGACGGCTGGGCGAACCAGGCCTCGGTGGCGGGGCCGTCGACGAGGCCCTCGTTGGAGGTGCCGGCGGCGACGGAGACAGTGCCGTCGGCCGGGTCGTACGCCCACAGCTGGTGGATGCCGGCCATGGCGATCCAGACCTTGCCGTGCCACCACGCCACGTCCCACGGTGAGGACAGATTGACCTCGCGCGCGGGGCCCGACGTCGAGTCGCCCTGCATCCACTGGTGGCTGGTGCCCGCGAGGGTGGTGGTGCGGCCGCTCTCCGGGTCGAAGCGCCTGAGCGCGTGGTTCACCGTGTCGGCGACGACCACGGAGCCGTCCGGCAGCAGCGCCAGGCCCTGCGGCTCGTTGAACCGCGAGCGGACCGAGGTGCTGTCGGTGAGCCCACGGCTGCCCTGACCGATCCGCCGTACGACGCTCTCCCCGTCCCCCTCCAGCTCCACCAGCTGATGCCGGGTCGTGTCACTGACCAGGAAGTTCCCCGACGGCAACAGCACGGCCTTTCCGGGGAAGCGCAGCACCGTCGGTTCCGGTTCCGGCGCCACGTACGGCCCGTCGCCGCGGCGCAGGGTGCCCTTGGCCGCGTGCTCGGCCTCCAGCTCGGTCACCAGGCGCTCGATGGCGTGCACATGGCCCTCGCCGGCGTGCTGCGCGACGACATACCCCTCCGGGTCGATCACCACGAGCGTGGGCCAGGCCCGAACCGCGTACTGCTTCCAGGTCGCGAGCTCCGGGTCGTCCAGGACGGGATGCTCGACGCCGTACCGCTCCACGGCGTCCACGACCGCCTCGTGCTCTGCCTCGTGCACGAACTTCGGCGAGTGCACCCCGATGACCACCACCGTGTCCCGGTGCTTGTGCTCCAGCTCCCGCAGCTCGTCCAGGACATGCAGGCAGTTGATGCAGCAGAACGTCCAGAAGTCCAGAACGACGATGCGTCCGCGCAGGTCGGCCAGCGTGTACGAGCGGTCGCCCGTGTTCAGCCAGCCGCCCTTGCCGACCAGTTCGGGGGCGCGGACGCGGACGCGGCGGGGGGCGGAGTCGTTCATGCCCCAAGGGTGCCACCCCGCACTGACAGTCAGGTCAGGGCGTGTCCCGTCGTGGCGTCCACATGGGCCGGTACCTCGTCGTGGCGGTCGCCGACGGTGAGGGTGCCGGTGGGTTCCAGGACGAGGATCGCGGCGGGGGCCGGGGCGTACGGCTTGTGTTCGGTGCCGCGCGGGACCGTGAAGACGGAACCCCTGGGCAGGACGACCGTGCGCTCGCCGCTCGCCTCCCGCAGGGAGATGTGCAGCTCGCCGTCCAGGACCAGGAAGAACTCGTCGGTGTGGTCGTGGACGTGCCAGACGTGCTCGCCGTCGGCCTTGGCCACGCGGACGTCGTAGTCGTTGACGCGCGTGACGATGCGGGGGCTCCACGTACTTGTGAACGACGCGAGGGCCTTTTCCAGGGAGATGGGTTCCATGCGGCCAGCTTGTGGGGTGGCCCGCGCTTCCCACGAGTGCTAGGAATCGCATATGACGCAAGGATCCTCTCAACGACCGCATCGCGTGGCGGTGATCGTCGACGAGGGCACCAACCCCTTCGAGGTCGGCGTCGCCACCGAGCTGTTCGGACTGCCGCGGCCCGAGCTCGGCCTCGCCGGGCCGCTGTACGACGTGACCCTGTGCGCGCCCGCGCGCGTGGTGCGGATGAACCACGGCTTCTTCACGCTGACCGGCGTGCCCGGACTGGACGCGGTCGACGCGGCCGACACCCTCGTCGTGCCCGGCCGCCCGGACAACGTCGTCCCGCGCGGTGGGGCCGTACTCGACGCCATCCGGCGCGCGCACGCGCGTGGGGCCCGCGTCATCAGCCTGTGCACCGGCAGCTTCGCGCTCGCCGAGGCGGGGCTGCTCGACGGACGCCGCGCCACCACCCACTGGCGGTGGGCCGACATCTTCCGCGAGCTCCATCCGAAGGTGCTGCTCGAACCGGACGTGCTCTTCGTCGACGAGGGCGACATCCTGACCGCGGCGGGCAGCGCCGCCGCGCTCGACCTGTGCCTGCATGTCGTACGGCGGGACCATGGCGCGGAGGTCGCCAACGCGGTCTCCCGACGGCTCGTCTTCGCCGCGCACCGGGACGGCGGGCAGCGGCAGTTCGTGGAGCGGCCGGTGCCGGACGTGCCGGACGAGTCGCTGGCCCCGCTGCTGGCGTGGGCGCGGGCACGGCTGGGGGAGCCGTTGACGGTGGCCGGCCTGGCGGACCGTGCGGCGGTGTCGCCGGCCACCCTGCACCGGCGTTTCCGGGCACAGCTCGGGACGACGCCGCTGGCCTGGCTGACGGGGGAGCGGGTGGCGCTCGCGTGTCGGCTGATCGAGCGCGGCGAGGAGCGGCTGGACGTGGTGGCGGCCCGCAGCGGACTCGGCACCGCGGCGAACCTGCGCGCCCGCGTGCGGCGCGAGACCGGGCTCAGCCCGTCGGCCTACAGACGGCGTTTCGGACCGGGCGGCGGGGAACCTCTGGTGTCATGAGATTCCTCGTACGCGACCGGCTCCTCGGCTTCGGTGACGACTACTGGATCGAGGACGACCGGGGCAGCAAGGTGTACCTCGTCGACGGCAAGGCGATGCGGCTGCGGGACACCTTCGAGCTGAAGGACACCCAGGGGCACGTCCTCGTCGACATCCACCAGAAGATGTTCGCCCTGCGGGACACGATGGTGATCGAGCGCGGTGGCGAGCCCCTCGCGACGATCCGCCGCAAACGCCTGTCCCTGCTGCGCAACCACTACCGGGTGTCCCTGGCCGACGGCAGCACGGAACTCGACGTCAGCGGCAAGATCCTGGACCGGGAGTTCGCCATCGAGTACGACGGCGAACTGCTGGCCGTCGTCTCCCGGCGATGGCTGCACGTGCGGGAGACGTACGGCGTGGACGTCGTACGGGACGACGCGGACCCGGCGCTGCTGATCGCGGTGACCGTGTGTGTGATCCACCTGGCGGAGAAGGAACGCGGGGACGACTGAGGCGGCGAGCCTGCGGGGCACCCGCCCGCGGGCGCGCCGTCAGCGACGCGGCGCCGCCAGCCCCAGCACGCGATCCTTCAGCGCCGGGAACTGATCCCGTGTCACCGCGACCTTCCCCGGGTCGAACTCCACCGTGAGGACCTGCTCCCCCGCGCCGGCCTCGGCCAGCACCTCGCCCCACGGATCGACCACGATCGAGTGACCGGCCTGCGGAACTCCGGCGTGCGTACCGGCCGTTCCACAGGCGAGCACGAACGCCTGGTTCTCCACCGCCCGCGCCTGAGCCAGCAGCGTCCAGTGCGCCCGGCGGCGCTCCGGCCAGCCCGCGGGGACGACCAGGGTCTCGGCGCCGGCGTCGACGAGACCGCGGAAGAGTTCGGGGAAGCGGAGGTCGTAGCAGGTGGCCACACCCAGGACGGTCTCGGGCAGAGCGACCGTCACCAGTTCCTCGCCCGCGCCCATCAGCACCGCCTCTCCCTTGTCGAAGCCGAACCGATGGATCTTGCGATACGCGGCGGCCAGATCACCGGAGGGGGAGAAGACAAGAGAGGTGTTGTAGAGCGGACCGTCAGGGTCCCGCTCGGGGATCGAGCCCGCGTGCAGCCACACGCCCGCGTCGCTCGCGGCCTTCGCCATCGCCTCGTAGGTCGGCCCTTCGAGCTGCTCGGCCTCGTCGGAGAAGGCCTCGTAGGCGAACGCCCCGGTGGTCCACAGCTCCGGCAGTACCACCAGATCCGCCCCGGCCTGTTCCCGTACCAGAGAGGCGACCCTCACCCGACGCGATTCGACCGATTCGCCCTCATTGACGTCGATCTGGAGCAAAGAGGCGCGCACACTACCACCGTCCTGGCATTCGAGCGGTCCACACAGGCTTCCACACAGGCCTACGATCGTCACACGAAAGCACTGCCGGGGTGCCTCACAGCAGCGTAACTTAGCGTTTCAAGACACCCGCCGACAGCAGCCGCCGCCCACTGGCACCGACGCCACAACCTGCCCGCGTACCGACGTACCAACCGCCGAGGGGTCCCGTTCCGTGAGTCTGCATCCAACCCTCCAGCCCTACGCCGACGCCTGGACCCACTCCATCGAAGCGATATCCGAGCTGGTGACGCCGCTCGTGGAGGGCGAGTGGAACCGGCGGACACCGTGCCCCGGCTGGTCGGTCCGTGACGTCGTGTCCCATGTCATCGGCCTGGACTGCGAGATGCTCGGCGACCCGCGCCCCATCCACACACTGCCGCGCGACCTCTTCCACGTCACCAACGACCACCAGCGTTACATGGAGATGCAGGTCGACGTCCGCCGCCACCACACGGCGCCGGAGATGACGTCCGAGCTGGAGTACACGATCATCCGCCGCAACCGCCAGCTGCGGAACGAGTCCCGCGACCCCGGCACGAAGGTGCGCGGCCCGCTCGGCGCGGAGCTCACCCTCGAAGAGTCCATGCGGGGCCACGCCTTCGACTTGTGGGTGCACGAACAGGACCTGCGCACCGCCCTCGGCCGCCCCGGCAACCTCGACTCCCCCGGCGCGCACATCGTCCGTGACCACCTCCTCGCTCAGCTGCCCGATGTCGTCGCCATCAAGGCGGAGGCCCCTCGCAGCTCGGCCATCGTCTTCGACGTCCACGGCCCGATCGAGTTCCTGCGCACGATCCGCATCGACATCCAGGGCCGCGGCACCCTCGAAACGGCCCCCGCCCTCGGCCCCGCCGCCACCCTCACCCTCGACTGGGAGACGTACTTCCGCCTGGCCTGCGGCCGGGTGACCCCGGAGGCGGTGGCGGACCGTCTGAAGGCGGAGGGCGACCCGGACCTGACCAAGGCGATCCTGCGCAACTTCACGGTGACGCAGTAGTTCCGGGCGTCCGGACGGCCACTCGGTGGGGCGGGCGGAGGCGACGGAGGCGAAAACCGCTGTCGCCCACCCCCCACCCACGGCTACCGTCCCGGCGTGACAGACACCCACACCACACCCACGCACCCCCCGCGCCTGACCCGCCTCACCTTCCACGGCCCCCTGTCGGAGTCCCGCGCCGCCGCCCTCGTACAGCGCCTCTCCCGTACGAACCCGGCCACCGTGCTCGACATCGGCTGCGGCTGGGGCGAGTTGATGCTCCGCATCCTCGCGGCCACCCCGGAAGCGACAGGCGTCGGCATAGACCTCAACGGCGACGACCTCGCCCGCGCCCGCCGCAACGCCGAGGACAGAGGGCTCGGGCAGCGGGCCGAGTTCGTCGAGGAGTCGGCCACCAACACCTCGCGCGGCCCCGCCGACCTGGTCCTGTGCGTGGGAGCGAGCCAAGCCCTCGGCACGGCCGAGGCGGCGGACCACCTCACGGAGGCCCTTCGCGAACTGCGCCGCCTGGTCACCGACAACGGCCGCGTGCTGCTCGGCGAGGGTTTCTGGCAGCGGCCCCCGACCCCCGCCGAGCTCAAGGGCATGTGGCCGGGAGCCTCTGCCGACGACCACCACGACCTCGCCACCCTCCTCGACCTGGCGGTCGCCGCGGGCTTCCGTCCGGAGTGGACGGAGACGGCGAGCCTCGACGAGTGGGAGGAGTTCGAATCGGCGTACCAGGCGGACGCCGAGATATGGCTGGCCCAGCACCCCGACCACCCCCTGGCCGCCGAGACCCGCGAACGCCTGGACCGCCACCGCGCCCAGTGGATGAGCTACCGAGGTGTGCTGGGACTGGCGTACCTCACCCTGGTCCCGGCCCTCTGAGTCACGCGCACGCCGGCTCAAGCGGGAACGTGCACTGTCTCCACCCTGCTGGCGACCAGCCGTTCCCGCTCTCTGAGCGCCGCCCGCTTCCGCAGCCGCAGGATCTGGCTGACCCCCAGCGCCTGAAGGACGAACACCACCGAGAAGGCGACCGCGTAGTCGCCGCCCGTCGCGTCCAGCAGCACACCGACCGCGAACAACGTCGTCATCGAGGCCACGAAACCACCCATGTTGGTGATGCCGGACGCCGTCCCCTGACGCTCCGGCGGATTCGCCGGCCGCGCGAAGTCGAAGCCGAGCATCGAGGCCGGCCCGCACGCCCCGAGCACCCCGCACAGCACGACCAGCAGCCACATCGGCGCCGTCTGACCGGGCCAGACCAGCGTCGTCGCCCAGAGCGTCGCCGTCGCCGCGACGGTCCCGAGCGCGAGCGGGAGCCGGGCCTCGTGGTGCCGGGCGACGATCTGGCCGTAGACCAGGCCCACCACCATGTTCGACAGGACGACCAGGGTGAGCAGTTCACCGGCCGTGGCCCGCGACAGCCCCTGCGCCTCGACCAGGAACGGCAGCCCCCACAGCAGCAGGAAGACCATCGCCGGGAACTGCGTCGTGAAGTGCACCCACAGCCCCAGCCGGGTGCCCGGCTCCCGCCAGGACGCGGCGATCTGGCGTCGTACGTAGGCCGCGCCCAGGTGCGGCAGCGGCTCCGGCTCGTGTCCCTCGGGGTGGTCCTTCAGGAACAGCAGCAACAGCACGAGTACGACGACCCCGGCGCCCGCGCTGCCCGCGAACGCGGCCGTCCAGCCCAACCCGTGCAGCAGCCGGGCCAGCACCAGCGTGGAGACCAGGTTGCCCGCCATGCCCGCGAGACCGGCGAGCTGCGCTATCAGCGGTCCTCGCCGGGCCGGGAACCAGCGGGTGCCGAGCCGCAGCACGCTGATGAACGTCATCGCGTCGCCGCAGCCCAGCAGCGCACGCGAGGCGAGGGCCATGCCGTACGACGGGGAGAAGGCGAAGCCCAGTTGGCCCAGGGTGAACAGCACCGTGCCCATGGCGAGCACCTTCTTGGTGCCGAGCCGGTCGACCAGCAGGCCGACGGGTATCTGCATACCCGCGTACACGAGCAGTTGGAGGATCGAGAAGGTCGACAGGGCCGAGGCGTTCACGTCGAAGCGGTCCGCGGCGTCGAGGCCGGCGACGCCCAGCGACGTACGGAAGATGACGGCGACGAAGTAGACCGAGACGCCTATGCCCCAGACGGCGACGGCGCGGCGGCCGCCCGGAGGATCGCCGGGCAGTGCGGCGGACCTCATCGCTCGTCACCTCGCGCGAGATGCGAGAACCAGTCGATGTGCCGGTGGACCAGCCCGACGGCCGCCTCGGGATCCCCGGAACGCAGCGCCTGAAGGATCTCCTCGTGCTCGACGAGGGTCTTGGCGATCCGGTCGGGGTGGGAGTGCAGGACGGCGACGCCCATGCGCAGTTGGCGGTCGCGCAGTTGGTCGTACAGCCGCGACAGGATCTCGTTGCCGCCGCTGCGGACGATCTCCGCGTGGAAGCAGCGGTCGGTGACGGCGGCTGCGGCGAGGTCGCCGGCGGCGGCCTGTTCCTTCTGCCGGGCGAGCAGTTCCTCGAGTCGCTCGATGAGTCCGGGCGGTGCGGGGACGGCCTTGCGCGCCGCGTGCTCCTCGACGAGTAGCCGCGTCTCCACGACATCCTTGATCTCCTGCGCGGAGACCGGCAGGACCAGTGCGCCCTTCTTCGGGTAGAGCTTGATCAGCCCCTCGACCTCCAGCCGCAGCAGCGCCTCCCGCACCGGAGTGCGCGAGACCCCGACGGCTTCCGCCAGCTCGCCCTCGGTGAGCAGCGTCCCGCCTTCGTAACGGCGGTCCAGGACGCCCTGTTTGACGTGGGTGTAGACGCGGTCGGCGGCGGGCGGCCGCTTCACGGGTGCGGGCGGGGCGGAAGGCATGGCCACAGCATAGATACAACACGTACGCATGGCAGTGCTCGTCCAGCATCCGGACCGCAGCCAAGCCCTCAGCCAACCCCCCGGTCAAACCCTCGGTCAAACCCTCGGTCAAAAAAGCAACATTGATGCCAGCCGTTGCACAACCTTGTGTGCTACTTACGTGTCACACACGTGCGGCCCCACCATCTTCCCCACGAACTCGGCCGCACTTTCGGGGCATTTCGACGTAATCGGGGTATTTCAGTTGCTAACAGCCACCAAGGGCTTCCGTATCCGTAGAGCCGCCGCCGTCGCCATGACGACCGGCGCGGTGCTCGTCACCGGAGGCCTCACCGCGGCTCCCGCGCAAGCCGTGACCGCGCCCACCATCACCGCCCCGGGCGGATACCTGATGAACAGCGCGACCGGCACGACGCTCTTCACCAAGGCCGCTGACACCAAGAGGCTCACCGCCTCCACCACGAAGATCATGACCGCCAAGGTCGTGCTCTCGCAGACGAACCTGAACCTCGACACCAAGGTGACGATCCGGAGGGAGATCAGCGACTACATCGTCTCCAAGGGCGCCTCTTCGGCCCGGCTGATCGTCGGCGACAAGGTCACCGTCCGCCAGCTGCTCTACGGGATGATGCTGCCGTCCGGCTGTGACGCCGCGATGGCCCTCGCCGACAAGTTCGGCTCCGGCACGACGGTCAAGGCCCGCACGGCCAACTTCATCGGCAAGATGAACACCATGGCCTCGAGCCTGGGCATGACCAACACGCACTTCGACTCGTTCGACGGCATAAGCAATGGCTCCAACTACTCGACGCCGCGCGACCTGACGAAGCTCGCCCGCAGCGCGATGAAGAGCACCACGTTCAAGGCCGTCGTGAAGACGAAGTCGTACACGGCCAAGACGATCACGAGCAGCGGCTCCACCCGCACGATGGCGCCGTGGACCAACACCAACGTCCTGCTCGGCTGGAACGGCACGCTCGGCATCAAGACCGGCTCCGGCACCGAGGCCAAGTACTGCCTCGTCTTCGCCGCCACGCTCAACGGCGAGCAGGTCATGGGCGCCGTCCTGACCGCCTCCTCGGAGGCCAACCGCACGTCGGACGTGAAGAAGCTGATCAGCTACGGCTACGCCCGCATCAGCTGACGCCTGCTGACACTCGCACGCAAAGGGGCGGCCACTCGACAGTGGCCGCCCCTTTCGCTGTCACCCGTGGCTCACGCCCAGGTGATCAGCCGCTTCGGCTGCTCCAGGATCGCCGCGACGTCCGCCAGGACCTTGGAGCCCAGCTCGCCGTCCACCAGGCGGTGGTCGAAGCTGAGCGCCAGCGTCGTGACCTGACGCGGCTTCACCTTGCCCTTGTGGACCCACGGCTGAAGCTTGATCGCGCCGATCGCGAGGATCGCGGACTCGCCGGGGTTGAGGATCGGAGTGCCGGTGTCGACGCCGAAGACGCCGACGTTGGTGATGGTGACCGTGCCGCCCTGCATCGCGGCGGGGGTGGTCTTCCCCTCCCGCGCCGTCGACACCAGCTCGCCGAGCGCCTGCGCCAGCTGCGGGAGCGTCTTGGCGTGGGCGTCCTTGATGTTCGGGACGATCAGACCGCGCGGGGTCGCCGCCGCGATGCCCAGGTTGACGTAGTGCTTCCGCACGATCTCCTGGTTCGCCTCGTCCCACGACGAGTTGACGTCCGGGTTGCGCTTGATCGCGACCAGCAGGGCCTTGGAGATGAGCAGCAGGGGGTTCACGCGCAGGCCCGCGAACTCCTTGTCCTCCTTGAGCTCCTCGACCAGCTTCATCGTGCGCGTCACGTCCACGGTCACGAACTCCGTGACATGCGGCGCCGTGAACGCCGAGCCGACCATCGCCGCGGCCGTCGCCTTGCGGACGCCCTTGACCGGGACACGGGTCTCGCGAGCCGTGTCGTACGTGACCACCGGCGCCGCGGCGGCGGCGGGCGCGGCGGCCGGGGGAGCCGGGGCGGCCTGCGCCACCGGCTCGGCGGCCGGGGCCGGCGGGGCCACCGCCGCGTGGACGTCCTCGCGGGTGATGATGCCGTCCGGGCCGGTGGGAGTCACCGTGGCCAGGTCGACGCCCAGGTCCTTCGCCAGCTTGCGCACCGGCGGCTTGGCCAGCGGCCGGGGAGGCGTCACCTCCGCCGCGGGACCATGGCCGTTCAGCTCGGACTGCAGGGCCTGCGCCGCGGGCGCGGGCTCCTGGCGCGGGACGTCGGCCCCCTTGCGCGGGCGGCGCTTCGTCGAGGTCTGGGCCACGCCGTAGCCGACCAGCACCGGCTGGCGGCCCGAGCCCGCCGACTTGGGCTCCTCCTCCGGCGCCTCGGGCTGCGCGGCGGGCGCCTCGGCGGCCGGGGCCGCCCCGCCCGCCAGGTCCACCGCGATGATCGCCGTACCGACGTCCACCGTCGTGCCCTCGGGGAAGTGCAGCTCACGGACCACCCCGTCGTACGGGATGGGCAGCTCCACGGCCGCCTTGGCCGTCTCGACCTCGCACACCACCTGGCCGTCGGTGACCGTGTCGCCCGGCTGGACGTACCACTTGAGGATCTCCGCCTCGGTGAGTCCCTCGCCCACGTCGGGCATCTTGAACTCGCGCACGGACGCTTCAGTCATCGTCGTCACGACCCTCTCCTCAGTACGCCAGGGCACGGTCGACGGCGTCGAGCACCCGGTCCAGGCCCGGCAGGTACTCCTCCTCCAGACGCGCCGGCGGATACGGGGCGTGGTAACCGCCCACCCGCAGCACCGGGGCCTCCAGATGGTAGAAGCAGCGCTCCGTGATCCGGGCGGCGATCTCCGCGCCCGAACCGAAGAACACCGGTGCCTCGTGGACCACGACCAGCCGGCGGGTCTTCTCGACCGACGTCTGGATGGAGTCGAAGTCCAGCGGGGAGACCGAGCGCAGGTCCAGGACCTCCAGGCTGCGGCCCTCCTCGGCGGCCGCGTCGGCGACCTCCTGGCACAGCTTCACCATCGGGCCGTACGCGGCCAGCGTGACATCCGTGCCCTCGCGGACGACCCGCGCCTTGTGCAGCGGGCCCGGGATCGCCTCGGGGTTGACCTCGGCCTTGTCCCAGTAGCGCCGCTTGGGCTCGAAGAAGATCACCGGGTCGTCGCTCTGGATGGCCTGCTGCATCATCCAGTAGGCGTCCGACGCGTTGGACGGCGAGACGATCTTCAGGCCCGCCACATGCGCGAAGAGGGCCTCGGGGGACTCGCTGTGGTGCTCCACCGCGCCGATGCCGCCGCCGTAGGGGATACGGACCACGATCGGCAGCTTGACCTTGCCCAGCGAGCGCGCGTGCATCTTGGCGAGCTGGGTGACGATCTGGTCGTACGCCGGGAAGACGAAGCCGTCGAACTGGATCTCCACCACCGGGCGGTAGCCGCGCAGGGCGAGGCCGATCGCCGTGCCGACGATGCCCGACTCGGCCAGCGGGGTGTCGATGACGCGGCTCTCGCCGAAGTCCTTCTGCAGGCCGTCGGTGACCCGGAAGACACCGCCGAGCTTGCCGACGTCCTCGCCCATGATCAGGACCTTGGGGTCCGCGTCCAGGGCGTGGCGCAGCGACTCGTTGATCGCCTTGGCCAGAGCCAGGTTCTTTACTGTCTCCGCTGCCATGTCAGGCCCCCTCTACGTCCGCGAACGACGCCTGGTAGGCGGCGAACTGGGCGCGCTCCTCGTCGACGAGCGCATGCCCGTCCGCGTACACGTTCTCGAAGATGGCGAAGTGGTCCGGGTCCGGCATGGCGCGGACCGCCTCGCGCACTCGTTTGCCCAACGCCTCGCTCTCGGCCTCCAGTTCCGCGAAAAATCCCTCGTCCGCGTGGTTTGAGGACTCGAGATGGCGGCGAAGGCGCAGGATCGGGTCCTTCGCCTCCCAGGCCTGGCGCTCCTCGTCACCCCGGTAGCGGGTGGGGTCGTCGGAGGTGGTGTGGGCACCCATGCGGTACGTGTACGCCTCGACCAGCGTCGGTCCCTCGCCACTGCGGGCGCGTTCCAGCGCCCACTTCGTCACGGCCAGACACGCCAGGACGTCGTTGCCGTCGACCCGGACGCCGGGGAAGCCGTAGCCCTGCGCACGCTGGTAGAGCGGCACGCGGGTCTGCTTCTCGGTCGGTTCGGAGATCGCCCACTGGTTGTTCTGGCAGAAGAACACCACGGGGGCGTTGTAGACCGCGGAGAAGGTGAAGGACTCGGCCACGTCGCCCTGGCTGGAGGCGCCGTCGCCGAAGTAGGCGATGACCGCGCTGTCGGCGCCGTCCTTGGCGATGCCCATCGCGTAGCCGGTGGCGTGCAGCGTCTGGGAGCCGATGACGATCGTGTAGAGCTGGAAGTTGTTGCTGTTCGGGTCCCAGCCGCCGTTGTTCACGCCGCGGAACATGCCGAGCAGGTTGCTCGGGTCGACCCCGCGGCACCAGGCGACACCGTGCTCGCGGTAGGTCGGGAAGACGTAGTCGTCCTCGCGGGTGGCCCGGCCGGAGCCGATCTGGGCGGCCTCCTGGCCGAGCAGCGACGCCCACAGACCCAGCTCGCCCTGGCGCTGCAGGGAGGTGGCCTCGGCGTCGAAGCGTCGGGTGAGCACCATGTCGCGGTAGAGGCCGCGGAGCTCTTCGGGAGTGATGCCGGCGACGTACTTGTCGTACTCGGCGTTCTTGACGCGCTTGCCCTCGGGCGTCAGCAACTGCACGAGTTCGGGGTCCGCGCCCTGCGTTTTCCTTGCGGTTGTGGTCTTGCCGGCCGTGCTCTTGGTACCGGCGCTGCGTCGCGGCTTGCGCGCGGCAGTGCTCTCCACGGTCACGTGTGCTCCTCCGTCGGTCCGGCGCCCGGGTTCGCCGGGTGCCAGTGCGGCTCACCTGAAGCCCTACGGACGCACAGGGTGGGTGCGCTCGATGGGGACAGGCGTGACAAGTGCCCCGGCGAGCATCCTGCAAAAGGCACGTTACCCAGTGCTCCACATTTCTGTGAAACCCCTCCTGACCTGCGATTTTGCTTGGATTTCCAAGTAAATCTCGAAAGTCGGGAACAACTCCTGGTCACAGCCTTGCAGGGGGCCGGAACAACGGCACGTTATATCGGTGAGCCAGGCCACGGGAAGAGTCGCCGCGGGGCAGATCACTCAGTCGATGTGACATCAGCCTCGTATGCGAAGAATGAAATGTCCCGGTATTCCCGCTCGATTAAAACGATCAAGAAGACGATCAAGAATGGCGAGGCGTCCGGTGATCGGTCCCGCGACCGGAAGTGACTGACGGCGACTGGCAACGACTGGCTGTGACAACGCCCAGCTCACAGGATCCGCCGGTGCCCTAGCATCGGCGCGTGCCGCGCTCCTGTGTACCACCCCTTGTGCCCCACACGCCCCCTCTGGGCGCCCTCCTCCGCCAGTACGCCGCCGGTTCCGCCCTCGCCTGCGATCCCGTCGACCAGGGCCTGCTGAACCGCGGCTACCGGCTGCGCACGACCCGCGGCCGCTACTTCCTCAAGCACCACTACGACCCCGAGACGGCCGACCCGGCCGCCATCGCCCGCCAGCACCGGGCGACCCAGCGCCTGGCCGACCTCGGCGTCCCGGTGGCCCCGCCGCTGCCCGGCCGGGACGGACGTACGGTCGCCGTCGTCGGCGGCCGCGCGTACGCCCTGCACCCCTGGATCGACGGCCGGCACCGGCACGGCGGCCAGCTGACGCGCGGGCAGTGCGAGCGGCTGGGGGCGTTGTTAGGCGTGGTGCACGCGAGCCTGGAGCGTGTGATGCCGGTGGAGGGGCGGGCGCCGGTCGAGAGCGCCGACCCCGCCGAGACGTTCACCGTCATCGACGACCTGCTCGCCCGGGTGCGCCGCCACCGCCCCGCCGAATGCTTCGACGAACTCGCCCGGCACCGCCTCCTGGAACGCCGCGAACTCCTGGAGCGGCACGCCGGCCGGCGTCCCCCGCGCGGCGCCTGCGTCGGCTGGGTGCACGGCGACTTCCACCCCTTCAACCTGCTCTACCGGGGTGACGCCCCCGCCGCGATCGTCGACTGGGACCGCCTCGGCGTGCAGCCCCGCGCGGAGGAGGCCGTACGCGCCGCCGCGATCTTCTTCGTACGGCCCACCGGGGCACTCGACCTGGCGAAGGTACGGGCGTACGCGCGCGCGTACCGGCGTACGGCCGGCGCCACCGCCGACGAGCTCGCGGCGGCCGTGCACCGTGTCTGGTGGGAGCGGCTCAACGACTTCTGGATGCTGCGCTGGCACTACGAGCGCGGCGACACCCGCGCGGACCCGCAGTTCCCTGCCGTCTCGGCACTGGCCGTGTGGTGGACCCGGGAGTACGACGCGGTCCGCGACGCCTTCGCGGACTGACGTGACGGCGTCTCCGCGGACAGCCGGGGTGCCGCGAACGGCACGCGCGCGTGGAGCCCGTCCCGGGCCGCACACGCGCGCGTGAGGGTTCGTCCCGCTCAGCGGCGGGACGGTGTCGACAGGCCGCTCAGCCTCCGGCGCCGTCCGTCGGCGCGGTGGGAAGCGTCGGCGGTGTGGTCGGTTCCTCCGTCGGCTCCTCGGTGGGCTCCTCCGTCGGCTCCTCCGTCGGCTCGGCCGTGGTCGGCTCCTCCGTCGGCTCCTGCGTCGGCTCCTCGGTGGGCTCCTGCGTCGGCTCCTCCGTCGGCGTGTAGTCCGGGTCGGTGCCCGTGCCGGTGCCGTCGTCCGTGAATTCCTCGGTCGGCTCCTCGGTCGCCTCGTCGGTCGGCTCCTCGGTCGCCTTGTCCTCGTCCTTGGTCTGGGACGTGGTCGGCGTCTGGGTGGTGCCCTTACCGCCGCCGCCACCGCCGTCGTTGTTCAGCGCCAGCGCGACGCCCGCCGCGATGGCGATCACCGCGAGGACGGCGAGGATCCACAGCTTGCCGCGGCCGCTGCCCCGGTTGCCGTGCCCCTCGAAGCCGCCGTCGTCCCCGCCGCCGTACCCGGAGGGCAGGATCTGCTGCGGGATCTGCGTCGTACCGGGGGCCGGGTCGCCGGGATGGCCCATGACGGTCGTGTTGGCGAAGCCCGCGGCCGGGGTGTGGCGGCCCTCGTGCATGGTCACCGGGCCGGTGTTCCAGGTGCCGGTGTGGCCGCCCTGGTCGTACAGCATCTGCAGGCCGTACTGGACGAGGCCGCGCATCTCCTCGGCCGTCTGGAACCGGTCGTCCGGCTCCTTGGCGAGCGAACGCATGACGAGGCCGTCGAGCTCCGGGGGCGTCGCGTCGGAGACCTCGGACGGCGGGGTCGGGATGTCCTGGACGTGCTGGTAGACCACCGACAGCGGGGTCTCGCCGGTGAACGGGGGCCTGAGCGCGAGGAGTTCGTAGAGGAGGCAGCCCGTCGCGTACAGGTCGGAGCGGTGGTCGACGGCCTTGCCGAGCGCCTGCTCGGGCGAGAGGTACTGCGGGGTGCCCATGACCATGCCGGTCTGCGTCATCGTCGACTGCGCGCCGTGCAGGGCGCGGGCGATGCCGAAGTCCATCACCTTCACGGCGCCGTTGTGGGTGATGATGACGTTGGCGGGCTTGATGTCGCGGTGCACGATGCCGTGCTGGTGCGAGTAGGCGAGGGCCTCCAGGACGCCGGAGACGATGATCAGCGCCTGCTCGGGGCCGGGTGCCTCGGCATTGATCAGGAGGTCGCGGATGGTGCGGCCCTCGACGATCTCCATGACGATGTACGGCACGCTCTGGCCGTTCACGAAGTCCTCGCCGGAGTCGTACACGGCGACGATCGCGTGATGGTTGAGACCGGCCACCGACTGGGCCTCGCGCGTGAAGCGGGCCTTGGACACCGGGTCCTCGGCAAGGTCGGAGCGCAGCAGCTTGACCGCCACGGTGCGGCCGAGACGCACGTCCTCGGCCGCGAACACCTCGGCCATGCCGCCCCGGCCGAGTCTGCGGGTCAGCCTGTAACGGCCGTCCCCGACAAGTCCGCCATTACCCCACATTTCCGGCGCGTCTGACATACCGCCGCCAGCCGCCTCGGGGTCGGACGGGCCCTGAGCGCGCTGCTGCTGTGCCATCGGTCCTCGCCGTCGTTTCTGCCCGCGGTGCGCGCGGTGTTGTTACGGTCTCCGTCGGCCACGCTACAGCCTCGGCGCAAGCCGCCGGTCCGAGACGGTCGCCCCAACCGGACGGAGACAGACCGGCCATCAAACCGGTACCCCGTCCCCTCGTGCAAATTCTGTGCAGCGACCGTACGGCCCCTGTAACGCTTCCGCGACGCTCCCTTCGCGTACGGTCACGGAACGGGCACCGCGCTTGACCTGTCAGTGCCGTGGGGCAGACTTGGCCGGGAATAGCACATTGGATCACTCGGGACCACTCGGTCCAGCGGCCGCAGGCGCCCGAGAGGCACGGGGGACGCAGAACATGAGCCAGGACGGCACACAGGGCGCGAACGCGGGGCGGTCGCTGGCCGGTGGCCGCTATCAGCTGCGCGACCTGCTCGGCCAGGGCGGCATGGCGGCGGTGCACCTCGCGTACGACTCCGTGCTCGACCGACAGGTCGCGATCAAGACCCTGCACACCGAGCTCGGCCGTGAGCAGGCGTTCCGCGAGCGCTTCCGCCGCGAGGCGCAGGCCGTGGCCAAACTCACGCACACCAATATCGTCTCGGTCTTCGACACCGGCGAGGACACCGTCGGGGGCATGACGACGCCGTACATCGTCATGGAGTACATCGAGGGCCGCCCGCTCAGCTCGGTCTTCGACGAGGACGTACGGCAGTTGGGCGCGGTGCCCGCCGACAAGGCGCTGAAGATCACCGCGGATGTGCTCGCCGCTCTGGAGATCAGCCACGAGATGGGGCTGGTCCACCGGGACATCAAGCCGGGCAACGTGATGCTGAACAAGCGTGGCGTGGTCAAGGTGATGGACTTCGGCATCGCGCGCGCCATGCAGTCCGGTGTGACCTCGATGACGCAGACCGGCATGGTCGTCGGCACCCCGCAGTACCTCTCGCCGGAACAGGCGCTCGGCCGGGCCGTGGACGCCCGCTCCGACCTCTACTCGGTCGGCATCATGCTGTTCCAACTCGTCACCGGGCGGCTCCCGTTCGACGCGGACTCCCCCCTGGCGATCGCGTACGCGCATGTACAGGAGGAGCCGGTGGCTCCGTCCTCGATCAACCGCGCGCTGCCGTCGGCCGTGGACGCGCTGGTGGCCCGCGCCCTGAAGAAGAACCCGAACGAGCGCTTCCCGAGCGCCGAGTCCATGCGCGACGAGTGCCTGCGCGTGGCCGCGTCCTTCCAGGCCGCCCCGCCGAGCATCGTGCCGGGCGCGCAGACGCAGAGCGGCCAGGGCGTCGGCGCCTCGGTGTTCCCGCCGGTCGGCCAGACGCCCCCGCCGGGCGGCCCGGTCCAGTCGCCGTACCAGCCGACCCCGGCCCCGGCCCCGAACCCGTACGGCACCCCGCCGCCGTCCGCGCCCTCGCCGGCCTACGGCTACCCGCAGCAGCAGCCCGGCTTCCAGACGCCCCAGCCGATGGCGTACTCCCCGCAGCCGGGCCATGCGACGCCGCCGCCGTACTCCATCTCGCCCCGGACACAGCCCCCTTCGGGCGGCGGCAGGAACAACAAGCCGGTGATCATCGGCTCGATCGTGGTGTCCATGGTCGCGGTGGTCGGACTGATCGCGGCGCTCGCCCTGAAGGGCGGTGGCGGCTCCGACGACGACGCGGGCGCCAGCGGCGGCGCGACCGCCACGTCCCCGGTGACGAAGAAGGCGGGCTACCGCGAAGGGGACAGCTCGAAGACGGTCGAGACGACGGACTGCACCGAGCCTTCGGAGTCGTACTCCGACCCGGACAAGGTGACGATGCCGGACTTCACGTTCAAGTACTGGCCATCGGTAGTGGAGTGCCTCGACGAGGCGGGGTGGAAGTACGAGAAGGTCGACATCGACGAGAACACCTACGGGCAGGGCACCGTCATGCGGCAGTCGCCCAAGGTGCGCACGGACTTCGACCCGGACGACCCGCCGACGATGACCTTCGAGGTCTCGACGGGCAATCCGCAGTGACGTCCGCGCAATGCCAGTGAATTAGCAGAACTCTGCTGGTCAGCAGCCCGCTGATGGTCGGTTTGGGCTGATTTCATCCTTGGTGACACTGGGTAGTTCGT